>NZ_JBVJMV010000004.1:0-485484 GCF_055584025.1 Streptomyces sp. NPDC104309 | reverse complement strand
TCACAACGAACCCAAGAGGCCGCACCCGGGAACAGGACACCCACCCCTCGGGTTCCCGCCGAGAAACCTTCAGTTCCCCTGAACTCACGGGACTCCCGGGGTCCCAGTAGTTCTCGCGGAAAGAACAACGCTAATCCGTGCGGCAACCCTGATCTGGGCTGATGTCCGTGCTCACGCTCCGGGCTCGTCCATGCCAGCAGTCCGCAGGGGCCGGTGTCCCTGGTCGTCGAGCTGGGCAAGTTCGTGTTCGTAGTCGGCCGGTCGCGAGTGCGGCAGTGCCAACGAACTCGCCGAGCGCGTCGGCGCGATGTCCCGTCCCCTGGTCCTCAAGGCCCTCCGGCATACCGACTGACGAGACCCTCTCACCGCCGTTTGCGGCCCCTGACGCCCCTGCTGGCCAATTCCAGGTTATTGCGGCGAGGGAGAGGTCGAGGCGGGCGAGGTGCCCGGTCCGGGTGCGGTCGAGCGGGTGGCCGTTCCACCAGGCGTCGAGACGGAGCAGGTTCAGCGCGACCGCGGAGAAGGCGTGTTCGAGGTGTGTCTTGGGCAGGCCGCGGTAGCGGGCGCGTCTCATGCCGGTGACCGCGACGGCCTGGTGGATGGTGCCTTCGATGCCGGCGCGGGTGCCGTACTTGGTGCGCCACTGCTCACTGATCTGTTCGGCGCGGGCCTGGTCGAGGGCTTCTTGCCGTTCGCGAGGCTGGAGGGAGAGCGAGCGGCCTCCGGTCCTGGAGCGGGTGCACTGGTCACGGACGGGGCAGGCCTGGCAGGTCTGTTTGTCGAACTTGACGACGATGGCCGGCGTCCCGCGCTGGCTGGCGGGACTCCACCAGGCGCTGGTGCTCCCGCGCGGGCAGACGGCCTGGCGCTTGTCCCAGTCGATGGTGAAGGCCGTCCGATCGAATCCGGCACCGGCGCGGGCCTGGGGCGAGCTGTTCAGCAGCACCGGGGTGACCAGGACGACGCCGAAGTTGCGTTTCACTGCGACGATGAGTTCGGCCGACGGGTAGCCGGAGTCGAGGAAGTGCTCGGCCGGCAGCAGGTCACGGGCGGCCAGCATCTGGTGGATCGGTTCGGCCATCTCCGCGTCGGTGACCGTGGCGTCGGTGGCGGCGATGTTTGGTGATGATCCGGGGCGCGGGTTCGCCGTCGGCCGGGTCAGGTACCGGATCGTCGCAGGTCTCGCTGATGTGGACCTTGTACCCGGTCCACCAGGAGCCTTGCTTGAGGCCGTAGCGCGCATCTGTGTCGTAGGGAGAGGCCAGGCGGAGCCTCCCGGGCGGGAGATCCTCGCTCTCCCGCCGCCTCACCTCCGTCCCCGCCTCGGTGACGGTGCGGTGGTAGTTCTGCATCCACACCGTGCGCAGGATCCGTAACGCCAGCAGATCACGCAGCCACACCGGCGCGGCCGGCGAGTGGACCGCCTCCAGGAGTGCGAATCCGTCCCGGCCGTAGACCAGGGCCATCTCCGCGCGCTTGGCCTTCGAGGCAGGCGGATGCCACGAGTCGGTTCGCGACCCGTACCGTTCGGCCCACTCCCGAACCGGCACCGCATCGGCCAGCCAGTCCGGGGCGGCGCAGGCCAGAGCCTCCAGCGCGGCCCGCAGCGTCTCCCCGGCGAGTTCCAGCCGGTTCAGGTCCCGGACCGCGGCCAAGACCCGGGTGGAGTCGGTGCGCTGCTTGCCACCGGCCTTCACCAGGCCCCGGTCCCTCAGCGAGGACAGCAGCAGGTCGAGCGCCTTCTCCTCCAACCCGTGCTCGACCAATCGCGCGCGGAACTCCGACAGCACCGAGGCGTCGAACCCCGGATCGTCCAGATCCAGACCGAGCGCGTATTTGAAGTCCATGCCGTACCGCCCCCGATGCGCTGCCGCCCGGTCGGTGAGGTTCTCGGCGAACTGTAGGACCGTCACCAGCGCCAGCCGGCCCGGTGACCAGCCAGGCCGCCCCCGCGTCCCGAATGTCTCGGCGAACTCGGCATCCGCAAACAGCTCACCCAGCTCGTCACGGACCCGCATCGCCAGGGGATACGGCCCCTGCGCCGCTACCGACCGGGCTACCTGCGCGGTCAGCTCCGGCACTTGCGGCCACGGCCTCGGCTGCATCGACATCCCACACCCCACCTGCGACTGGGAACGCCGGGACGGCCGCTGCTCCACGGGACAACGAGCCGTCAGTCCCACCGGTGGTTTCGTAAGCGAGAGCGAGCAACGTTTGTCCACGGCCTCGGGCAGCGCTTAGCGATCGGGCAGTTCGAAAATGTCGATGAGAACTGACAACGCTGGCGCTCTGCTGTGACTGGAGGGACAGCCTCGAGCGCTCGTGCGAGCCGTGCGAGGATCGCGACGTGAACGATCTGCGCTTCCGCCTCGCCGAAGACACCGACCTCGCCACTCTCGTTCGTCTGCGTGACGACGCTGCCCGCTGGATGCTCGCCCAGGGCATCACCGGCCAGTGGCAGCCCGGCCAGCTGGACGAGGACCACTTCCGTAAGACCATGGTGAGTGGTGAGGTCTGGCTCGCCGAGGCCAATGGCCGCGTGGCCGGGGCATGGGAGCTGTGGTGGGAAGACGAGGACGCCTGGGGACCGCAACCGCCGGTGGCCGGCTATGTGCATCGGCTGATGGTGGACCGCAGCAGCGCCCAGCCGGGGACGGGGCGGTTTCTGCTGCGTGCTGCGGAGCGCCGCGTTGCTGCGGCGGGGCGGGCTTTCGTGCGTCTGGACTGCCTGGGCGGCAACACGCGCCTGAACGCCTACTACCTGGACGCCGGCTACCGGGTCGTCGGCCACAAGGCAGGCAAGCCGCAGCCGGGCGGTGCACCTAAGTCGTTCACCCTCCTGGAGAAGACCTTCGGGCCGGCCGCGCGGGCTGAGCGACAAGTGGTGTCAGGTTCCACCGACAAAACCACACCGGGCACGGAATAAGCCAGCAGGATCCCTGAAGGATTCTTACCAGCACCCCAAGATCCGGAACTCGTAGGGCACCCCTTGTGGAGGTGGGCCGTGTTCAACAGCGTACGTACCGTGATGACCTTCGCCGTGGACCCCGAGGTGTCGGCCCGGTGGTGGGGCGAACTCCTGGACGTCCCCGTGAAGATGGACGTCAGCGACACCGGGGCCGTCTACGCCTGGGTGGAGATCGGCGGGGTCGAGGTTGGCTTCCATCCGGCGGACGACGAGCGCAACCCCCGGGGCGGCAGCCCGGTCGTGTACTGGGGCGTGGACGACGTCGACCAGATCCGCGAGCGGCTGCTGGCGGCCGGCTGCGAGCACCACCGCGGCCCGCTGACCATCGAGCCCGGCCGCAGGATCGCCCAGCTGCGCGACCCGTTCGGCACGATCGTCGGCATCGAAGGCCCGTAGCGGCACGCGAACGCCCGGTGCCCCGCTGAACCCTGGTGGTCAGCGGGGCACCGGGCCTTCGGCGTTCACCGGTCCAGGCCGTGCAGGCCCTCCAGGCCGGTGGCCGCCGCGTACGCGCGTAGGGCGGCCTTCAGCGAGCCGTCCGTCCAGCGGGCGCCGAGCGCGGCGGTGGCATCCAGGTACAGGCCCAGCACCCGGTCCGGGCTGATCTCAAGCCCGGCTTGGCGCAGGACGGCGGGCAAGGTGACCAGGTCGATCAGCCCGGTCACGTCCGGGCGCACGCTCTCCACATCGAGCAGCACCACCTCGCCACCCGGGCGCCTGCGCAGGTGCTCGGGCTTGAGGTCGAGGTGGCCCAGCGGCACCAGGCGCGGGCCGTAGGCGTCCAGGTGCGCGGCCAGCACCTCGCTGAACGCGGACGGGTCCGTGATCCAGACCGGGGCCGGGGCGCCGTGCAGGGCCGCGAGGGAGAAGCCGACCAGTGCCTCGGCGGCCTCGCCAGGCAGCCGCAGTGAGGCCGTGTGGACGGCGGCGACCCGCTCCGCCAGCACGGCGGGCATCTCCGCCCTGGTCCAGTCGGCGGGCTCGGGCAGGTACTCCAGCAGCAGTGACAGCGACTCCTCGCTCTCTGCGTACAGCCGGGCGACCGGAGCGGCATCGGCCAGCAGCGCGTACGCCAGCGTCTCCCCGGCGTAGGCGGCCGGATCGGCGTGGAGCTTGAGCGCCAGCGAGCCCTCCGGCGGCGGCCGGTGCACCGCGAACACCGCGGCGGTGTACCGGGCACTGATCACGCTGACCCTGCCGTTCACGCCCGGGTGGTCGGCGGCGAGGACCTGGCGGGCGCGCACGAGCAGGTCGACAGGGTCGGTGGGCATCGGGGTGGCCAGCCATCCGGCCGGGCGGATGCGGGCCAGGCCCGTCAGGGCCTCGGCGGCGGTGGCCGCCGCCGAGGTCACCGGGCGCCCGTCGGCGCGGTGATGTCGGCGGCCATGGTGGCGTAGGAGAGGGCGGCGAGGTCGGGGCGCTGGTGCTCGCCGTAGATGCCGAAGAAGGCGTAGACGAGGCTGTCCAGCGGGCGGCCGATGTGCCAGCACTCCATCGCGCCGCCAGCCACGTCCCACACCTGCAGGCGTCCTTGGAGCAGGGCGAGGTAGTCCTGGAAGAACATCTCGGCGCCGAACGGGTAGGCGGCCATGGCCTCCTCGCGGCCGTTCGCCTCGACCTGGACGAAGTCGGCAGTGGTGACGTCCCAGGCGAACTGCAGGAGCTCGCCGCCGGGGCCGTCCTTGAGCCGCAGCACGGCGCGGTGCGCTCCGAGCGGGCCGGAGAGGTACTCGTGGATGCTGCACGCCAGCATGCCGGTGCCGGTGGCCAGCAGTTCGCGGCCCAGCCGCGGCAGTTCCTGCTTCACGAGCGCGAGGGCCTGGTCCTGGTCGGCGGGTTCATCGGCGAGCGGGGACAGCTGGACCGTGCCGGGGTCGGCGAGGAACGTGGCGTGGGCAACCAGCGACTCGTACTCGTAGTCGTCGTCGATCCGCACCCAGCCGACCTGGTCCGACGTCACCGTCTGCGCAGGCGAGGCCGGGACGGTCAGCCGCTCGCCCGGGCGCGGGCCGTGGACGTGGAAGAGGTTCTGCAGGCCGTTGGCGGCCTCGGCCATCTTCGGGTGGTCGGAGTACAGGAACGGGCCGTGCGGGGAGGCCTGGGGCAGGAAGCCGTTGCCGCACAGCGCCACGTCCTTGATGCCGTCGAGCGGGGCGAGGACGTCGAGCAGCAGCTGGTTGAGGACGCTCAGGCCGGTCTTGTGCCGGGTTCCGTCCATGCCGGGCAGGAGGTTGACCGAGGAGGCGGGCATGCCGGGCGGCACGATCTGGGAGTTGTTGGAGACCACCACGACGCGGGGCACGGGCTGGGCGCCCTCGGTGACCTGCTGCAGGTACAGGTCGGAGGGGTCGGCGTCCACCGCGATGAACACGGCGGGTCCGTCGCCGACCCGCAGGCAGGGCTGGACGACGCGGTCCTCCCAGAACAGGGTCCGGGCGCCGGCCGGGTAGAGGGTGACGCGCAGGTCGCCCAGCTCGATCGGGGTGGTGTGGTCGATCCGGCGCACGGTGAATCCGAGCTTGACGATCGCCTCTTCGACCGGGGCGGGCAGCAGCGGCCCGCTGTAGACGGGCACGGCGCGGTCGAGCAGGTCGAGGGAGGGCGGGTGGAAGTGGTCGAGGTGCTCGTGGGTGAGCACGACGGCGTCCGGGCGGGGCATCAGGCCGGTGTCGATGTCGCGCGGCGGCCACACGCGGCACTCGGCGCGGCCGGGCAGGCCGAACGCCGGCTTGAGGACGGGGTCGATCAGGACGCGGTGGCCGCCGCCCTGGACCAGCCAGGTCTGGTGGCCCAGGAACGTCAGCTCCAGGCAGGTGTCCACGGGTTGCCTCCTTCTGTACGGGACCGGGGAGTGGAGAGCCCGGGAGGGCGGGACGGCCTCAGCCGTCCCGCCCTCCCGGAGTACCTCAGTGGTGGTAGGTGTGCGGGGCGGCGGCCAGCGCGCCGGTGCCGACGAGTCGGCTGACCTTGGCCTGGAGCGCGGCGACCTTCTTCGGGTCGAGCGTGACCGGGGTCTTCGCCGGGGTGGTGGTCTTCATGGCGCGGTCCTCCTTGCGTAGAGGGGGTGTGGGGACTCGGCCGGGCGGGCCGGTCCGATGCTCACAGTTCACCGCCGGGCGCCTCCCGGGTCGAGGCCGGACCACCGGACGCATCACCGGACATCGTGACGGGTAGGTACCGTCCCCTCGCTCAAGGTCGCCATGATGACTACCGTGGTGGTCCTGGAATCCGGGGGTGCCTATGCCCGAACACGCCGTAGCCAACTGGCGCTTCGTCGCCGCCCGCGTCGAGCGCGGCTGGCACACCCAGGAGGACTTCACCGCCGCGTACGAGGACAAGGCCCGCGAGCTGCGCGAGCAGGCCAGGATCTCGGTGCGGCAGGTGCGGCGCTGGGAGTCGGGCGAGTCGACCTGGCCCAACCGCGACGCCCGGCGCGTGCTGGAGGCGATGTTCGGCTGCCCCCTGGAAGACCTCGGGTTTCAGCGCCCCGCCCGCCCGACGGGTCGGCGCGCAGAAGGGCCCAGCAAGAAGCTGGAGGAGTACGACGTGCGTCGACGGACGTTCCTGGGCCTGGCGGGCGTGGCACCGGTGCTCGACCTGGAGGCGCTGGACCACCTCACCGCAGCCGCCCACGGCGCCCGGCGCTGCGGCGGGCGCGAACTCCTCGGCCACTTGCGGACCTCACTGGACGAGGCCGCCCGCACCGACGGGCTGACCGGCCCGCACGAGGCGCTGCCCACCACCCTGGGCATCCTCGCGGCGGTCAACTCGGCCGCCCGCACCGCCGCCCCCGGCCTGCGGCGCGAGCTGCTGGTCCTCGGCTCCCGGGGCGCCGAGCTCGCGGCCTGGCTCCACCGGGACGCCGGGGCCCCCGCCCAGGCCGTCGCGTACTGGCACCACCAGGCGAAGGAGTGGGCGACGCTGACCGGCGACGGCGCGATGCACGCCTACGTCCTGCTCCGCCAGGCCCAGGCCACCGACCGCACTGACGCGGCCCGGATGCTCGACCTCGCCCGCGCCGCCACCGATGGCCCCTGGACGTTGCCGCCCAGGCCCCGCGCGGAGGCGTTCCAGCAGCAGGCCCGGGCACTGGCCCTCACCGGCGCCGATGCCGACCAGGTGGCCCGCGTACTCGACCAGGCGCACGCCGCCCTCGGCCAAGCCGCCGGGCCGGCCGCCGGGCCGGCCACCTGCACCGGCCCGCTCGGCGACGGCTACACCGGCGAGCGCCTGATGGTGCAGAGCGCGATCTGCTAACGGGAGGCCGGGCACAGCCACCGTGCGGTCGGCCTGTTCCGGCAGCACCTGACCACCGGGGTGTTCGCGCCGCGCGACCGCGCGTTCTTCACCGCCCAGTACTCCGGCGCCCTGGTTGCGGCCGGTGAACCGGACGAGGCCGCCACCGCCGCGATGGAGTCGCTGGCGCTCGCCGCCGGCGCCCGCTTCGGGCAGGCCCTCACCGAGCTGCACCGCACCGCCGACGACCTCGCGCCGTACGCCCAGCGCCCGGCCGTAGCCGAGTTCCGGCAGCGCCTCGGCGAGCCGACGGTGGCCTAACCGGCCAGGAAGGCGCTCACCCGCTGGACCACCTCGCGCTGCCAGACCTGCGACTGCGGGTGCAGGTACTTGGGATCGTCGTGGACTGCGAAGCCGTGCTGGGCCCCGTCCAACTCCATCAGCGTCACCGGCCCGCCGAACATCGCCTTGTGCCGGTGGGACGACTCGATCGGCACGAAGGTGTCCGCGGTGCCGTGCACCATCAGCACTGGCGCCCGCACTCCGGCCAGGATCGCCGGGGTATCCAGGTAGAAGACCTCGTTCAGCAGGGCTCGGTTCAGTTCGAACGGCGACTTCTCGGTGAACCTCTGCTCCTCCAGCCGGACCGCCATGTCCTTGGACAGGTAGTCGTCCGACCAGCCCGGCCGGGAGGTGACGTACCGCTCCTTGTAGTCCAGCCGCGGGTTCAGCAGCACCAGCTTGGCGACGTCGCCCGGCCGGTGGGCGGCGTGCAGCGCGGCGGCGCCGCCAGAGAACGACGCGGCGATCACGTGCACCGGCCCCGGGCGGCAGGTATGTGCGCGCAGGTGGTCGCCGGCCGCACGGATGTCGTTGGTCACCGAGGCAATCGTCAGCTCCGACTCGCGCCCGCCACTGGCCCCGTGCGCCCGCAGGTCGAAACGGAGACTGGTCACCCCGGAGGCGGCCAGCCCGGCGGCCAGGCGCGTGAAGAAGCCGCCCTCCTCCCGGGTCACCCCCGACCCGTGGACCAGCACCGCTGCCCCGGTGGGCGTCTTCGCCGAGCAGACCGTGCCGAACAGCGCGGTACCGTCCAGGGACTGAAACGCCGTCTCGTGATCGACCATAAGCAGATCGTAGCCACTCGGCCGACCGCCCCGTTCGTGGGCAATTCCACCCCGCTTCAAACTCACCTCTTACGCTCGGCCGCCGCCCGGCACATGCTCAGCACCGCGCCGACGACGGGGGCTGACGGTCGAGCAGGGCGATGTGCGCGGTGTGGGCGCGGAGCTGGTCGCCCACCTGGACAGTCGGCCTGGACAGGGCCTCTTCGGATGGGGCGACGAGTCGCTCGGCGAGAGCAACGTCCTGCGCGGTCGGAACGGGGCTCAGGCGATCGGTGATGCCGGACATGCCCGCCACGAGTACGGCGCGATTCGCCGCGCCGCGACGCCGAGATCGAGCTGGAGTTCCTCACCGGCCCCCTGGCCGGGAAGCACGGCCCGTCAGGCCACGGGGCCGCCCTGTTCGCTTTCTTCGGCGCCATGGCGGAGTCCGAGCGCGACTACATCCGCGACAAGACCCTCGAAGGCCAGGAGACCGTCCGTGCAAAGGGCAAGGCGATCGGCGGGGTCAAGGTCTCCGACGAGGACATGCTCGCCACCGCCCTGTGCCTGCGCGACGACGAACGCCTCTCGCTGCGCGAGATCGCCTCCCGCCTCGTTATCCGCACCGGCAAGAAGCGAGGCCGGCACCCAGCGCCGGCCACCGTCATGCGCATGCTGCGCGAACACGACGAGCAGACAGCCACAGCCACTCTGGAGCCCACGGCCTGACCTGGGGGCTCAATCCTTGGCGTTGTTTTTTCGGCGAGAACTGCTGGGACCCCTTCCCGCCGTTCGGCCTGGCGACCCTCGCCGGCGAGGCGGGTCCGCGCGCGGCCGGTCCATGAGGGCACCACCTGGCGTGCGGCCGAATGCCGGGGCTCCCGCCCCTGGCGCACGGCCGAACCCCGGGCCGCCGGGCTGCTAGGCCGTGCGCAGCTCGTCCGCGATCTCGCGTACGGCGGCCATGGCCCGGCGCTGCAGCCCCGGACCGAAGGTGATCCGGGTGGCGCCCAGCCCGCCGAGTTCGCGCGGCGCCGGGCCGTCCGGCCGGGCCAGGGCGTTGAGCGGGCCCGGGACGGCGGCGGCCAGCCGGGGCAGGGCCTCGGGCGGGGCCGCGATCGGATAGACGCAGTCCGCGCCCGCCGCCACGTACAGCAGGGCGCGGCGCACTGTCTCCGCCTCCCGGTCCGTGCCGTCGGGGACGCCGTGGAGGTAGGTGTCGACGCGGGCGTTGACGAAGAGCCGGTCGCCCGCGACCGCCCGTACCTCGGCCAGCCGGTCCGCCTGCCGCCGGGCATCGACGAGGGTGCCGTCGGCCGAGTCCTCCAGATTGCAGCCGACCGCTCCGGTGTCCAGGAGCCGTTCCACGAGCTCCTTCGGCGCCAGCCCGTAACCCCCCTCGATGTCCGCCGAGACCGGCACGTCGGCCGGGACGGCGCGCACGATCCTGGCGACGGCCGCGAACATCTCGGCGGCGGGCGTCGCCCCGTCCTCGTAGCCGAGTGACGCCGCGACCCCGGCACTGGGGGTGGCGAGCGCCCGGAAGCCCGCCTCGGCGAAGACGCGGGCGCTCGCCGCGTCCCACGGGCCGGGGAGGACCAGAGGATCGCCGGGGGCGCGGTCGTGGTGCAGGGCACGAAGGACGGATGCGGTCATCGCGGGGCTCCCGGGGCGGTGCGGCACGAGGGCGGGCAAGCGGGCGGGCGGGTTCGGGACGCGGCGGGCGTCGCCGCGTCAGTGGCTGATGTCGCCCGGCTTGTAGTGGCCGGGGACCATGCGGGTGGTCACGGCGAACCGGTTCCACGCGTTGATCGTGGTGATCGCGGCGATGAGGTGGGCGAGCTCGGTCTCGTCGAAGTTCTCGGCAGCCTTCTCCCACACCTCGTCCGACACGAAACCGTCGGTCAGCACGGTCACCGCTTCGGTCAGCTCGATGGCCGCGATCTCCTTGGGCGTGTAGAAGTGCTTCGACTCCTCCCACGCGCTGAGCTGGACGATCCGCTCGACGGACTCGCCCGCCGCGAGTGCGTCCTTGGTGTGCATGTCGAGGCAGAACGCGCAGTGGTTGAGCTGCGAGGAGCGGATCTTCACCAGCTCCCCGATGACCGGGTCGAGGCCCCTGCGGGACGCGGCCTCCAGCCGGACCATGGCCTTGTAGACATCGGGGGCCAGCTCGGCCCAGCGCGTACGCGGGGCGTGCTCGGGGTTGAGTTCGGAGGTCGGGTGGCTGTGCTCGTTCGTCGTCATGGGTACGACGTTACGGGGTGGGTGGCGCAACGGTATGGTCCATTTCCATGACGGATTCATGGGCCACTTTCGGTGCCGACCTGCATCTGGAGACGACGGGTTCGACGGGGCTGCGGACCGGGCTCATGGACGCCCTGCGCGAGGCCGTACGGACGGGGCGGCTGGCGCCCGGGACCCGGCTGCCCTCCTCGCGCAGCCTCGCCGTGGACCTCGGCATCGCCCGGAACACCGTCGCCGACGCCTACGCGGAGCTCGTCGCCGAGGGCTGGCTCACCGCCCGGCAGGGTTCGGGCACCAGGGTGGCGCGGCGGGCCGAGCCGCGCCCGGCGGCCAGGAGGACGGCGCGGCCCCGGCCGGCCCACTCCCGGCCCGCCCACAACCTGTTGCCGGGATCGCCCGACCTCTCGACGTTCCCGCGCGCCGACTGGCTCACGGCGGCCCGCCGTGCCCTGACCGCCGCGCCCAACGACGCCTTCGGGTACGGGGATCCGCGCGGGCGCATCGAACTGCGCACCGTACTCGCCGAGTATCTGGCCCGCGCCCGCGGTGTGTACGCGGAGCCGGAGCGGATCGTGATCTGCGCCGGTTTCGTGCAGGCGCTGAAGCTGATGGGGACGGTGTTGGGCAAGAGACGGGTGCGGGAGGTGGCCGTCGAGTCGTACGGACTGGACGTGCACTGGAAGCTGCTCGCGGACTCCGGGCTGCGGATGCCCTGCCTGCCGGTCGACGGACTCGGCGCCAGGACCGATGAACTGTCCGGGCTGCGCGGCGCGGGCGCGGTCCTGATGACGCCCGCGCACCAGTTCCCGACGGGGGTGCCGCTCCATCCCGAACGGCGGGCCGCGGCGGTCGACTGGGCGCGCCGTACGGGCGGCCTGATCCTGGAGGACGACTACGACGGCGAGTTCCGTTACGACCGGCAGCCGGTCGGCGCGCTCCAGGGCCTGGACCCCGAACGCGTCGTACACCTGGGGACGACGAGCAAGTCGCTGGCGCCGGGACTGCGGTTGGGGTGGATGGTGCTGCCGGAGAGTCTGGTGGGGGAGGTGGCCGAGGCCAAGGGACTGAGCGACTGGTCGTCGAGCGCGCTGGAACAGCTGACGCTCGCGGAGTTCATCGCGTCGGGTGCGTACGACCGTCATGTGCGTTCGATGCGGCTGCGCTACCGGCGCCGTCGCGACCAGCTCGTCGAGGTGCTGGCGGAGCGGGCGCCGGGTGTGCGGGTCAGCGGGATCGCCGCCGGGTTGCATGCCGTGCTCGAACTCCCGGAGGGCAGTGAGGCGTCGGTGATGCGGGCGGCGGCGTGGCAGGGGCTGGCGCTGGAGGGTCTCTCGCGCTTCCGGCACCCGGAGGCGCCACCGGGGCGTGACGCGCTGGTCATCGGATACGGGACGCCGACCGACAGCGCCTGGCCGGGCGCGCTGGAGGCACTGCTGCGCGTGCTCTCCTGAGGCCAGGAACGTGGAAGGGTGCCCAGGGTCTTCCGTTCGGGGCATGCCGGGCTCGCGCGCCCCGGTGCCGTGGATCGCAAGGCGGCGGAGAGCGCCATGGGACGCCGACCGACAGCCCCTTGGGCGGGCGCGCTCGACGCGCTCTGCCGGGTGCTGCCCTAAGGCTTCCCCGGGACGGCGGGTTCGGACGTGTCCGCCGGGGCCTCGCCGAACCGGGCCAGGGCCAGCGCGCCCGCCACCGCCACCACGAAACCGGCCACCGCCAGCCAGACGAGACCCTCACGGGTGCGGTCCCCGAGCCAGAAGACGCCCACCAGCGCCGGGCCGATCGTCTCGCCCAGCACCATGCCGGCCGTCGCCGTCGTCACCGAACCGCGCTGCAGCGCCGAGGTGAGCAGCAGGAACGCCGAACCGCCGCCCAGCAGCAGCGCGTACACGGCCGGGTTGGTGAGCAGCGCCGACGGGGACACGTCGTCGATCAGCCGGACGGTGACCTCGACCACCCCGAAACCGCAGCCCGCGCCCAGCCCCAGGACCAGCGCCCGCGGCCGTTCCGGGAGCCGTCCGCCCGCCGTGCCGATCAGCAGAATGCCGAGGGAGATCCCCAGCATCCACCAGGCCAGGGCCGCCGGGCCGGTGCCGTGCCCCTCGCCGCCGGAGGAGAGGGCCAGCATGCCCAGGCCCGCGCAGACGACACCGACCGCGGTCCATTCGACCGCGCTCAGCCGCACCTTGAGCAGCCGCGCGGCGACCACCGCCGTCACGGCGAGGCTCGCGGCCAGGGCGGCGCCCACCGCGTAGATCGGCAGGGACCGCAGCGCGATGATCTGGAGGACGAAACCGCAGCCGTCGAGGGCGAGTCCGGCGAGGTAGCGCCACTGACGCAGGGCGCGCAGCAGCAGCGCCGGATCGATGGCCGCGTCCGACCCCGGCGCGGCGGCGGCGCGCGAGGCGACGGCCTGGAGGACGGAGGCCGTACCGAAGCAGACGGCGGCGCCGAGCGCGCAGATCATTCCGAAGAGCACATAAAGACTCTACGTGGGGGCGTTCGGCGGACCTGCTTCCCGTCACAATCGGCAGCCCTTTAATCTGACGAGTGGCCACATTGGCCTGATTCGTTCGACGGGGGAGAGGGAAGCATGGCCATACGCAGGCTGAGGTCGAGCACGGTGGTGCTCGGTGGCATGGGGGTGCTCGCGGCGGTGATCACCTCCTGCGGTTCGGAACCGGACAAGCGGTGCGTCGACCCGATCACCCGGGACAAGCTGCCGAGTTACGAGTGCAAGAACGGCAGCGGCAAGGGGTCGTACTACTACGGCGGCAGCAGCGAGCACGGCAAGGTGCAGGGCGGCAGTTTCGACAAGTCCGCGGTCGACCGGGGCGGCTTCGGCTGCTCGGGCTCCGGCGGCGGCTGAACCGGTATGGAACGCCGCACCACGCAACCGCGTCCCGGCTGGCAGCGGACGGTGGAGGAGCAGGGGCTCGTCTACCCCCTCACCCGCCACCCGGACGGCTCACTGCGCCCGTACTGGGACGAGAGCGCCCACTACGTCTTCTCGCTGCCCGAGGTCGAGGCACTGGAGGACGTCGTCGAGGAACTGCACGCCATGTGTCTGGCCGCGGCCGCGCACATCGTGGAGCGCGACCGCTTCGCGGAGCTCGGCATCACCGACCGCCGGCTGTCCGCGCTGATCGCCCAGTCCTGGCACCGCCGGGTCGAACTGCCGTCCCTGTACGGCAGGTTCGACCTGCGCTACGACGGCACCGGCCCGGCGAAGATGCTGGAGTACAACGCGGACACACCCACCTCGCTGGTGGAGGCCGCGAGCACCCAGTGGTTCTGGATGGAGGACCGTTTCCCGGGCGCCGACCAGTGGAACTCCCTGCACGAACGTCTCGTCGCGGCGTGGCGGCGGCAGGCCGCCCTGCTGCCGCCCGGACCGCTGCACTTCGCGCACTCCGACGGGGACGAGCTGGGCGAGGACCTGATGACGGTCGCCTATCTGCGGGAGACCGCCGAACAGGCCGGGATCGACACGGAGGCGCTCTCCGTCGAACGGATCGGCTGGGACCGGCTGGCCGGACGGTTCGTGGACGAGCGGCTCCGCTTCATCCGCAGCTGCTTCAAGCTGTACCCGTGGGAATGGCTGGCGACCGACCGGTTCGGGCCGCACGTGCTGGACACCCTCGACAACGGCGGCGGCACCGGCACCACCTGCTGGATCGAGCCCGCCTGGAAGATGCTCCTCTCCAACAAGGCACTGCTGGCGATCCTCTGGGAGCTCTACCCCGGCCACCCGAATCTGCTCCCCTCGTACCTGGACGGTCCCCGCGAACTCGCGGCGGCGGGACCGGGTACGGGCCGTGGCGACGGCCCCGGCTATGTCGCCAAGCCGCTGCTCGGCCGGGAGGGGGCCGGGATCACCCTCCACGGGCCGGGAAGCCCCGCGGTGCTGCGGGACGAGCCGTGCTGCTACCAGGAACTGGCGCCGCTGCCGGACTTCGACGGCAACCGGGTGGTGCTGGGGGCGTGGATCGTCGAGGACGAGGCGGCCGGGCTCGGCATCCGCGAATCGGCGGGGCCGGTCACGGACGAGTACGCCCGCTTCCTGCCCCACGTCATCCTCTGACACCGGCCCGGTGGCCGTCGCCGACCACGGCCTCCCGCCTCAGCCGCGCAGGACGCCGCGGAGCTGCTCCAGCCCCCAGTCCAGGTCCTCCTTGCTGATCACCAGCGGCGGGGCGATCCGGATCGTCGAACCATGGGTGTCCTTGACCAGCACCCGGCGGTCCATCAGCTTCTCGGAGATCTCCCTGCCGGTCCCGTGGCTCGGGGCGATGTCGACGCCGGCCCACAGCCCGCGGCCCCGTACCGCCTCCACCGCGCCCCCGCCCAGCAGCAGCCCCAGCTCCTGATGGAGGTGCTCGCCCAACTCGGTCGCCCGCTGCTGGAATTCGCCGGTCCGGAGCATCGCGATGACCTCCAGCGCGACCGCGCAGGCAAGGGGATTCCCGCCGAACGTCGAACCGTGCTCACCGGGCCGGTACACCCCGAGCACGTCCTGCGAGGAGACCACCGCCGACACCGGCACCACGCCACCGCCCAGCGCCTTGCCGAGCACGTACATGTCCGGGACGACGCCCTCGTGCTCGCAGGCGAAGGTCTTCCCGGTCCGCCCCAGGCCCGACTGGATCTCGTCCGCGATGAACAGCACGTTCCGCTCGCGGGTGAGTTCACGCACCCGGGGGAGGTAGCCGGGCGGCGGCACCAGCACCCCGGCCTCGCCCTGGATCGGCTCCAGCAGCACCGCCACGGTGTTCTCGGTCATCGCCTCGCCGAGCGCGGTCAGATCCCCGTACGGCACGATCTCGAACCCCGGCGTGTACGGACCGAAGTCCTCCCGCGCCTCCTGGTCCGTGGAGAAGCTGATGATCGTCGTCGTCCGGCCGTGGAAGTTGTTCGCGGCGACGATGATCTTCGCCATGCCGTCCGGGACGCCCTTCACCCGGTAGCCCCACTTGCGGGCGGTCTTCACCGCGGTCTCCACGGCCTCGGCCCCGGTGTTCATCGGCAGCACCGTCTCCATGCCGCACAACTCGGCGAGCCGGGTGCAGAAGTCGGCGAAGCGGTCGTGGTAGAAGGCCCGCGAGGTGAGCGTGACCCGCTCCAGCTGGGCCTTGGCCGCGTCGAGCAGCCGCCGGTTGCCGTGACCGAAGTTGAGCGCCGAGTATCCGGCGAGCATGTCGAGGTAGCGGCGGCCCTCGACATCGGTCATCCAGGCTCCGTCCGCCGAGGCGACGACGACGGGCAGCGGATGGTAGTTGTGCGCGCTGTGCGCCTCGGCGGAGGCGATGGCATTTTCCGTGGTCGACACGGGATCTCCGTTCGTCGTGCGGCGTGGGCGGGGGTGGTGCCCACTTTGTATCGTCGGTCGGAACCCCGGTGAGGAAACCTTCGATTCACGGCGCGCCCGTCCGCCGTGCGGCCGGGAGCGTGTTCCTCGTCTCATTCGCGACGGCGCGCGCCCCGGGCCGCACACCTTCCGCACCGGCTGCGGGAGATCGGTTCCGTACCTGAGACAATGGCTCCATGGCCTCTGAACGCCCCCGCGTGCTCTCCGGAATCCAGCCCACCGCAGGCTCGTTCCACCTCGGCAACTACCTCGGTGCGGTCCGCCAGTGGGTGGCGCTGCAGGAGTCCCACGACGCCTTCTACATGGTCGTGGACCTGCACGCGATCACCGTTCCGCAGGACCCCGCGGAGCTGCGCGCGAACACCAGGCTCGCCGTCGCCCAGCTCCTCGCCGCCGGTCTCGACCCGGAGCGCTGCACGCTCTTCGTCCAGAGCCACGTCCCGGAGCACGCCCAGCTCGGCTGGGTCATGAACTGCCTCGCCGGCTTCGGTGAGGCGTCCCGCATGACGCAGTTCAAGGACAAGTCCGCCAAGCAGGGCGCCGACCGCACCACGGTCGGTCTCTTCACGTACCCGATGCTGATGGTCGCCGACATCCTGCTGTACCAGGCCGACCAGGTCCCGGTCGGTGAGGACCAGCGTCAGCACCTGGAGCTGACCCGTAACCTCGCCGAGCGGTTCAACGCCGTCTACGGCGACACGTTCACCGTGCCGGACCCGTACATCCTCAAGGAGACGGCGAAGATCTACGACCTTCAGGACCCGTCGGCGAAGATGAGCAAGTCGGCGGCCACTCCGAAGGGCCTGATCAACCTCCTCGACGAGCCGAAGGCCACCGCCAAGAAGGTCAAGAGCGCGGTCACCGACACCGACACGGTCATCCGCTTCGACCGCGCGGAGAAGCCCGGTGTCAGCAACCTGCTGACCATCTACTCCACGCTGACCGACACCACGATCGCGGATCTGGAGCAGAAGTACGAGGGCAAGGGCTACGGTGCGCTCAAGACCGACCTCGCCGAGGTCATGGTCGAGTTCGTCACACCGTTCCGCACCCGCACCCAGGAATACCTGGACGACCCGGAGACGCTGGACTCGATTCTGGCCAAGGGCGCGGAGAAAGCCTGTGCCGTGGCGGCCGAGACCCTGGCCCGGACGTACGACCGGATGGGCTTTCTGCCCGCGAAGCACTGAGTCCAAGGACCCTGGCGGTTTCGCGACCGCAGGCGTCACACTGGCGATGGGATGTTGACCCGGTGGATGGCCGAAAACCGACCATCCATCGTCGAGGATTGAGGAGAACGACGTGGGGACCGTAACGCTCGGCGTTTCGATCGCGGTCCCGGAGCCCTACGGCAGCCTGCTCCAGGAGCGGCGCGCGAGCTTCGGGGATCCTGCCGCGTACGGCATTCCCACCCACGTCACCCTCCTTCCGCCGACCGAGGTCGAGGCGGCCGGTCTGCCCGCGATCGAGGCGCATCTCGCCCAGATCGCCACCGGTGGCCACTCCTTCCCGATGCGGCTGTCCGGCACGGGGACCTTCCGTCCCCTCTCGCCGGTCGTCTTCGTCCAGATCGTCGAGGGGGCCTCGGCCTGCTCGTGGCTGCAGAAGCGGATCAGGGACGCCTCCGGGCCGCTGGTGCGCGAGCTCCAGTTCCCGTACCACCCGCATGTGACCGTGGCGCACGGCATCACCGAGCCGGCGATGGACCGGGCGTACGAGGAGCTCGGCGACTACGAGGCCGCCTGGACCTGCGACTCCTTCGCGCTGTACGAGCAGGGCCCGGACAGCGTCTGGCGCAAGATCAACGAGTTCCCGTTCGGCGCCGGGGGCGGCGCGCCCGCCGTGCCCGCGCAGGGCGGCTCCTCCGTGGACGAGCCCTCCCTGCACCCCTGAGAGGCTGCCGGGTGGCCTCCGACGCCCCCGGTGGCCGCCCCCGCTCAGACCGGCAGGCGCCGGAACAGCGGGCGCGGCACGTGCCGCAGTGCCGACATCACCACCCGTAGCGCCCCCGGCACCCACACCGTCTCCGAGCGCCGCCGCAGTCCCGTCACGATCGCCGCCGCTACCGCGTCCGGGGTCGTCGTGAGGGGCGAGGCCTCCAGCGGCGCCTCGGTGAACCGTGCCGCGGTGAGCCGCGGCGCCGCGGTCCCGGCCGCCGCTTGTGGACGTACGACGCCGGGGCGTACGACCATCACATGCACCCCCGTGCCGTGCAGCGCGTCCCCGAGCCCCTGCGCGAACGCGTCCAGGCCCGCCTTGCTGGACCCGTAGATGAAATCGGCGCGGCGGACGCGCTCGCCCGCCACCGAGGACAGCACCACCAGCGAACCGTGCCCCTGCGCCTGCAGCGCGCCGGCGCACACCAGCCCGGCGGAGACCGCCCCGGTGTAGTTGGTCTGGGTGACCCGGACCGCGGAGAGCGGCTGCTCCTCGTCACGCTCCTGGTCCCCCGCGATGCCGAAGGCGAGGAGCACCATGTCGATGTCGCCCTCGGCGAAGATCTTTCCGAGGACGGTCTCGTGGGACGCGGAGTCGAGGGCGTCGAAGTCGACCGTACGGACGTCCGCGCCGCGTGCGCGCAGCTCGGCTGCGGCCCTGTCGAGGGCGGGGGAGGGACGGCCGGCCAGCCGGACCGTGCGGGTACGGCCGGCGATCAGCCGGCGCGCAGTGGCGAGAGCGATCTTCGACGTGCCGCCGAGGACGAGCAGGGACTGCGGGGCACCGAAGGCGTCCTTCACGGAAACACTCCTTGCGGACGAGCGGACGAGCGGACGAGCGGACGAGCGGACGAGCGGACGAGCGGACGAAGGGGCGAGCGGGCGAGCGGACGAAGGGGCGAGCGGGCGGAAGGCGGCGCGGCGTGGCGGTGGTGGTCGGCGGTCAGAGCGACAGGCGGCGCGACAGGTCCGAGCGGAACGCCCCGTTCGGGTCCAGCTCGGCGCGCAGGGAACGGAATTCGGCCAGTCGCGGATACATCGCGGCCAGCATCTCCGGACGCAGCCGGGAGTCCTTCGCCAGACAGACCCGGCCGCCGGCCCCCGCCACCTCCTCGTCCAGCGAGTCCAGGAACCCGGCCAGGCCGGGCAGGGCGGCGGGCAGATCGAGGGCGAGCGTCCAGCCGGGCATCGGGAACGACAGCCAGCCCGGGTCGCCCCCGCCGAACCGTTTGAGCACGGCGAGGAGCGAAGGGCAGCGCCGCTGGGAGATCCGGCGCACGATCCGGCTCAGCGCCTCCTCCTGTCCGTGTCCGACGACGAACTGGTACCGCAGGAACCCGCCGCGGCCATGGACACGGTTCCGGTGCGTCAGGCCGTCCAGGGGATGGAAGAAGGCGGAGAGTCTCTGGAGTTCCCCGATGCGATACGTGGGGGCGGTGCGGTACCGGAGCTCGTTGAAGAGGGCGACGGAGGTGCGGCCGAGCAGCCCCTGCGGCAGGAGCGCGGGTGCGGCGGGTCGTTGTCCCGGGCGGAACGCGAGCGGTGTGCGCCGGGCGCGTGCGGGGAGCGCGTACTGGGGCAGGTGCTCCCCGCGGGTGAGTACGGAGCGCCCCGTCGCCCGGCCGCGGGCGAGGAGATCGATCCAGGCGGCCGAGTAGCGGTAGCGGTGGTCTGCGGCGGAGAGCCTGGCCAGCAGGTCGTCCAGGTCGACGGTCCGTTCGGTGTCGACCGACATCCAGGAACTGGTGACGCGGTGCAGCCGGAGCGTGGCCGAGAGGATCACCCCCGTCAGCCCCAGCCCGCCCGTGGTCGCGTCGAAGAGACCGGTGCCGGGCCGGACCGTACGGACCCCGCCGTCGGCGGTCAGCAGCTCCAGCTCCTGGACGTGCCGGGAGAAGGAGCCGGAGAAGTGGTGGTTGTGGCCGTGGATGTCGGCGCCGATCGCGCCGCCCACGGTGACATAACGCGTGGCCGGTGTGACGGGGACGAACCAGCCGAGCGGCAGCAGCACCTCCATCAGCCGGTGCAGGCTGACCCCGGCGTCGCAGACCACCAGGCCGGACCCGGCGTCGATGGTGCGGATCCGGTTCAGCGCGGTCATGTCGAGGACGGAGCCGCCCGCGTTCTGCGCGGCGTCGCCGTGGGCCCGGCCGAGGCCCCGGGCGATGGACCCGCGGGGTCCGCAGCCGCGCACGGTGGCCGCCGCCTCCTCGTACGTACGGGGGCGGAAGCGCAGCGCGGTCGTCGGGGCGGTGCCGCCCCAGCCGGTCAGGGACACGGTGTCGACAGACATGGTGGTGACCGTATCGCCCGAGAAAACCCTTTCGAGGGATTTGTTACAACACTCACCGGTATGGGTGATTGAGGGGGTGTCAGCTCGTAGGGCGGTGAAGGGTAAGCCGGTTTTCCGCGCCCGGGAGGGTAGTCGTACGTCATGGACTGGCTGAAAAACCTCCCTGTCATCGGGCCGATCGTCTCGCGGCTGATGACGACGCACACCTGGCGCTCGTACGAGACGCTGGAACGGGTCCACTGGAGCAGGCTCGCCGCCGCGATCACCTTCATCAGCTTCCTGGCGCTCTTCCCGCTGATCGCGGTCGGTGCGGCGGTCGGTGCCTCGCTGCTCTCCGCCGAGCAGCTCCACCGGATCGAGAACCAGATCGCCGAGCAGGTGCCGGGCATCTCCGACCAGCTCGGCATCAGCAATCTGGTGGCGCACGCGGGCACGGTCGGACTCGTGGCCGGTGCGTTCCTGCTCCTCACCGGCATCGGCTGGATCGGCGCGATGCGGGGCTGTCTGCGCGCCGTGTGGGGCATGGACGACGTGGACCTGGGCAATCCGGTCATCCGTAAACTCAAGGACGTCGGGCTGCTCCTCGGCCTCGGCGGGGCGGCGCTCGCGACGCTCGCCGTCTCCTCGGCCGGCTCCGTCGCCGTCGGCTGGACCGCCGGTCTGCTGGACATCTCGGACCGCGGTGCGGGCGGTGTGGTGCTGCAGGTGGCCGCCCTGGTCGTGGCGGCCCTCGCCGACTTCCTGCTGCTGCTCTATCTGCTGACGCTGCTGCCCGGGGTCGAGCCCCCGAGGCGCAGGCTGCTGGTCGCCGCGGTGATCGGCGCGGTCGGCTTCGAACTGCTCAAGCTGCTGCTCGGCAGCTATATGAGGAGCGTCGCCTCGAAGAGCATGTACGGCGCCTTCGGGGTGCCGGTCGCGCTGCTGCTGTGGATCAACTTCACCGCGAAACTGCTGCTGTTCTGCGCCGCCTGGACGGCGACGCGGAGCGGCAGGGGCACCGAGAAGGACGCCGCGCCCGTCAGCGGCGAGGGCGGCGGCGCACCAGGTCCGGCAGCGGCCAGCGCCGGTTGATCAGGAACGCGCCGCCGGCCAGCAGCACCACGACACCTCCGGCGATCCCCAGTGCGATCCCCATGCCCCCGCCGTCCGCGCCCGTGGCGGTGGCCCTGGCGGCGTGCGAGGCGCCGTTCCTGCCCTCGTTCTCCCCGGTGCCCGCCGTGGGGCCCTTGCCGGTTCCGGTCCCGCTCTCGTCCCCGGTGCGGGCGGACTTCGGCGGGACCAGCTCGCCGACCGGGGTCACCTTGCCGCTCGCGGCGAATCCCCAGTCGAGGAGGCCGGCCGCCTCCTTGTAGACGGCGTGGGGCTCCTTGGACGACGGGTTCATGACGGTGACCAGCAGCACCCGGCCGTCGCGTTCGGCGACACCGGTGAACGTGTTGCCCGCGTGCGTGGTGTAGCCGTTCTTGACGCCCGCGATGCCCTTGTACGGGTCGACGCCGTCCGCACCGGTGAGCAGCCGGTTGGTGTTCTGGATCCCGAAGCTCTCGCGCTTCCCGTTCTTCTTCTCCGCGCCCGGGAACTCGGCCTCGGCCGTCGAGCAGTACTCCCGGAAGTCCGCCTTCTGCAGGCCGCTGCGGGCGAACAGCGTCAGGTCGTACGCGCTGGAGACCTGATCGGGCGCGTCGTATCCGTCGGGCGACACCACGTGCGTGTCGAGTGCCTGCAGTTCCTCGGCGTGGGCCTGCATGGCGGCGACGGTCTTGGGCACACCGCCGTACATCGAGGACAGCACGTGCACCGCGTCATTGCCCGAACGCAGGAACACCCCGAGCCACAGGTCGTGGACCGTGTAGCTGAGGTGCTCCTTGACGCCGACGAGACTGCTGCCCTCGCCGAGACCGGCGAGGTCCTCGTCCTGCACCGTGTACGTCCGGGTCTTCGGCTGGAGCGCGGGCATCACGGTGTCCGCGAAGAGCATCTTCAGGGTGGAGGCGGGGGGCAGCCGCCAGTGCGGGTTGTGCGAGGCGAGCACCTGGCCGCTCTCCGCGTCCGCGACGATCCAGGACCTGCCCGTGAGCTCCTTGGGCAGTACTGGGGCGCCTGCCCCCAGCTTGACCTGTGTGCCGGTCCGGCCCAGCAGTTCGCCGCCGACCCGGGACATGCCGGCGGGTGGCTTCGGCCGGTTGTCGGAGGTGTCCTTGCTGGTCGCCGCCGATGCCGGACCGACGACAAAAGTGGACAACAAGGCGGCAGAGGTGACCGTCAATGCGATCTTTTTCAGAGCAGGCACGATCGGAAACGTACAGGGCGAAGATGTGGTTGGGGATACGGACGGCCTGACCCGCCGTGCGTACCGCCGGGACAGCCCACCCCGGGCGACTTCGCCGGAGCGCGGCGGCGATACTGAATCCATGAAGCTCAGCCGCCCCGTCTCCTGGTTCCTGCTCGCCTTCGGGGTGTGGAGCTGGTTCATCTGGATCACTTTCGTCAAGAACCTGTGGAAGGACGGCAGTGGACTCGCCTTCGACGACGCGGGTGACCCGACCACGTACTTCTGGGTACATCTGCTGCTCGCCATCACTTCCTTTCTCCTGGGGACGGCAGTTGGTGTGATCGGGTTCCGTGGAGTCAGGGCGCTGCGCCGAGAACATGCGTGACAGGCCGTACGGCGGACGGGGGAAGCGCGAGTGGCAGTGGCCCGAATCGCACTGACGGCGGTCGTGGTGCTCGCGCTGCTCGTCGGTGTGCACCGCTACCTGTGGCGGCGTTTCGTCGGTGACACGACGACCGAGGGCAGCGCCCTGCGCACCGTCGGCACGGTGGCCGCGTACCTCCTGCCGCTGCTGAGCGTCGGCGCCCTGGTCTCCGGCCGCGCGGGTGCGCCTTTCTGGCTCCAGCGGGTACTGGCCTGGCCGGGGTACCTGTGGCTCGCCGCGCTGCTCTATCTGACGCTGGCACTGCTGGTGGGCGAGGCGGTACGGCCGGTACTGCGACGGGTGCTCGCGCGCCGTGCGAGCGGGCCGGACCGGGCCACGGCGACGGAAGCGCCCGCACCCGGGACCGCCGGGACCACGGAGGCCACCGGGACCGTCGGTATCACGGAGGCCGCCGGGACCACCGGGACCGCCGGGACCGCCGGGACCACGGAGGCCGCCGGGAGCGCCGGGACTATAGAGGCCGCCGGATCCACCGTCACCGCGGGCACCCTCGTCGCCTCGGCCGCCACCCCCGCCCCGTCCCGTCCCGTCGCCCCCACACGGCGGCTGTTCGTTGCGCGGGCCGTCGGGGGCGCCGCCGCCGTCGCGGGGCTCGGCACTGTCGGCCACGGCACGTACGGCGTGCTGCGCGGGCCGCGGGTCAAGCGGGTGACCGTGCCGCTCGCCAAGCTGCCCCGCTCCGCGCACGGCTTCCGGATCGCCGTCGTCAGCGACATCCACCTCGGCCCGATCCTCGGCCGCGCCCACACCCGACGGATCGTCGACACGATCAACCGGACCCAGCCGGACCTGGTCGCCGTCGTGGGCGATCTCGTCGACGGAACCGTCGCGGACCTCGGTCCGGCCGCGGAGCCGCTCGCGCGGCTGAGCGCCCGTCGGGGAAGCTACTTCGTCACCGGGAATCACGAGTACTACTCCGGCGCCGCCCCATGGATCGACCAGGTCAGGGAATTGGGGCTGCACCCCCTGGAGAACGCCCGGGTCGAGATCGATGGATTCGATCTCGCGGGTGTCAACGACATCGCCGGGGAGAGCGAGGGGCAGGGGCCCGATTTCGGGGCCGCGCTCGGTGACCGGGACCGTACCCGGGCCGCCGTCCTCCTCGCCCACCAGCCCGTCGTCATCCATGAGGCCGTCGCCCACGGCGTGGACCTCCAGCTCTCCGGCCACACCCACGGCGGCCAGCTCTGGCCGGGCAACGTCATCGCGGAGCTGGCCAATCCCACGGTCGCCGGACTCGACCGCTACGGCGACACCCAGCTGTACGTCTCGCGGGGCGCGGGCGCCTGGGGGCCGCCGGTCCGGGTCGGCGCGCCCTCCGACATCACCGTCGTGGAGCTCGCCTCCCGGCAGGTCTGACCCTCCGTCGATGGCCGGTTACAGACCTTCTGGAAACGCGAAGGTTTCAAGTGCCGAACAAAAGGCTATGAGTCACAGTTTTGGTCTTCCAGATGTGAAAGTCGTGTGATTGGCTGATCGCGAGCATGCGGTGATGTGCGGATCTGAGCGCAACGCCGAGGTGGGGCTGGTAAGGGAGAGCACGTCAATGCGGTCGGTCCGGATACGGATTCTCGCGATTCTCGCGGTTTTGGTCATCGCAGGCGTCGGCGCCTGGCAGCTGCTTCCCTCGAACGAGGTGAACAAGGATCCGATCGCGGTCGGCACCACGGACGAGGTCACCTCGCTCGACCCGGCGGGGGCGTACGACGCCGGTTCCTGGGCGATGTACAGCAACATCTACCAGTCCCTGATGACGTTCAAGTCCGGGGCGACCGTCCCCGAGCCCGACGCCGCCGAGAGCTGCGGATTCATTGGCCAGAAGCTGCAGACGTACCAGTGCAAGCTGCGTGACGACCTGTTCTTCTCCAACGGCCGCAAGATCACCGCCGCCGATGTCAAGTACTCCATCGAGCGGATGATCAAGATCAAGACGGATGTCGGTCCGTGGGTCCTGTTCCCGAGCCTCAAGAACGTGGTGGCCGACGGCCGCACCATCACCTTCAACCTCTCCTCGCGCGACGCGACCTTCCCGCAGAAGCTCGCCACGGGTGCCGGGTCGATCGTCGACCGCGAGACGTACCCGGCGAACAAGCTCCGGACCGGAAACACGGTCGACGGCTCGGGGCCGTACCTCCTGAAGTCGTACCGGTCGGACGCCACGGCCGAGCTGGTTCCCAACCCCCGGTACAAGGGCGCGCTGAAGAAGACCGGTGTCCCGGTCACTGTGCGCTACTTCAAGGAGTCGGACGCGCTCCTGGCGGCCTGGAAGGCCGGAACGATCGATGTGACGCACCGCCAGCTGCCGCCGGCCACGCTCGCCGAGCTGAACCCCGGCGACCCCGACCTGCGCGTCACGGAGGCGGACAGCGCCGAGATCCGCAATCTCGTCTTCAACGTCCGTGAGGGCTCGCCGCTCGCCAACAAGAAGGTCCGGCAGGCGATCGCGTCGCTCGTCGACCGCGCGCCCCTGGTCACCGACATCTACAAGGGCACGGTCGAACCGCTCTACTCGCTGATCCCGCAGGGCTACATCGGGCACAGCACGCCGTTCTTCGATGCCTACCCCGCGCCCGACCCCGCGCGCGCCAAGAAGCTGATGCAGGAGGCCGGCGTGCAGACGCCGCTGGCGATCAGCTTCGCCTACCGCGGCGGCGACGAGGCCTACGCGCAGGAGACCGCGGAGCTGCGCCGCCAGCTGGAGGCGGACGGGCTGTTCAAGGTGTCGGTCAAGGCCGTCGACTGGCAGAAGTTCCAGAAGGAGTACGCGGCCGGCAAGTACGACGCGTACACCGTCGGCTGGCTCCCCGACTACCCGGACCCCGACACCTTCAGCCAGCCGCTGGTCGGCCACGACAACAGCCTCCACAACGGCTACTCCAGCAAGAAGATGGACTCCCTGATCAGCGCCACGCTGCAGTACAGCGACCGCGGCCGCACCTCGGCGGACTTCAAGGAGCTCCAGGCCCTGGTCGGCGAGGACGTGCCGCTCGTGCCGCTGTGGCAGAAGAAGGACTACGTCATCAGCAAGACCGACGTCTCCGGTTCGCAGTACCTCTCGGACGGCACCGGCATCTGGCGGCTGTGGGAGCTGAGGCGGATCTGAGGGCCCGCCGCGCCCGTACCGGCGCGTAGGACAGGGACTTGGGGGGGCGGTCGGTCCCGGCGCTGCCGGGCGGCCGCCCTTTGTCCGTTCAGGCCCGGCGCTTCGCGGCGCCGGGCAGGAACTCCTCCAGCACCTCGTGAATCTGTCGCACCAGCGGGCGCAGCACCCGGAACCGGGAGAGCGCGATGGCGCGGGCACCGATCGGGGCGGAGCGCTCGACCAGACGGCGGCTGCGTTCGGCGTGCTCCGTCCGGTCGTACACCCAGTACAGCACCAGGCCCATCTGCAACAGCCACATCAACTGCGGTAGCAGCTCGGCCAGTTCGGGATCGGTCTTGGTGTCGGAGCCGGCCAGGCAACGCCGGTGGATGGAGATCGCCGCCTCGCGGGCGGCGACCGAATCCGCCGAGAACGGGCTGAGCGGGCTCTCCGGGTCGGCGGCGTTCTTGAAGAACTGGGCGGCGAAGCGGTGGTACGGCTCCGCCACGTCCAGCCACGCGAGCAGGACCCCGCGCATCCGCACCGCGAGGTCCTTGTCACCGTCCAGGACCGGCCGCACCGCCGCTTCGTGCTCGGCGGCGAGCCGGTCGTAGAAGCCCTGGACGAGGTGTTCCTTGTTCGTGAAGTAGTAGTAGGCGTTGCCGACGGAGACGCCGGCCTCCTGGGCGATGGCCCGCATCGTCGTCTTGTCGTAGCCGCGTTCCTGGAAGAGCCGGAGCGCGGTTTCGAGGATGAGTGTGCGGGTCTGCTCGCTCTTGGGAGCCTTGACTTCCTTCACGTCCTTCGCTTCCTTCACCACAGCCTTGAGGGTATCGGCCCCGGTCAGCCGTCGGGTCCGGGGTCCGTACCCACGGTGCAGGCGCCGTCCCCGTCGCCGTCGCCGCACGGCGGCGCGGTCAGCGAACGGTACTTCGCGGCGGCGAGCACGGTGGCCCGTGCGAAGGGGCGGCCCGCCGGGGTGGTCAGCCAGTGGGACCTGGGCCGGTGTTCGGCCAGCGCCCAGAGGCAGACGATCCACGCGGAGGTCCCGCGGTAGATCTGTCCCCGGTCGCCGATCACCGTGATCTCGTCGAGCGTCCCGGCGTGGTCGAGCCCGGGGAAGCGGCGCCGCGCCTCCTCGGAGGCCGCCGGGACGAGGTCGAGTGGGACGAGCTGACGCTGCTTCATCAGCCACTGGCGCAGATGGAGGCAGAGCGGGCACCGCGCGTCGTACAGCACCGTGAGGCCCTGGACGGGCAGCCGCTGCCCGCCCGCTTCGGCGGTCATGGCGCGCTCAGGCCTTGGCGGCGGGTGCGGCCCACGGACCGCTGCCCGGTCCCGTCCAGCCCTGCGGCGGCACGGGCGGGGTCTGCTCACGCTCCATCAGACCGCGACGGCGGATCTTGTTGAGTACATAGACATTGCCGAGATGCAGCACACCGAGGACGAGCAGGACGACGCCGAGCTTCACCGAGAGTGCCTCGAAGAGCCCGCGGGCGTCGGCGACCCTGTCGTCGTTCCTCAGATAGAG
This sequence comes from Streptomyces sp. NPDC104309, assembly GCF_055584025.1. Taxonomy (NCBI): domain Bacteria; kingdom Bacillati; phylum Actinomycetota; class Actinomycetes; order Kitasatosporales; family Streptomycetaceae; genus Streptomyces; species Streptomyces sp. NPDC104309. The sequence goes on along the minus strand of NZ_JBVJMV010000004.1, from coordinate 458,002 downwards.
CGTGACGAAGCCCAGGTTGACCAGGTAGAAGCCGACCACCAGCAGGTGGTTGACGGCATCGGCGAGCTTCTCGTTCCCGTGCAGTACGTCGGCGAGGAACACCTTGCCGTTGTGGCTGAGCGTGCGCGCGACCCAGATGGTGAGCGCCACGCTGATCAGCAGGTAGATGACGTACGCGACAACAGTGAGGTCCATGCCCCACCCTCCCTTGAACGCGTTCAAAAGCTGTTGTCATGGACAGTAGACCCATCTTTGAACATGTTCAAGTCGCCATTTCGGCGGTGGGTTCCGCCGCTTTGCCGGGTGCTCCGAAACGTCGCACGCCCGGTACCGCCGCTGTCGCCAGGCAGGCCGCGCCGACCGCCACCGCGGCGACAGCCAGGGGCACTTCGGCGCCCCAGGCCGAGGCGGCGAGCGGGGCCAGGGTGTAACCGAGCGGCATGGCGCCGAGCGAGAGCAGCCAGTCGTACGAGGTCACGCGGGCCAGGGCGTGCGCGGGCACGGCGGACTGGACCGCGGTCTCCCAGACCGGGTTGAGGAAGCCGAGGCCCGCCTGGGCGACGCCGTACGCGGCGATGGTCACGGCGACGGGCGCGTGGACGGCGAGGAGGCCGAGCGGCAGGGCGTACGTGGCGAGGCCCAGGTTGGCGATCAGGACCGGGCGGCGGGGGCGGGCCCGGCCGGCCAGCAGGGAGCCGAGGAGCAGACCGGCCGCGCCGGTCTGGAGCAGGGCGACCCAGACGCCCTTGCCGCCCAGCTCGTCGACGAAGAGGGCCGGACCCACGGTCATCAGGACCGCCGCCGCGCCGTTCCAGACGGCGTGGGCGATCAGGCTCGTCCAGTACCAGTCGCGGCCCCGCACCTCGCTCCAGCCCTCCTTGAGGTCGCTGAGCAGGGAGCGTCGTGGGATGGGTAGGTGACGCACCCTCATGGCGGACAGCAGCGCCGCGCTCACCGCGAAGCTCGCGCCGTCCAGGATGAAGGCCCAGCCCGGCCCCGCGGTGAGGACCAGGGCTCCGGCGAGGGCCGGGCCGCCGAGCCGGGTCGCGCTGTTGACCACCGCCATCAGCGAGTTGGCGCGCAGCAGCCCCGACTCCGCCACGGTGCCGCGGATCAGCGGGGACACGGTCGGCATCGCGAACGCCCCGGCGGCGCCGCCGATCGCCTCGGCGACCGCGATCTGCCAGAGCGCGGGGGAGCTGCCGAGCAGCTGGGCGCCGACGAAGAGCTGGGTCGCACACCGTACGAGATCGGTGGTGAGCGCCACGGTCCGGGCGTTGAAGCGGTCGCCGACGACGCCGCCCAGGGGCAGCAGGAGCAGCTTGGGGACCATCGCGCAGCCCAGCACCAGGGCGAGCGCCCCGGTCGAGCCGGTGGCCAGGTACACGGCCAGGGAGAGAGCGGTGGGGATGGCGGCGTCGCCGAGGAGCGAGAGGGCGCGTCCGATGAAGAGCAGGCGGAAGGTGCGCGTGCGTAGAGGATGCGGCATGCGCGAAAGCTATTTCGGTGCCGAACTATTCGTCAACGAAATATCTTGTTCCGAAGGGAAGTTGGAGGCCGGGCGTAGGCTTTGGCCATGGAGCGACGCGACTGGACCGACGGACATGTGGAGCGCTGGAAGCCCGTCCTTCCCGATCTCGATCCCGATGTCGAGGGCGCGGTGACCCGGATGAAGAAGCTCTCCGTCCATCTGCGCCGGGTACGCGAACAGTCCCTGGTCGACTTCGATCTGGACCGCCAGGAGTTCGACACGCTCCACAAGCTGGCCGGGCGCGGCGGGAAGGCGGCCCCCTCCGAACTCGCCGCCGACCTCGACCTCGCGCCCGCCTCCGTCACCGGCCGGCTGGACGCGCTCGAACGGCGCGGCTTCGTCCGCCGCAAGCCCTCCACCACCGACCGCCGGAGGGTCGATGTGGAGCTCACCGACGAGGGCCGCTCGACCTGGCTGGGTGCGATGGACGTCCTCGGACACGAGGAGTACCGGTTGCTCGGCGTCCTCGACAAGGACGAACGCACCCTGCTCAACGACATGCTGCGGCGCATCATGGTGGTCGCCGAGGACCGGGACGGCGCCGCCTGGGACTGAGCCGCCCGGCGCTCGGGGCCCGCTTCCGGCCGCCGCCTCGAAGCCGGGACGACCGTCCGGGTCCCCGACCACGTGATCGGCCGGCTCCGCCCGCAGTTCGCCCAGGTCCTGCGCCAGGAGGCGGCCGAGTGCCCCGCTCGCCCGCCCGCTCCGCCGACGAACGGAAGCCGCGCCGTCGCCGGGTCCTTTGTTCCCGACACCGGGGAGCCGGCGGCCGTCGGTGACGGTGTGCCGGAGGCCGGCCACCTCCGACGACCGTCAGATGCTCATCGAGCGGGCCGTGTTGAGCTGTGCCATGACCATCGGGAAGGTCTCCGGGCCCATCGCCGGGATCATCGTCGAGTGGTGCCTGCCACCGCTGGTCACCGAGACCTGGATGAAGCCGGTCGTCTTCTTCTCCTTCATCAGGAGGAAGAGCAGACCGATCAGGCAGAGCAGCGCGAAGACGATCGCGAGGACGATCGCCACCGTCGGGATCTTCTCCTCGGTGCGCGACATGTCCGTGGCCGTCCACACCGCGCCCTTGAGCGGCATCGTGCCGGCCGGCGTCACGATCTGGTCGTTCATCACGGCGATGTCACCGAACGTCAGCATCGGCGCACCGCCACCGCCGGGCGGCGTCCCCGGCTGCTGCGGATAGCCGTAACCGGGGTAGCCGTAGCCCGGTCCGGGCTGGGCCGCGGAGTCCGGCAGCTGCTGCGGGTAGCCGTAGGCCGGCGCGGACTGCCCGTGGCCCTGGCCGTCCGCGACGGTGGGCGGATTGCCCGGCTGCTGGGGAGGCCCCCACTTGTATGAGTCGTCCGCGTACGGATTCGGATCGCTCAACGTTCCCCGCTTTCGATCAAGCCTGTGCGCCCCGTGCCTTGCTGCGCCGGAGGCGGCGAACCGGTGTCCGGTCCCGCACGACCGTACCGTCCGGATCCGGACGGCGCAGCAAGAGGCCCCGCTTCCCGCGGTGTTCGTGCGGAAAACGGGGCCCGGGATGCGACCGGTGCGCCGGTGGCGGTCAGAAGCGGCGCGTGATCAGCGCCCGCTTGACCTCCTGGATCGCCTTGGTGACCTCGATGCCACGCGGGCAGGCGTCCGTGCAGTTGAAGGTGGTGCGGCAACGCCACACACCGTCACGGTCGTTGAGGATCTCCAGGCGCTGCTCGCCGCCCTCGTCGCGCGAGTCGAAGATGAAGCGATGCGCGTTGACGATGGCCGCCGGGCCGAAGTACTGGCCGTCGTTCCAGAACACCGGGCACGAGGACGTGCACGCGGCGCACAGGATGCACTTGGTGGTGTCGTCGAAGCGCTCGCGGTCCTCGGCGGACTGCAGACGCTCGCGGGTCGGCTCGTTCCCCTTGGTGATGAGGAAGGGCATGACGTCGCGGTACGCCTGGAAGAACGGGTCCATGTCGACCACGAGGTCCTTGAGGACCGTGAGGCCCTTTATGGCCTCGACCGTGATCGGCTTCTCCGGGTTGATGTCCTTGATCAGCGTCTTGCAGGCGAGCCTGTTCTTGCCGTTGATCCGCATCGCGTCGGAGCCGCAGATGCCGTGCGCGCAGGAGCGGCGGAACGTCAGCGTGCCGTCGATGTCCCACTTGATCTTGTGAAGGGCGTCGAGCACACGCTCCTTCGGGTCGACCTCGATCTGGAAGTCCTGCCACTGGGCCTCGTCGGAGACCTCGGGGTTGAAGCGGCGGATCCGGAAGGTGGCCGTGATGTACGGCGAGGCGGCGGACTGCGCCTCGACCTTGTCCAGAGTCGGGGTTGCCATCAGTACTTACGCTCCATCGGCTGGTAGCGGGTCTGGACGACCGGCTTGTAGTCGAGCCGGATCGACTCGGTGCCGTCGGCCGAGACCTCGCGGTACGCCATGGTGTGGCGCATGAAGTTGACGTCGTCGCGGTTCGGGTAGTCCTCGCGGTAGTGACCGCCGCGGGACTCCTTGCGGGCCAGCGCGGAGGTCGCCATGACCTCGGCCAGGTCGAGCAGGTTGCCCAGCTCGATGGCCTCCAGAAGGTCCGTGTTGAACCGCTTGCCCTTGTCCTGGATGGACACGTCGAGGTAGCGCTTGCGCAGCTCGGCGATCTTGTCGACGGCCGTCTTGATGGTCTGCTCGGTGCGGAACACCATCACGTTGGCGTCCATGCACTCCTGCAGCTCCAGACGGATCGTCGCGACCCGCTCGGTGCCCGTCGAGTTGCGCAGCCGCTCGACCTGGTCGACGACCATCTGCGCCGGGTTCTCGGGAAGCTCGACGAAGTCGTTCTTCGCGGAGTACTCGGCGGCGGCGATGCCCGAGCGGCGTCCGAAGACGTTGATGTCGAGCAGCGAGTTGGTGCCCAGACGGTTGGCGCCGTGCACGGAGACGCACGCGACCTCGCCGGCGGCGTACAGGCCCGGGACGACGGTGGTGTTGTCGGCGAGCACCTCGCCCTCGACGTTGGTCGGGATGCCGCCCATGGCGTAGTGCGCGGTCGGCTGGATCGGGATCGGGTCCGTGTACGGCTCGATGCCGAGGTACGTGCGCGCGAACTCGGTGATGTCCGGGAGCTTGGCGTCCAGCTGCTCCGGCGGCAGGTGCGTGAGGTCGAGGTAGACGTGGTCGCCCTCGGGACCGCAGCCGCGGCCCTCACGGATCTCCGTGTAGATGGAGCGGGACACGACGTCACGGGACGCGAGGTCCTTCATGACCGGCGCGTACTTCTCCATGAAGCGCTCGCCGTCCTTGTTGCGGAGGATGCCGCCCTCACCGCGGGCGCCCTCCGTCAGCAGGATGCCCATGCGCCAGATGCCCGTCGGGTGGAACTGGAAGAACTCCATGTCCTCCAGCGGCAGGCCGCGGCGCCAGGCGGCGGCCTGCCCGTCACCGGTCAGGGTGTGGGCGTTCGACGTCACCTTGAAGAACTTGCCGGTGCCGCCGGAGGCGAAGATGATCGACTTCGCCTGGAAGACGTGGATCTCGCCGGTCGCCAGCTCGTACGCGACGACGCCCGCGGACTTCTTGACTCCGTCTACGTCCTGGAGCAGCAGGTCCAGGACGTAGAACTCGTTGAAGAACTCCACACCCTCCTTGACGCAGTTCTGGTACAGCGTCTGGAGGATCATGTGACCGGTGCGGTCCGAGGCGTAGCAGGACCGGCGGACCGGGGCCTCGCCGTGGTTACGGCTGTGGCCGCCGAAGCGACGCTGGTCGATACGGCCCTCGGGCGTGCGGTTGAACGGCAGGCCCATCTTCTCCAGGTCGAGAACGGAGTCGATGGCCTCCTTCGCCAGGATCTCGGCGGCGTCCTGGTCGACCAGGTAGTCGCCGCCCTTGATCGTGTCGAAGGTGTGCCACTCCCAGTTGTCCTCCTCCACGTTGGCGAGCGCGGCGGCCATGCCGCCCTGCGCGGCGCCCGTGTGGGAGCGGGTCGGGTACAGCTTCGTGAGCACGGCGGTACGGCTGCGCTTGGTGGACTCGATCGCCGCGCGCATACCGGCGCCGCCGGCGCCGACGATGACGGTGTCGTACTTGTGGATCTGCATGATTTCCTCTGGTCCCTCTGGCCCGGCGCCTAGCGGATGTTCGGGTCGAAGGTGAAGATCACCAGCGTGCCCAGCAGGACGGTGAACACCGTGGCGGTGTACAGCAGCATCTTCAGCCAGAAGCGGGTGTTGTCCCGTTCGGCGTAGTCGTTGATGACCGTACGGAGGCCGTTGGCGCCGTGCAGCATGGCCAGCCACAGCATCGCCAGGTCCCAGAGCTGCCAGAACGGCGAGGCCCACCGGCCCGCCACGAAGGCGAAGCCGATCTTGGAGACGCCGCCGTCCAGCACCAGCTGGATCAGCAGGTGGCCGATGACCAGGACGACCAGGACGATGCCCGACAGGCGCATGAAGAGCCAGGCGTACATCTCGAAGTTGGTGCGCGAAGCCTTGGGGGTCTTGCCGGTCCGCTTGCGCGGCGGCTCGATGACCGGGGCCGGGTGGTCGACGTCGTAGAGGCTGACACCCTCGACGGAACCGATCGCGGCGGAGGACTCGGTGGACATTGGCCTCAGCTCCCGAAGACTTCGCGTACGGCGTGGCCGAGGACGGGGTACAGGGCCCCGACCATCAGCACGACCCAGATCCCCACGACGGACCAGAGCATCTGCTTCTGGTAGCGCGGGCCCTTGGCCCAGAAGTCCACGGCGACGATGCGGAGACCGTTCAGCGCGTGGAAGAGGATGGCGGCCACCAGGCCGTATTCGAGGAGCGCGACGATCGGCGTCTTGTACGTGGCCACGACATCGTCATAGGCCTCGGGGGAGACGCGGACGAGAGCGGTGTCCAGGACGTGTACGAACAGGAAGAAGAAAATGAGGACACCGGTGACTCGATGAGCCACCCAGGACCACATGCCTTCCCGGCCGCGGTACAGCGTTCCAGCCGGCACGGAAGAACCCTCCGGGAGCGGGGATTGGGGCCGGCCGGCTTGACTGTCGGTCTGACCCGGCCGGGTACGGTCCACCGGCCCCGGCCATCGTAGCGACGCTTTGTCGGTTCGTTTGCGCGGGGGCCTCTGGTGTGATCAAAGTGGCAATCAAACAGGCACGGACGGGCTAGGGCGGCTCGTCCGGGCCGGGCGAAAGACCCTGGGACGGGCTGCTCGGCACCGCCGAACGGCCCATTCCGTTATGAATCCGATATCAGCCCGATGATGCGGCCCCGGGCGAGTCGCCGCATCTCCTCGGCGGTCACCACGCGCTCCTGGTCGGGGTCGTGACCCAGTCTGGCCCGGATTCCGGCGAGGACCTGGTCCGGCTGTTCGGCGGGCTCGAACGTGTCCAGGCAGATCACGAAGACATGGCCGAAGCGGCACTCGTACGCGGCGTGCGCGGCCCGCAGCGCGAGATGGGCGGAGTGCGGCGCGGTGTCGTGCAGTCCGGGGGAGACCTCGGTGGCGAGCGCCTCGGCGAGATCCTCGGGGGACAGGTCGTAGCCCGCCTCGTCGGCGGCGGCGAGCAACGCGTCGATGTCGGGGTACGGGCGGTGGGCGGCCAGCCGCTGCGCCCAGCGGCGGCTTCCGCAGCACTCCAGCAGCGCGGCCTCGGCCGCGGCGGGCGGCGCGGTGTTGAAGTGGTCGAGGCCGGGGTCGCGGGCCCCGGTCCGGGCCGGTCCGGAGTCGCGCGGCGCCGGTTCCTGGACGGGTACGGCCGTCCGGGTGGCCGGTCGGCGCAGTCGCTTCGGGAGGCCGGCGTGGGACTCGCTGGACCTGGACAGCGTGGGCTCCTCGAATCAACGACATTTGTGAACCTGGGTGGGGCGGGACGGGTGAGACCAGGCGGATACAGGGTGAAGGGAGAGATGGATGTGCCTCAAAACTAGCGAGGCCGGGCAACGGTCGTCCGACGGATGCGCGAACTTCACCCGGACGAGAGAATTCCGGAACGCTTGAGGGACGGTCTCCCGAGGAGGACGCCCGGCTGTCTCGCTGCTTCTGCCCTGTTTCCCACCAATACCGGAGGTTTCTTACCGATGTCGCCCTCACGCGGCACTCTCGTGGCCGGCGTGGCCCTCACCGCGGCGGCCGCCGCGACGATCGCCGTCGTCGTCTGGCCGGAAGGTTCCGGCGACGGCCTCGCGGGGCAGTCGGGGGCCCGTACCCCCTCCGGCTCCCCGGCCGCCCCCTCGCCGACCCGGAGCTACCCGCTCTCGACACCGCCCCGCACCATCCCCGCCGTGCGCGAGCACATCGCCGCCCGCGGCCCCGGCTGGCGGCCCGGCCCGGCCGCCGGGGTCGTCATCGCCGATGGCAGCGGAACGCTCGCGGACGAGGGGCAGCTGCTCGCCCAGGAGCTGAAGATCCACTACCGGGGCCGCGTCGCCGCCCGCGCCGGCGACGTGGAGCTGGCCCTCACCCCGGGCCGGGGCACCCCCGAGTCGTACACCCTGAGGACCCATGACGGACGGGTCACGATCAGCGGACCCGACCAGGCCGGTGTCTTCTACGGGACGCGCACCCTGAAACAGTCGGTGCGCGCCGACGGCGCCATGCCCGAGGGCGAGGTGCGCGACCGCCCCGACCGGCCGCAGCGCGGCCTCAACCTCGACATCGCGCGCAAGTACTACAGCGTCGCCTGGATCGAGGACCGGCTCCGCGAGATGGCCGACCTCAAGCTCAACCAGTTCGGCCTGCACTTCTCCGACGACCAGGCGTTCCGCATCCAGTCCGACACCCACCCCGAAGTGGTGTCGCCGGAGCATCTGACCAAGGCGGAGGTGCGGCAGATCCTGGCGCTCGCGGACCGGCTGCACATCCAGGTCGTCCCCGAGATCGACTCCCCGGGCCATCTGGGCGCGGTGCTGCGGGCCCACCCCGACCTCCAGCTGCGCAATGTCTCGGGCGTGCGCTCGCCCGGATCGCTCGACATCTCGAACCCGGGGGCGGCGAAGCTCGTCGACGAGCTCCTCGGCGAGTTCACCGAGCTGTTCGGCGGCCGGTACTGGCACCTCGGCGCCGACGAGTACCTCGCTCTCATGGCACGGGACCCGGCCGCCTCGTACCCGCAGCTGCAACGCGCCGCCCAGCAGAAGTACGGACCGCAGGCCGGCATCAAGGACCTCGCCACCGGCTGGCTCAACGACCGCGCGGCGGTGGTGCGCCCGCGCGGCAAGCAGCCCAAGGCGTGGAACGACGGCTTCTTCCGCGACGGCGTCGTCCACGCCGACAAGGACATCGAGGTCGAGTACTGGACGGGCAAGGAGTACGGAGCCCGGCCGCCGGAGGAGTATCTGAGCGAGGGACGACGGGTGGTCAACCTCAACGACGAGTTCCTCTATTACGTACTCGGCCAGCCCAACAACTTCGTCTATCCCACGGGCAAGCGGATCTACGAGCAGTGGACCCCGCTCGTCCTGCGCGGCACCCAGCCGGTCCCGGCGCGTTACTCCGGTCAGATCCTCGGCGGCCGGTTCGCGGTCTGGGGGGACCTCCCGCAGGCGCAGACCGCGGCGCAGGTGGCGCAGGGCATCCGGCTGCCGCTGCGGGCGACGGCCCAGAAGCTGTGGGACCCGGGCAAGCCGGCGCTGAGCTGGGATCAGTTCCGGGCGCTGGCCGCGCGGATCGACGGGACGGGCTGAGCGGGGCAGGCCGAGCCGGGTAGGCCGCATTACCTGTGGACAGCGTGATGGGCCGGGGATACGTTCGCATGCCGCGCGCCCTGGGGGAGGGGCGCGCGTTTCCTGCGCCCGAACCAAGAGTCCTGGGGGGTTCCACCGTCATGCTGTGTTCCACCTGCCGTCTCAGACCGCCGGTCACCGAGGACGGGCACTGTCTGCTCTGTGCCGGGCCGCCCCCGGTGTCGTCGGCCCCGATGCCGCCGATCCCGGCCTTCGTCGCCCCGCAGCAGTACCTGCGCTCGCCGGAGGGGCTCGCGAAGGCCGTCGTCATTCTGCTGGCCGCCGTCGCCGCGGCGGATCTGTTCGCCGTGGCGGCGGGGCTGAATGTCCGCCGGGTGCTCGGGGAAGGGCTGGACAACGGCTTCGCCGCGTACGACGACGCGGAGGCGGACCTCGCGGACAACCTGTACGCGGCCGCGGGCCTGCTGCAGGTCCTCACGACCGTGGCCACCGCGGTCGTCTTCATCATCTGGTTCCGCCGGGTGCGGCTCAACGCCGAGGTGTTCGACCCGAGCGCGCAGCCGATGGGGGCCGGCTGGGCCGTCGGCGCCTGGTTCGTCCCGTTCGGCAACCTGGTGCTCCCGCGCCGGATCGCGGGCGGCATCTGGACCGCGAGTGCGCAGACCAACCCCGACGGCAGTTGGCGCACGGTCCCGGCCACCGTGATGAACCTGTGGTGGGGTGCGTGGGTCTGCTCGCTGGTCGCCTCCCGGTACACGTCCCAGCAGTACTGGAAGGCCGAGGAGCCGCAGGAGATCATGGACGCGGCGGGTCTGCTGATGGCGACCGACGCCCTCGACCTCGTGGCCGCGGTGTTCGCCGTTCTCTTCGTGCGCAAGCTGACCCGGATGCAGGGGGAGCGGGCGGCCCTCGGCGTGTATCCGCTCACCGTGCGGCCCGCGCCGGGTCCCGTCCACTGACGTCAGCCGGGGGGCGTGCCCGTCGAGTGACGCTATTCGGCCTTTCGTAGTGACGATTTTGAGCCAGTTGGCGCTGAACGCGGTAACAGGAAGCGCCGCGTCCCCGTGCGTGCACGCACGGGGAGTGCCGACGGGAGACGCCGATGAGCCTGCTGGAACTGATCGCCTCCGCCGATGAGCGGGGGCTCGCCACGAGCGCGGTCGCCTGCCTCGACCGCTGTCTGCCGCAGCCCGCCGACGGGGCCGATCCGGATCCGCTGCGTCCGCTCTGGGCGGGCTGCGCGGACGGCTCGGTGTGGCCGGAACGCCTGGCGGAGGCCCGCGCGGCGCTGGACGCCGCGGCCGATGCGGAAGGGGCGGCACCGCAGATCCGCAAGCTGTTGGGTGACGCGCCCGTGGACCGGGCTGCGCCGGGGCTGCGGGAGTGGGCGGACGCCTGTTCGCTGCTGGCCCTGGAGGTCCACCTCGGACACGACGCGACGCCGTCCGCCGGGGCGCGGACGGTGCGGGACTGCCGCGAGGGCGATGCGCAGGCGGCCGGTCCGTTGCTGGCCGGGGAGGTGTGGCGGCAGACCCGGATCCTGGAACTGCTGACGGAGACCGCCGGCACGGCGGGGGCAGGCGCCGGACTGCGCCAGGCGCTCGACACATCGACGGAGGGGCAGCGGGTGCTGCGGGCGGCGGTCTCGCGCCGGGCACGCGGGCGGGGGTAGGCGGCGGGGCCGTCCGGCGGCCGTGCGCCGCGCAGGAGCCGGGGCCGACCCCGACCCGGTCGAACTGGCCGACGGAGGAACGGTGCTGGGCGTTACGTCCTGTGGGGTGGCCGGACATGCAGCGCCGGAAGAGGACCGGACTCCACTGAATCCAGTCCTCTTCTCTCTCCAAGCGCTGACCTGGTCATGGCCCTTCAGCCGCTCTGGGGAGGCGTGAGCTTGTCGAGATCGAGGCTGATCTCGAAGGGCACCAGGCGGTGAAGGGAACCCCGGAAGATACCGGCGGGCGCGTATGCACCCGTTGGTTCGTCGAGCTCGTACACGTGGACGGCGGGTGTACCGTCCTCGTCCTCGATGCACCAGTAGTGCGCAATGCCCGCCTCTGCGTATTTGCGGAGCTTGACCGTGCGGTCGCGGTGGGCGGACTCGGGTGAGACAACCTCTACGACGAGCTTCACGTCGCCAGGGGCGTACCAGGTGCGGTCGGGGTCGTAGGGGAGGGTCGTCAGCAGGAGGTCCGGCTCGGGTCGGTTTCGGGCGTCGAGGCGGATCGTCATTTCACGCTCGACCTCCACGCCGGCCGGCGCCTGCGCCATCAGCGTGGTGGTCAGAGCGGTAATCAGACGGCCGTGCCAGGACCGCTGGGGCGACATCATGAATACGAGGGCTCCGTCAATCAGCTCGGTGTGGCGCGGTGCCTCGGGGAGGTGATCCAGGTCCTCCGCGAACCAGCCTTCCGCGCGGGGCGGGCGCATCCAGTCGGGCAGTGCGGTCATGCCCTTACGGTAACGGCTGCGGTTGCAGCGCGCCGGGAGCTTCCCGGCGCCTCGGATCAAGGCATCGGCATGGCCGCCGGCGATCGCTACGGCACGGGGATGAGACCTCCGTCCAGAGCGTCGTGACGGATGCGTCGCGTCAGAGCGATCTGGTCTTGCAACAGGCGCTCGTATGCGTCGAGCCGCTTCATCGTTTCGGCGATCGCTTGCTGGGTCGCGAGGTCGGGCAGCAGCACGGGCAGTTCACCGAGCACATCGAGGGAAATGGTCCTCATCTTCATGCTTCCCGTGGAGTGGGTTTCCAGCCACGCGCGTGCCTCTGCACCACGCAGGTAGGCGGCGAAGTAGTCGGCGTCGAGCTCAGCGGGGGGCCGCAGCAGGAAGCATCCTGTGCCACACACCCATCCCTGCTGTTCTTCGCGGACGACAGCCGCTCGTCCCAGCTCTCCGCGGCGTGCCAGGACGACATCACCGGCGCGAAAGCGGAAGCGCTCCAGCCTTTCCGCGTGGTGCGCGCTGATGCGCCGGATGGTCGCCGTGCTGAAGCCGCTTCCCGTCAGGTCCCTGGGCATCACGACGGGGACGCCGCCGGATTCGACGTAGTCGTCGGCGCGGATCAGACTGCCTGAAGGGCCTGCGAGCAGCAGGATCCGGTCCGTGGGTGCCCCTGCTGCGGCACCTTTCACAAGGTGCCGGAGCGGTATCCGAGTGGCTGCGGGTTCGCCGCGTGCTGCCCGCTCGCTCCGGTCGAAGCTCCTGCAGAGGGGGGCTGTCGCGCCGGCTGTCGATTCGGCCCGCTCGGCCAGCTCGTGGAGCAGGCCGCGGGTGTCCAGCGCTGCGGTGTGTCGCTTCCGGACGGGGGCTACGTGCAGCCGGGGATCAAGAGAGCAGTTGTCGTCCTCCAGGATCTCGTCGTATGAGACCGAGCAGGAGAACCCGGGTTCGTCGGGGGTGGCGCGGGGAGACCTCAGCCAGGTGTGGAACCGGTTGCTGATGCGGTCCGTGTCCGCGGGGAGGAGTTCACGTGTGCCGCGCGGAGTCTGCGTTCCGAGTCGGCTCGCATCGATGACGAGGATGGATCCGGTTTCTCCGGCGGGGAGGTGGTGCGACGCGTCACGGGCGAGCAGCCAGATGTGCACGGGAACGGTCGTGTGGGAGAACAGATCGGCCGACAGTGCAACGACGGCGAGAAGCGTGCCTGCTGCCAGCATCCTCTTGCGAATCTTCGCCTGGCTGCCGCGCGCGGAGGCAGCGCCCGACGGCATGACCATGGCGGCCATCCCCTTGTCGCTGAGTCGGGTCCACGCAAGTTGGAGCCAGGCGAAGTTCGCGTTCGACTCGGGAGGCGGCCCGAAGGGCCAGTCGAGGTGGTTCAGTCCCTGGACGCGCTGGTTGAACGGCGGGTTGCTCAGCACGAATTCGGCCATGCCGTCGCCCAGGCTCCGGAAGAGCGTCCCGGGGTCCGAGGCTCGCACCACAGGGCGTTCGATCCCGTGCAGGGCCAGGTTCAGCATGGCCAAGTCGGGATTTCGGTGATCCATGGCATAGCCCTCGAGCGAGCCGCCGCCGAGGTGTCCTTGCTGTGCGATGTACTGCGCGGCGGCGGCGAGCATCCCTCCGCTGCCGCAGGCTGGATCGAGCACACGATCGCCGGGCTGCGGGGACAGGGTTTCCGTGAGTAGTCGCGTGATCGTACGCGGTGTGTAGAACTCGCCCGTCTGGGCGGCGCTTTCCGAGACGTACCGCTCCAGAAGCAGATCGCCGACCTCCTTGAGGCCGGCCTCGGCGGCCTCGGGGGGCTGCTGGAGCGCGGTGAGGAAGGCCGCCGTCCAGGGGAGATCGTCGGCCTCGCCCGTATCACCGAACGCGTTCTCCGGGATCCAGGGACTGAGTGCGGGGAACTGCTCGTGTCTTGAGGCGAGCAAGAACGCGCCTTGCAGGTCCCGCAGCGGTGGATACCCGGTTCCGGCTTCCGAGACCGCCCTTGACCACCGTTTGGAAAGTTCCTCGCCCGGGTCGTTCACAGAGTCGACGAAGCGCGCGAGCACCAGGACCGCGAGCATCGCGGTGAGGTCGCGGTCCGTGTTCCGGCCCCGCTGAAAGGGTGCGTACGCGCGCCATAGCCGGTCGACGATCTCTGCGGCGGGGCCGTTCGCATCCGTGTTCTCCACTGAGGGCTCCTTGCTCGGGCGGTTGTGATCGGCTTGCGGCATGCCGGATCGGCTGGGACTAATGCGCAGCATGACTGCGCATATTGCAATCTGCGTTTCCGGTGTCTGCTTGGCTGGGAAGTGTCACCAAACTAGCAGCGCGCGTGATGCCGTTGCGGGATGCCGGTGCCGCCTTGTGGCACCCGGGCGTCTCTGCGCAGCGCCACTGCGCAGAAATTCGATAGAGTACCCGCTGCTTGAGAGAGCGGGAGTTGGATCGCGGTGTGCGTGGGCGCCGCAGAGGGGGAGCCGGAGAGTGACCCACATCACTCGTTGCGGGTGTGGGGCTTTGCCGCGCAGGAGTTTCGGCTGAGCCGGGCGGTCAAGGGGGATCCGCTCGGCGAGGGTGGTCGAGGCGGTGCGGGCCGGTGTCGACTGCTCGCGATGCGGCGCCTCGGCTCTCCGCGACCGCGCACGGTATGGCGCGGTCCGGGTGCGGCAACCACCGCCTGCTGCTTCGAGAAGTGTGGTGCTGAGCGACTCGCCGGATTGGCACGGCCGGTGAATCGGCTGGTGTCCGGGGGCCTGGCGGGGCATCCAGTGCGGCAAGTGCTGGGCTGCAAGGGGCCGGGGACTCGGATAGGGGGTGGCGCGGTGCATCGGCCTGGGGAAGACCGGATGAATGCTTGGGCGCGTTGGTCACGGGTTGGTCATGACAGGCTCCCGCGCCTTCGGGTAATGCCTGGTCAGAGGCATAAAAGGCATGAGGACGACCGGGGCCGCCACCCCCCACAGGAGAGGCCCCGGTCGTCTTCCGCGGGGCCGTAGGACGACCCCGTACTCTTCTCAGCGCCGTCGCTGCGTTTTCTGTCACACCGCACCGCGTCCGAAGGACGTTGCGGGTTGTACAAGTCGTGGACGTGGCCCCCGCGAAGGACGTAGCGTGCGGAGTCGCGCAGGGTGGCGCGGCAGTGATGACCAGCTGCGATTCGGGACAGCAGGGCGGGTTGAGGGAGTGCTGGGGGACGACGCGGATCTCACTGCCGCGGTGCTCGCGGCACAGGACGGGGACGAAGACGCCTTCCGTACTGTGTACCGCGCTGTGCAGCCGCGGCTGCTGGGCTACATAAGGACACTGGTGGGGGATCCGGACGCCGAGGACGTGGCGTCCGAGTCGTGGCTGCAGATAGCGCGCGACCTCGACCGGTTCAGCGGCGACGCCGACCGCTTCCGCGGCTGGGCGGCGCGGATAGCCCGTAACCGCGCCCTGGACCACCTGCGGATGCGCGGCAGGCGTCCCGCGACGGGCGGCGACGAGTCCGAACTGGCCGAGAGGCCGGCCGAGTCCGACACCGCCGACGAGGCGATGGAGGCCCTGGCCACCGGCCGCACGATGTCGCTCATAGCCCAGTTGCCGCAGGACCAGGCCGAGGCCGTGGTGCTGCGGGTGGTCGTCGGTCTGGACGCGAAGAGCGCGGCCCGGACCCTGGGCAAGCGGCCGGGGGCGGTACGCACCGCGGCGCACCGGGGCCTCAAGCGGCTGGCCGAGCTGCTGCGCACGGACGGGGCGGACGACGCCGACGGCCGCCCCGGCGGGGTCGGCGAAGGTGCCGACGACGGTGCGGGCGTCGCCGGGGACCGTGCGCCCGCGGGCGATCCGGCGGATCGATCCGCCACCGACACAAGCGCGGGGGCCAGGGCGGCGGAACTTGGCGCCGTGCCCGCCCCGCGCCCCGCACCCAATGGTCCGGCGGCGCCGGCCGGTGTGACGCATTCGCGTCCGTGGACGCAGAAGGACATGTGATGGCCGACGAGAGGTACGAATGGCTTGACAAGGGCGCGGCGGAGAAATTGCTCCGCGGTGAACCGGTCGATCCCGTCGTCGGCAACGCGTGTACGGAGGCGGAGAGGCTCGCGGCAGCGCTGGGCGCCGCCGCACGGGCCGCCCGCCCGGCCACCGGTGAACTGCCGGGCGAGGCCTCGGCGCTGGCCGCCTTCCGCGCCGCGGCACGTTCCGCGCACGCGCGGACGGGAGCCGCGAACCCACGGGTGAAGGGGTACGCCGAGCGGACGGGCGAGCCGGGGCGGACCGACGTACTCGAACCGGTGCGCATCCGGCCCGCCTCCGGCGGCACGGCACCGGGTACCTCCTCCTCGGCCGCGCGCCCCGTCCGTAACCGCTCCCTGCGCTGGAGCCGCCCCGTCCGCTTCGGTCTGGTCGCCTCCTTCGCGGGCTGCGCTCTCGGCGGGGTGGCCGTGGCCGCGGGCACCGGGATGCTCCCCGGACCGTTCGGCCGGCACGCCCCCCTGCCGGCGACCTCCGTCTCGGCCGCGGCGACGCCGAAGGAGCTCGGCTCGGGGCCCACCACCGACGAGAGCCGGCCCGGACGGCCGCCCGCCTCCCCGGAGGCGGAGCACTCCGCGCCTCCGGGGCGTCCCCCCGCCCCCACCGGCGACCGGGACAACGGCAGGGCCGGCAAGGGTGAGGACCGCAGGGGCGGCGACGGCAGCGGGAAGTCCGACGGCACCGGCGGCGGATCCTCGAACAGCTCCGAGAACGGCAAGCAGTCCGAGGGGTGGGGGAACGGCTCCTCGGGCACCTGGTACGCCACGGCGCTCAAGGCCTGCCGCGACTACCGCAACGGCAACCTGGACGAGGACCGCAAGCGGTATCTCGAAGCGCTGGCGAAGGGCGCCCGCAATCTGGACCGGTTCTGCGACCGCGTGATCGCCAGGGACACCAAGGGCCAGAACAGCTCCGGAAACGGAAACGGCAACGGCAGCAACAACGGCAACGGCAGCAACAACGGAAACGGCAACGGCGACAGCGACGAGCAGGGCGAGGCCGGTGACGCGAAAGGGGACGGGGGCGGATGGAACTCCATCAGGCTCCCGGTGATCCGGTTCACGACCGCCCCGTCGCCGTCGCCCTCCCCTTCGGACCCGGTCGCCCCGCCGGCAGCCGACGACGGCACCGGTTCGCCCGGCTGAGAGCCCGCGCGCGGGTCCTCGTCACGCCGCCCACCACCGGGTGTGACGTTTTTCGAGGCCATGACGCAGTACAGATTGAGCCGACTGGTCATCGGCAGCGCACAGAGCCGGGGTTCCCCCCGTACCTACGGCTCAGCGCATCGGCGCGGGCGGGACACGTTCCCCCGGTCCCGTCCGCGCCTCCTTCACACCGGTCCGGCGGTCCGCGGGAGGACTCCTTCCGGTCGGGCTATCCGTGGACGACGACCTTGTCGCCCGTTTTCACCTGGGCGAAGAGCGAGGCGATCTTTCCCTCGTCCCGGACGTTGACGCAGCCGTGCGAGGCACCGCTGTAGCCGCGGGCCGCGAGGTCCGCCGAGTAGTGGACCGCCTGGCCGCCGCTGAAGAACATCGCGTACGGCATGGCCGTGTGATAGAGCGTCGAGACGTGGTGCCGTGACTTCCAGTAGACGGAGAAAGTGCCCTCGCGGGTCGGTGTGTACTGGGACCCGAAGCGGACGTCCATCGACGAGACGACGTGTCCGTCGATCATCCACGACAGCGTCCGGCTGTTCTTGCTGATGCAGAGCACCCGGCCCGTCATGCACCGCTTGTCCGGCTTGGCGACGGGCACGGTGGTCGGCGGATTCAGCTCGGCGGCCGTCGGCTCGTGCGTCATGCCGAGCAGCTTCTGCCAGGTGAGGGTGTCCGTCCGGCCCGTGCGGGAGAGGCCGCGCCTGCCCTGGAAGGACCGGACGGCGGCGGCCGTGAGCGTGCCGTAGTAGCCGGTGGGGGAGCGGTCGAAGTGGCCGATCTGCCGCAGCCGGGCCTGGAGCTCTCGCACCTGCTCGCCCTGGGAGCCGCTCGCCATCAGCGTCGTGCCCTGTGGGTCCGGCGTGGGGGTGGGTGTCGTGTCGGCCGCCCGCGGGGACGGTGACGACGCGTCCGGCGAGGGCGACTGCCGCGCGGCGGGCTTGGCGTCGTCGGTCGCCGTCGCCCGGGGCGGGGACGAGGGGGCCGCCGACGCGCCGTCGGCGGGCCGCGCCTCGCAGCCGGCGGTCGCGGCGGTCGCGGTGGTCATGGCGAGAACGGCGAGCCCCACCATGGCCGTGGTCCCCGCCCGAGTCCGGTTCCTGGCCCGGGTCCTGCCCGGTGTCCCGTTCCGTGACGTGCGTGCGGTGGTGCTGCGTATCATCTCGGCCCCCTGATCGTCCGGGTCTCTCCGGTGTCCCCTTGGACGGATTCCCGCTCTGCCCGGTTGCCAAAGCCCGCGCATGATGGGAGAGCGGCGGCGCGGACCGTGGGGCAGGGCTGTGAGCAAGGTCCCAGCCCATGACCCTCCACCGGTCTAGCGCCCGCCGCTACAGTCCGTCGCGGGAATCCTTGGTTACCGGCAAGTAGCTTTATTGGGCAGCTTCAGCGGGAGGCACAGCAGATGACGCGCGAGTCGGAGTCGGGACTGCCCATCGAGCCGGTGTACGGGCCGGACGCACTCGACGGGTGGAACCCCGACGACAAGCTGGGAGAGCCGGGTGCCTACCCCTTCACGCGCGGCGTCTACCCGACGATGTACACCGGCCGGCCGTGGACGATGCGCCAGTACGCCGGGTTCGGCACGGCCACGGAATCCAACGCCCGCTACAAGCAGCTGATCGCCAACGGCACGATGGGCCTCTCCGTCGCCTTCGACCTGCCCACCCAGATGGGCTACGACTCCGACGCGCCGATCGCGTCCGGCGAGGTCGGCAAGGTCGGGGTCGCGATCGACTCGATCGACGACATGCGGGTCCTGTTCGGCGGCATTCCGCTGGACAAGGTCTCCACGTCCATGACGATCAACGCCCCGGCCGCGCTGCTCCTCCTGCTCTACCAGCTGGTCGGCGAGGAGCAGGGCGTCCCGGCCGGGAAGCTCACCGGCACCATCCAGAACGATGTGCTCAAGGAGTACATCGCGCGCGGCACCTACATCTTTCCGCCGGGGCCCTCGCTCCGGCTGATCGCCGACATCTTCAAGTACTGCCGGGCCGAGATCCCCAGGTGGAACACCATCTCGATCTCCGGCTACCACATGGCGGAGGCCGGTGCCTCGCCCGCGCAGGAGATCGCGTTCACTCTCGCCGACGGCATCGAGTACGTCCGTACCGCCGTCGCCGCCGGTATGGACGTCGACGACTTCGCTCCCCGTCTCTCGTTCTTCTTCGTCGCCCGCACGACGATCCTCGAAGAGGTCGCCAAGTTCCGTGCCGCACGCCGGATCTGGGCGCGGGTGATGAAGGAGGAGTTCGGCGCGAAGAACCCCAAGTCCCTGATGCTGCGCTTCCACACCCAGACCGCGGGCGTCCAGCTCACCGCCCAGCAGCCCGAGGTCAACCTGGTGCGCGTGGCCGTCCAGGGACTGGCCGCGGTCCTCGGCGGTACGCAGTCGCTGCACACCAACTCCTTCGACGAGGCGATCGCCCTCCCGACCGACAAGTCCGCCCGGCTCGCCCTGCGCACCCAGCAGGTCCTGGCGTACGAGACGGACGTCACCGCGACCGTCGACCCGTTCGCGGGTTCGTACGTGGTCGAGTCGATGACGGACGCCGTCGAGGCCGAGGCCAGGGCCCTGATGCTCAAGGTCGAGGACCTGGGCGGCGCGGTCCACGCGATCGAGCGCGGCTTCCAGAAGAACGAGATCGAGCGCAGCGCGTACCGCATCGCCCTGGAGACCGACAGCGCGGAGCGCGTGGTGGTCGGTGTCAACCGCTTCCAGCTCGACGAGGAGGAGCCGTACGAGCCCCTGCGCGTCGACCCGGCGATCGAGGCGCAGCAGGCGGCCCGACTGGCAAGGCTCCGCGCCGAACGCGACCAGGGCGCGGTGGACACGGCGCTGGCGGAGCTGCGGAAGGCGGCCGAGGGCGCGGACAACGTCCTGTACCCGATGAAGGCCGCGCTCAAGGCACGGGCGACGGTGGGCGAGGTCTGCGACGCGCTGCGGGGGGTGTGGGGGACGTATGAGCCGTCGGACGTGTTCTGAGGTGCTGTGTACCCGTGGGGGTGATCTCTCGCCGCATGTCCCTGGCCACGGATGAGCGCGTGAACAGTGGTCCCCGAAAGGACGGAATGTCGTACCCACGTGCGACACTCCGTTTCATGCTGGGTGTGACCGATCTTCCGACCTATCTCGCCGGCCTGGTGCTGATCGTCCTTCTGCCGGGGCCCAATTCGCTGTACGTGCTGTCGGTCGCCGCCCGGCGCGGAGTGCGGACCGGCTATGTGGCCGCGGCCGGGGTGTGGACCGGGGACACCGTGCTGATGACCTTGTCCGCGCTGGGGGCCTCGTCGCTGTTGCGGACCACCCCGGTGCTGTTCGCCGTCGTCAAGTTCGCGGGTGCGGGCTATCTGACCTGGCTGGCGATCGGCATGCTGCGGGCCGCGGTGGCCATGTGGCGCGAGCGGCACCGGCGGATGGCCGAGCTGACCGAGGAGAGCGCCGGGGCCGAGACCGCCGAGGCGATGGAGCGGCCCTACCGGCGGGCGCTGGTGGTCAGCCTCTTCAACCCGAAGGCGATCCTGTTCCTGATCTCGTTCTTCGTGCAGTTCGTCGACCCCGGCTACGCCTACCCGGCGCTGTCCTTTCTGGTGCTGGGCACGCTGCTGCAGATCGCCAGCTTCCTCTATCTGTCGATGCTGATATTCGGCGGCACCCGGCTGTCCGCCGCGTTCCGCCGCCGCAAGCGGCTGTCGGCGGGGGCCACTTCGGCGGCCGGCCTGCTGTTCCTGGGGTTCGCGGCGAAGCTGTCGCTCAGCAGCGTGTGACCGGGGCGAGGCCGAGCGGGGACAGATACTCCGCCATCCCCGAGGCGTCCTCGCCCGCCCAGCCGATGTAGCCGTCGGGGCGGACCAGGAACAGACCCTTTCCGTACGTTTCGCAGGCATCGGTCCGGTGCACGCGGACCAGATCGTCGTCGAACGCCGGCAGTGCGGTGTCCGTGCCGACGGCCAGCAGCGTGAAGTGGGGACCGCGGAAGACGTCGAAGAGGCGCCGCCCCCCTGCCGTCGGCCCGTCCGGGGCGCGGTCGCCGGAGTGCAGCGCGCCGGCCCGGCCCACCGACAGCGGGCCCCCGCGGTAGCCGAGGCCCAACTGCTGGACCGCCGCGCCGCGTTCCTGCTCGCCCCGGTGGATGCGGGTGGACAGACCGAGCATGTCGGCGGCGATCGGGCGGCGCTCCTCCTCGTAACTGCCGAGGAGGGCGGGGGCCGCCCCGTGCCGCAGCACCTGGCCGAGCTTCCAGCCCAGGTTGTACGCGTCCTGGACGCTGGTGTTCAACCCCTGGCCGCCCGCGGGGGAGTGCACATGCGCGGCGTCGCCCGCCAGGAAGACCCGGCCGTCGCGGAAGCGGTCCGCCAGCGCGGCGCGCGGCCGGAAGTCGGAGGACCAGCGGACCTCGGTGAGGTCCCGCGCCGTCAGATGGGTACGGGCGGCGACCAGCGCACGCACCCCCTCCGGGGACGTGTCGGGCTCGCCCTCCTTGAACTGGGCGACCAGCTGGAAGTCCGCCGTGCCGGGCAGCGGGCAGAGGGTGAGGAAGCCCTCCTCGCCGCTCATCACATGCCAGTTGAGCCGGTCCAGCGCGCCCTCGGCCACGCGCACGTCGGCGACCAGCATCGGAGCCGGGTCCACGGACTCACCCGTCATCGCGATCCCCAGCGCGCGCCGGACCGTGCTGCGTCCGCCGTCGGCCGCGACCAGGTAGGAGGCCCGGACCGGCCCCGTCGTCAGGCGGGCCGTGACGCCGTCCGCGTCCTGGTCGAGCCCGGTCAGCGCGGTGCCGAAGGCGACGTCCCCGCCCAGCTCGCGCAGCCGGGCGAGCAGGATCTCCTGGGTGCGCCACTGCGGCATGATCCATGGCGCACCGTACGGCTCGGCCTCCGTCGGGTCCGCACGGCGGAACATGTCGTGCTCCTGCTGCCGCCGCCCGTCCTGCCAGATCAGGCCGACCGGGGCCGGGCCGCCGTGCTGGCGGATCGCGTCGCCGACCCCGAGGTCGTCCAGCACCTCCCTGGTGCGTGGCTGGATGCCCTTGCCGCGCGAGCCGGGAAAGAGAGCGGGCGCCCGCTCGACGATCAGGGCGCGCACGCCCCGGCGGGCCAGATCGCAGCCGAGGGCCAGTCCGCAGGGGCCGGCGCCGACGATCACGACATCCGTTGCCTTAACGTCGTTAAGTTCCATGGCGCGGAGTGTGTGCTTAACGCTGTTAAATTGTCAAGGTGGGAACAACGAAGATCGACCGGGCGCGCGTGGCCGACACCGGGCTGCGGCTGCTGAACGAGGTGGGCCTCGACGGGCTCTCGCTGCGTGCCATCGCCAGGGAGCTCGACGTCAAGGCGCCCGCGCTCTACTGGCACTTCAAGGACAAGCAGGCACTCCTCGACGAGATGGCCACGGTGATGTACCGCCGGATGCTCGACGAGGACCTGCCGGAGCCGGCCCCGGAGCGCTGGCAGGACCAGCTCGTCGCGTACAACGGCGCCCTGCGCGCCGCCCTGCTGCGCTACCGCGACGGGGCGAAGGTCTACAGCGGCGCGAAGTTCACCGGCACCGATCACGCCGACAGCCTCGAAAACCATCTGCGCACCATGGTCGACGCGGGTTTCGAGCTCTGGCAGGCCGTCCGGGCGGCCACCACCGCCTACGCGTACACCATGGGCTTCGTCACCGAGGAGCAGGGCGTCCAGCCGATGCCGGACGAGCGGCGGGAGGGCTTCGACGTCGGCCGGCGTGCGGAACGGATGGCCCGGTACCCGCTCGCCGCCGCGGCCGGTGCCGAGATCTTCACCCGCTACGACGAACGCTTCGAGGACGGCCTGTGGCTGATCGTCGCGGGCATCGAGGCGCGGTACGGGGTGCGCTGAAAGGGCTCGTACCAGCGGGGTCGGTGCGCAGTTTCCCGTTCCGACAGGGCGAGTTCATCCGGTGTCCGTACGGCTTTCCTAGCGTGTCGTGGAACCGAACACGCGCGCCGAGCATCCGCCCCGCTCCGACGGGGCGGCGCACACCCCGGGCGCGCTCCGGTGACCGCACACCCGGATACGCCCCCTCCCCCCACGGGCACCAGACGCTTGGAGCGCCATGAGAGAAGCCCGCACCCGTTGGCCACGGCAACGTGACGCGGCCCCGCCCGAGGGCGTCACGTCGCAGTTCGCCGCCGTCACCCCGACCGACCTGGACGTGTGTCTGCGTGCCTGCGCCGCGCACAGCGCCAAGCTGGTGGCGGGACTCGACCGGCGGCGCACGGCGCTCGCGGAGGCACTGCGGCACCTGCTGGCCGTGCACGCCGCGGCACAGCCCACGCCGCCCGCGCCCGCCGCGTCCCCGATCTCGCTGATCCGGCGCCCCGGGAAGACCGGGACGGGCACCGCCGCGGCCCTCGTGGACGAGCTGCTCGACCCGCTGCTCGCGGTCGGCAACAAGGCGCTGGACTGCGGCTACGAGGACGAGTTGAAGCTCGCCGTCCTCATCGGGGACACCGTGCTGACCCAGCGCAGGCGTTCGCGGGCCGGCTGGCGACTGCGGGCCCGGACGCTGGAGGCGATGGGCGCGGAGGCCGCCGCCATCGAGGCGTACGAGCGCTACCTCGAATTCACCGACGACGACGGCTTCGGCGTCGCGGCCAAGGTCGTCGGCCTGCGGCTGGGCGAGGACCGCCGGTACGAGCTGCTGCGCGGGCTGGAGCGCGACTGCCCCGAGGCCGCGGCGTTCGCCGTCCGGCCCGTCACCGAGTCCTGGGCCGAGGGTCTCGCGCTCCAGGCGAGCGGCGACTGGGACGGGGCGCGCCCCCGGCTGATCGGCGCCCTGCTCGCACAGGAGCAGGGCGGCGCCCCGGTGACCGAGCTCCAGGACGCCACGTCCCAGTACCTCGACCTGGCCATGGAGGCGGCCGGGACGGACCCGGACGCCGTGGCCGAACTCGCCGGACTCGTCGCGCTCTACGCCGAGCAGCGCAGAAGCCGCATGCGGGGCCCGGTCGAGGACCCCACCTTCGGCGGCGTCGAATGGACCACGGTCGGCGAGTTCCGCAACCGGATAGCCGGCAAGTCGATCTGTCTCATAGCCAACTCCCAGCGCGTCGGCGGCAGTTCGATGGGTGCCGAGATCGACGGCTACGACCTGGTCGTCCGCTTCAACTCGTACCGGATCGACCCGGCGGCGACCGGACGGCGCACCGACATCCACGCCACCATCCACAAGCACGGCTTCAACTGGGACCAGAAGGTGCACACCCGGCTGGTCTTCGGCGGGGTCTCCGGCGACTGGAAGCACTCCCTGCGCAACCGCCTCGTCCCGGGCGCCCAGCAGTACCTGGGCGACGAGTCGCTGCGCTGGCCGCTGCGGGACATCGGGCGCGTCGGCGCCGACGTCTGGCCCGCCATCCCCACCACCGGTTTCAACATGCTGTGGCTCCTCGACCACCTCGACGTCAGCAGCCGGATCGACCTGATCGGCTTCGACTTCTACGAGAGCGGCGCCTACCGGCTGCCCGGTGCGATGCGGATGCCCATCACGTCCGTGCACGAGTACACCAGCGAGAAGGCCTGGGTCATGGAACGCGCCCAGAGCGTCACCGACATGAGGATCCGACTGCGATGACGACGCCCGCCACGCCCCTTCCCGGCACGGAACTCCCCGTGTCGCCCGCCCCCGCGAACGCGCTCACCGGCAAGCGCCGGGTCGCCTTCGCGAGCTTCGTCGACGAGAACTACCTGCCCGGGTTCCTCGCCCTGCTGCGCAGCCTCGCACTCTCCAACCCGAACGTCTGCGAGGACTTCCTCGTCCTGCACGACGGACTGCGCCCCGCCTCCGTCGCGCAGATCCGGGCGCTGCACCCGCGCGTGGACTTCCGCCGGGTCGACGCCACGCACTACGACTCGTACGCCAAGGGCGATCAGGACAACTACCTGGTGCGCAAGGCCTACTTCATCCTCGACATCTTCCGGGTGCGCGACTACGACACCGTCATCACCCTGGACACCGACATGGTGGTCCTCGGCGATCTCGGTGAGCTGCTGAAGCTGCGCGACGGACTGGCCGCGGTGCCGCAGTTCTTCTACGGGCAGCACAAGCTCAACAGCGGACTGCTGGTCATCCAGCGCGAGTATCTGAGCGACACGTTCTGCGCGAAGATCGACGAGGTCGGACGGGCCGGTACGTACGAGCTCGACAAGCACGACCAGGGCATCCTCAACGCCGTGCTCGACGGTGACTTCGTGCAGCTCGACGCCTGCTACAACTTCGTCAAGCGGCGGCTCTCCGGCGACCTGCCGGTCCCCGAATCGACCGCGATCCTGCACTTCACCGGGCGGCACAAGCCCTGGCAGGGCGGCGAGTCCGGGTATCGCGAGGCCGAGGACCGCTGGCGCGAATTCGAGCTCTCCGACGCCGAGTTCCACTCCGCGTACCTGGCGCTGCCCGGCGCCAAGCACCACGACCTGCTGGTCCACTACGGCACCCCGCACGTGCGGCGCACCGGCTCACCGGAGGCCGCCCGCAAGGTCGCCGCCGCCCACATCGCGGCCGGCGAGTACCAGGAGGCGGCCGAGCTGCTGGGCGGGGTCCGGATACCCGTCGACGAGGCCTGGCCGCACGAGGTGCTCGGCCACGCCCTGATGAGCGTCTCCCGCTACGAGGAGGCCCGGGTCCGGCTCCTGCTCGCCACCGCGGCGCCCAACCGGGCCGCGACCGCCTTCGGGCGCCTCGCCCAGATCGCCTGGATCCACGGTGACGACAACGCGGCGGCCGAGTACGCCCTGAAGGGCCTCGGCGTCGACCCGACGCACCGCGCGAACCGACTGATGCACCAGCGCGCCACGGACGCGCCCGCACCCGTGGAGGGCCCCGCCTCCGGCCAACTCGCCCATGTCGCCTTCTACATGGACCGGCAGGGCAACGCCGGGGACAAGCTGCTGCCCGAGAGCGTACGGCTGGCCTTCGGCCGGGACACCGGCCCGCGGCGCTGGCACTCGATCCACGCCCACCGGCTCTTCGACGAGGCCGCGCTGGAGCGGGTCAACGAGCGCCGCGGACTGGTCATCGGCGGCGGCGGCCTCTTCATCCCGGACACCGCGCCGAACGGCAACAGCGGCTGGCAGTGGAACGTCCCGGACGAGCTGCTCGACCGGATCGACGTGCCCGTCATGGTGTACGCGGTCGGCTTCAACGCCTTCGACGGCCAGGCCTACGGCCACGGCCGGGACCGGTTCCTCGCCTCGCTGCGCAAGCTGGTGGAGCGCGCCTCGTTCTTCGGGCTGCGCAACCACGGCTCCATCGAGAAGGTCCGGCAGCTGCTGCCCGCCTCGCTCCACGACAAGGTGCGCTTCCAGCCCTGCCCGACGACGGTGACCAGACAACTGGTGGACGGCTGGACGGACCCGGAGCGGCGCGAGGACACCGTGCTGGTCAATGCCGCGTACGACCGGTCCGGGCTCCGCTTCGGCCATGACTACGGGCACTTCCTGGGCGAGATGGCCACCGCGGTGCGGGCGCTCGGCGAGCGGGCCGAGGTGAAGTGCGCCGCCCACTCGCTGGACGACGAGCGGATCGCCTTCGACCTGCGGCGCGAGCACGGGATCGCGCTGCCGGTGATCCCGATGTACGACTTCGACAACGACGCGATCCGGGACACCTACGCCCGTACGAAGCTGGTCATCGGGATGCGCGGACACGCGGGCATGATCCCGTTCGGCTGCGGTACGCCGATCATCAGCCTGATCTCGCACCCGAAGATGGCGTACTTCCTCGCCGACATCGAGCGCCCGCAGTGGGGGATCTCGGTCCACGACCGGCACCTCGGGGCCCGGCTCGCCGAGCGTGCGGCCGGACTGCTGGACGACCACGCCGCGACCGTCGCCGATGTGCACGGCCGGCAGCGGGAGCTGTGGAAGGTCACCGAGGCGAACGCGGCCGATCTGCGGGTGATCCGGGGCGGCGTGCGCGACTGACGTCCGGACGCGGGAAGCCCGAGGGCGCCGGACGGGATCGGCACGAACCCGTCCGGCGGCCGGGGACGGCCGGGGTCTCTCCGTTCGGATCACGCCGGGCCGGGGTCTCCGTTCGGATCACGCCGGGTCGGGGTCTCCGTTCGGATCACGCCGGGTCGGGGTCTCTCCGTTCGGATCACGCCGGGCTCGCGTGCCCCGGTGTCGCGCCTCGGCGCGTCGGCGTTGGTCGCCATGGCGCTTTCCCTGAGCTCTCGGCTCCGTTCGAGCAGGGGAGACCCCGTCGGCGTCCCTCCTCCGCCTTGCGATCCACGGCACCGGACCCCGCTCCCCGATCCGGCCTGATCCGAACGAAGGACCCCGGGCGTCCGGCGCCTACTGCCGCACCACGCGCCGCCGCACCGACCGCGCCACCCTGCGCACCACCGCGTTGCGCGGCAGGAACGCGAGCTGCGCCGGCACCGCCCCCGGCAGCGCCAGCGAGGTGAGCCGCTTGCGCTTGAAGTACCGCCAGGTCGTCGCGTCCAGGTGCGCGGACAGATACCGTTCGGCGGCCGGCCGCAGCCCCGGGTGGATCTTCGGCTGCATCGCGAACCCGACCGCGGTGACCAGCCCGGTCAGATCCGCCAGGTCGGCCGGGTCGGCCGCGGCCCCCGCCCGCTCGACGGCCGCCCGGTCCGTCACCTCCGGCACCAGCGCGTCGACGAGCGTGACCGGGACGCGGTTGCTGTTCTCGTACGGGGCGAGCCGGTCCAGCAGCATCCCGGTGCCGACCCGGGCCACCGGCAGCCCGTAGAACGCCGACGCGGTGAGCAGCGCGGTCGAGAAGCAGCCGACGACCAGCGCGGGCCGCATCCGCTGATAGAGCACCTCGGCGAGGACCGGGGCGGTGAGCACCCCCGCGTCCAGCACCGTCAGCTCGGCGCCGAGCTTCTCGGCCTCCGCGCCCATCGCGCGCGACCACTGCGCCGGGGCCGTGGGGTGCGGTTTGAAGACGACGCGGGTGTGGCCGAGGGCCACCGCGCCGCGCATCATCCGCAGATGCAGGTCCTCCTCCTCGGCCGCGCTGATCAGGCCGAGCGCGGAGAGGTACTGGCCGAGCAGCAGGGCGGGGGCCTCCACGGAGGGCACAGCCTCCTGGATCCCCGGCGCGTCCGCGAGCTCACCGAGCACCTTGAGGAACGCCTCGGTCGGCACGATCTGCGGCAGCACCCCGAACTCCGTGAGCAGCAACGGCTTCAGGCCGGGCACCAGGTCGAGATGGAGCAGCCGGCGCACCCGCGTACCGACCAGGGGGTCGATCTTGTTGCGGGTGGGGCCGTAGCTCATCAGCCCGTCCGCGTAGACGTCGACCGGTGCGCCGGTGAAGATCTGGGTCACGGCCATCGCGGGGTTGACCTGGATCGACTCGACCGCCAGCTCGATGTCATCGTCGCCCAGCCCCCAGGCCAGGCGCAGGTGCCGCTCCCACAGGGGTACGTCGTCGGGGCGCGGCGCCCAGCCGCCGGGGTGGAAGGGCGCGATCGTCGCGTTCCACGACACCACGTCGTCGAAACGGCCGCGCAGCGCGTCGAACCCGGGCATCGCGTCGACGGCGGGTGTCGTCTCCGGAACGGCCGCGTTGTTCGAGACGAGCAGGATGCGGCGGTCCGCCTCCGGGAAGCAGCCGGCGTCGAGGGCGGCTGCGAGCGTGGCGGTGCCGTAGAGGGTGGACGCGAAGAAGATCTGCGTGGTGCGGGACCGGGCGCCGTTCACGCGGCGGCCACCTCCTTGGCACCCGTGGCGGCGGGACGGCGCCGCAGCCGGCGCAGCAGCGAGGCGCGCTGCACGTCCATCGAGTCGAGGGCCTCGTCGAGCACCCGCTGCGGCATGCGCCGCAGGGCGGCTCCACTCATCGACTTCAGTGTGCGGGCCACCGCGGGTTCGAACCTTTCGATCGAGCTCATGTGGTGAGAAATGATCGCGCAATAGGTACGGACCGCTTTCGGCAGCAGCGCCTGTGCGTCGCGGTCCTCGGCCGTTTCCCGAATGACCTGGTCGAACGAGCGAATGAAATCGAGCTGGCGCACGTCACCGATCTGGGTGAGCGAAGAGGCGACCCCGCGCCGGTAAAAGATTCCGAGAAGTCCGAGCACCGCAAAAGAATCGGCCTCGCGGTGCAGCCGCCAGATCCACGGGCGGTCCTCCGCGGTGCGCAGACCGTCCGTGAAATGCAGCAGTCCGCGGTCCAGGAGACGCCGGTGGTACAGCCCGGCCCAGGCGTACGGATAGTCGACCGAGGTGGACCGCTCGGCGGGCAGGATCGCGTCCCGCGGGTCCAGGACCTCGCCGCGCCTGCCGTGCGGGACGCGGTGCACCGTACGGTTGCGGCCCTCGACCTGGACATGGTCGGTACGGACGAAATCGCAGCCCAGCGCCTCCGTCCGGGTCAGGATGTCGGCGTAGTACCCGGGCGCCAGCCAGTCGTCGCCGTCGAGGAAGGTGACGTACTCGCCGCGCGCCGCGTCCAGACCGGTGTTGCGGGCGGTGGCCAGTCCGCCGTTCTGCTCATGTCTGCGTACGACCACCCCCGGAATCTCGTCCTCGGCGCGGCGCAGTATGTCCGCGGTCCCGTCGGTCGAACAGTCGTCGACGAGGATGAATTCGAAGTCCTCGCGGGCGTTGGCCCGCAGGCTTCTCAAGGTGTCGGGGGCGTATGTCTGCACGTTGTAGAACGGCACGATGACCGAGAGCTTAACCACCCGTCTCACGCTAGGCGGGAGCCCGTCATTTGCCCTGGCCCCAGGAGGGACACCGGGTGAACGGCGAATGTCAGAATGATGAACCTGACTGATTCGTGGGCGATTGCGTCCCCTTTGTGAAGGCGATTCGCCAAGCGTCGGCGGGCTGTTAACCAGCTGTTGCCGTCACGTTGGGCCGCGAATCGAAATGGCTTCCTAAGTTCTGGGACGTGCCCCCACGTACCGATAAGACGACCGCCCTCCGGGTAGCCGTACTCGCCGACTCCGACACCCGGTGGAAATGGGGCGCGCTCACCGCGCGCCGTCTCACCACCGGTGGGTCCGAGAGGTCGGCGCAGCACGTCGAGATCACCGGGCTCCTGCTGCGCGGCCGGGCCACCCCGACCCCGCGCCAGCTCGCCGAGGTCGGCGACGTCGGAATCGGCGCCGAGCGGGTGCGTGAGGTGACGGCCGTCGAGTTCCTGCACACCGTGCGCGACGAGGGATACGACATCGTCGTCCTCGCCCTCGTCGGCGGAGCCGTCCAGGCGATGCTGCACGGCCTCGCCGCGCTGCGGCTGCCCGCCAGGCCCGTCGTCGTCACCGGCTATGTCGGCGTCGTCTACGAGAAGCTCGCCGACGGACTGCTGCTGCGGCACGGCGCGGACGTCGTCCTCGCCAACTCCCGCCACGACGCGGAGCGCTTCCGCGCGGTGTACGAGGGAGTGGGCGCCGACGCCTCGGCCGTCACGGAGGCCGCACTGCCGTTCCTCGGCGGCGAGCCGTACCGCCCGACCGAGGGCCGCGACACGGTCGTCTTCGCCGCCCAGCCGTCCGTACCGGCCTCCCGCGCCGACCGCACGTATCTGCTGCGCAGGCTCGTCGAGCACGCCAGGCTGCACCCGGACCGCGAGGTGCTGCTGAAGCTGCGCTCCAAGCCCGGCGAGCACACCACTCACATCGAGGAACTCCCCTACCAGCGGCTCGCGGAGAAGCTGCCCGGCGGACTGCCGCCCAACCTCCGCCTGGTGTACGGGCACATGGGCGAGGTCCTGGACCGCACCGATCTACTGGTCACGGTCTCCTCGACCGCCGCGCTGGAGGCCCTGCACCGGCGCATCCCGACCGCGGTCCTCACCGACCTCGGCGTCCGCGAGACCCTCGGCAACCACCACTTCATCGGCTCCGGCCTGCTCACCTCCTGGGACCACCTGGACGGCGGCCACGGCCCGGAGCCCGACGCCGCGTGGCTGGCCGGCCAGGGCGTCGCCGCCGACGGCTCGTACGCCACGGCCTACAACCACGCCCGCGCCCGCGTCGACGCCCTGCTCGCCGCCGGCCGGCTGCCCGATCTCGCCCCGTACTACACGCCCGCCACCGCGCCCGGCTACCTGCCCGGCATCCTCGCCCGCCACCACCTGGCGCCCGACGGCCACCCGCTGCCCGGCACCGACCGGCCGCGCGAGACCGGCGGGATGCGCGGCGCGGTCCGCGACGCGGTACGGGAAGCGGCGCGCGGCGCGTACCGGCAGGGCGTCCAGCGGGTCGCCCCGGTGATCCGACGGATGGGCGAGCTGTGAACACCACTTCAGGAGCAGAGATGACCCCGACCCCGACCGTGCTCGCCGTGATCCCCGCCCGCGGCGGATCCAAGGGCGTACCGGCCAAGAACCTCGCCCAGGTCGGCGGCGTGCCGCTGGTCGCCCGCGCCGTCCGCGCCTGCCTGGCCTCCCGCGAGGTCACGGACGTCGTCGTGACGACCGACGACGCGGCCATCGCCGACGCGGCCCGCGCCGCCGCCGACACGCTGGGCGCCCCGGAGCGGGTGCACATCGTGCAGCGTCCCGCGGCCATCGCCGGGGACAGGTCGAGCAGCGAGGACGCGGTGCTGCACGCCCTGGACGCGTACGAGGCGATGCGCGAGCGCACGGCCGACGTGGTGCTGCTGGTCCAGTGCACCAGCCCCTTCGTCGTACGGGAGGACATCGACGGCGTCGCCGCGGCGGTCGCCCACGACGGCGCCGACACGGCGGTCACGGTCGCCCCCTTCCACGGCTTCCTCTGGCGCGACGGCAGTGCGCTCGAAGAGGACAACCACGGCGTCAACCACGACAAGTCCGTCCGGCAGATGCGCCAGGACCGCCCGGAGGACCTGCTGGAGACCGGCACCGCGTACGCCATGAACGCCGCGGGCTTCCGTACCCACCGCCACCGCTTCTTCGGCCACACCGCCCTGGTGCGCACCGACGCGGCGCGGGTCCTGGAGATCGACGACCCGCACGACCTGGCCCGCGCCCGCGCCCTCGCCCCGCTCCTGGACCCCTCACCGCTGCCCACCTTCGACGACGTCGACGCGGTCGTCCTCGACTTCGACGGCACCCAGACCGACGACCGGGTCCTCATCGACGCCGACGGACACGAGATCGTCGCCGTCCACCGCGGCGACGGCCTGGGCATCGCGGCCCTGCGCAAGGCCGGAATGCCGCTGCTGATCCTCTCCACGGAACAGAACCCGGTCGTCGCCGCCCGCGCCCACAAGCTCCGCATCCCGGTCCTGCACGGCATCGACCGCAAGGACCTGGCACTCAAGCAGTGGTGCGACGAACAGTCCATCGCTCCGGAACGTGTCCTCTACGTGGGCAACGACGTCAACGACCTGCCGTGCTTCGCACTCGCCGGCTGGCCGGTCGCGGTCGCGAGCGCCCATGACTCGGTACGGGCCGCGGCACGCGCCGTCACGACCACCTCCGGCGGCTTCGGCGCCATCCGCGAGATCGCGGCCTGGCTGCTGGGCCCCACCCTCACGAAGTCCCCCGAGTAACCCCCGAGTCCCCCAAGTAACCCCCGAGTCCCCCCGAGCACTTCCCCCAAGTAAGGAACGCACCTCATGAACACCTCCCGTCTGCGCACCCTCGGCACCCGTACCGCGGGCCCGGGTCGGCCCGTCTACGTCACCGGCGAGATCGGCATCAACCACAACGGCGACCTCGACAACGCCCTCGCGCTGATCGACGTGGCCGCCGAGGCCGGCTGCGACGCCGTCAAGTTCCAGAAGCGCACCCCGGAGATCTGCACCCCGCGCGACCAGTGGGACATCGAGCGCGACACCCCGTGGGGCCGGATGACGTACATCGACTACCGTCACCGCGTCGAGTTCGGCGAGGCCGAGTACCAGGCCATCTCCGAGCACTGCGCCAAGCGCGGCATCGACTGGTTCGCCTCCCCGTGGGACACCGAGGCCGTCGCCTTCCTGGAGAAGTTCGACGTCCCCGCGCACAAGGTGGCCTCGGCCTCCCTCACCGACGACGAGCTCCTGCGCGCCCTGAGGGCGACCGGCCGCACCGTCATCCTCTCCACCGGCATGTCGACCCCGCGTCAGATCCGCCACGCGGTCGAGGTCCTCGGCAGCGACAACATCCTGCTCTGCCACGCCACTTCGACGTACCCGGCCAAGGCCGAGGAGCTGAACCTGCGGGTCATCAACACCCTCCAGCAGGAGTACCCCAACGTCCCGATCGGCTACAGCGGCCACGAGACCGGCCTCCAGACGACCCTCGCGGCCGTCGCCCTCGGCGCCGCGTTCGTCGAGCGCCACATCACCCTGGACCGCGCCATGTGGGGCTCCGACCAGGCCGCCTCCGTCGAGCCGCAGGGCCTCACCCGCCTCGTCCGCGACATCCGCACCATCGAGGCCTCGCTCGGCGACGGCGTCAAGAAGGTGTACGAGTCCGAGCTCGGCCCGATGAAGAAGCTCCGCCGCGTCGCGGGCGTCGTCGCCGAGAGCGCCGAGAGCGCCGAGGCGGCCCCGGCCGCCGAGCCGGTCGCGGTCTGACGGGCCGACCGGTGAACCTCGCCTTCGTCGAGAGCCCGGTCCAGCTCCTGAACGTCCTGGAGTGGGCCTACACAGAGGGAGGCGATGACCACGTCCTTGCGGACATCACGGTCGTCGTCCTCCCCCCGGTCGACCCGATGTCGCGCGGTCAGCTGCGCCGGATGGCGGAGCTGGCCCGCGACGAGGGCGTCAACGTCCGCTGGCAGGAGGCGCGCGGCGGGGCCGGCGCGCCCCTGAAGACCCTGCGCTCCCTGGCCGGACTGCTGCGCGGGGCGGAGCGGATCGTGATCGGCGACCCGTTCTCCCGCTACGTCCAGCTCCTGCTCACCATGGTGCGCGCCCGGCGCCTCACCGTGGTCGACGACGGCACGGCCACCATGGAGTTCGTCGCCCAACTGGCGCGCGGTGAAAGGCTGGTGCGCTGGCACCGCAAGGGCAGTTCGGGCCCGCGCGAGCTGGTCCTGGCCCCGGTCACGGCCCGCGCCCGCAGCCGCTTCACCCCGTCCGCCACCCGTACGGTCGAGGTCTTCACGGCCATGCCGGTCGAGGCTCCGCCCGGCGTCACCGTCACCCCCAACACCTTCGCCTGGACCCGCGCCCGCTTCGGCCCGCCGCTGCTCACCAAGGGCGCGGACCTGGTCGGCACCTCGCTGGTCGAGACGGGCGTGGTCGACCGGGCCCAGTACCTGGAGGCCGTCGCGGCCCTGGCCCGCACCCATGGGGCCACCCGCTACTTCGCCCACCGCCGCGAGTCCACCGACAAGCTCCACGCCCTGGAGGCCGCCACCGGCCTGGAGATCGTCCGGCCCGACCTCCCCCTGGAACTCATCGCCCGCCGCGGCCCCATCGGCCGCACGGTCCTGAGCTTCCCCTCCACGGTCGTCCACACCCTGCCCCTCGCCCTGTCCGGCACGGACGTCAAGGTCGCGGTCTGCGACATCGCCCCGGAATGGCTCCGCGACACGGCGTCGCCGCGCGCCCAGGGCTTCCTGTCCGGCGTGACGGAGACGGCCCGAGACGTACAACGGCTGGCGCCCTGGCGGGCGACGGCGGTGACGGAGGCGTAATAGGTGAAGAAAATCCCACTGGCTGGACGCATGACCTCTGCATAGAGTCCTGTGGGATTCCTTTCTTCGGGGAATCTTCATCTTCTCGTGGCTGGGGTGGGGATTGTGTGGAGACGTTCGTGCGGTCGAAGAAGGGCCGGGGCGGTGGCCGCCGCCGCGTTGGGCTTCATCGCGGTGGGAGTGCTGACGCCGCAGGCGACAGCGGCGGGACCGGTCGGCAGTGACACCGGGGGCGCCAAAGGGGCCGTTGTTCCGTGGAGTCCGGCGCGGGCTCCGTCGAAGCCCTCCGGTTCGAGCCCCACGGCCGACCTGCTGCGGATGGCCCAGCAGGACCAGGCGGTCAAGGGGCGCTGGCAGTTCGAGGAGACGACTTCCGGCACACCCGCGAGCACTCCGGACGCCGCGGAGCAGTCCCCGCCGATGAACCTGTACGGGAGAGCGCAGCTCGGGCCGGGGTGGATCGATGACAGCGGTCTCCAGCTGAACGGCGTCGATTCCTATGCCGAGGTCCCGGCCGTGCCGGTCGACACGAGTTCGAGTTTCACGGTGACCGCATGGGCTCAGGCGTCCGCGCTGTCGGACCATCCCATGACCGTGATCAATGCTGCGGGAAGCACGCGCAGCGCCTTCGAGCTGCGTTTCAAGTCCGCGCCCGGTGATTCCGAAGGGTTTGGACGCTGGGAGTTGACACTGCCCGACGCGGACAGCCCAGGGGCTGTGACCAAGCAGGTATCCAGTACGGAATTCTCCGATGTCCGTGACTGGAACCACCTGGCGGTGGTTTACGACAGCCTCGCCAAGCAGGCCCGGCTCTACGTCAACGGCATACTCCAGGAATTCAGGTGTGCCGACGACGACGGAGACGGCCGGCCGGACGACAGCACGTGCCAGGACGAGGTTTCCTGGGCGGATGACGTTCAGATGTTCAAGGCTGACGGGCCCCTGCAGGTGGGACGTGCGATGTCGGACACCGCGGGTGAATACTTCGTCGGAACGATCGACGATGTCTGGGTCTTTCAAGGAGCGTTGAACAGTAGTCAGGTCGCTTCTATCGCCGGCGCCTTGTTCGGTCTCCCGACCGAGGTTCCGCCCGGCGCCTGAAGTTGCCGAGCAGCGCGCACAATGAGGGTTGCGCCGCACCCCAAAAGCGGGCGTAGCGTGGTCAGTCGGACCTGATCTGGGGGTGACTGACCATGCGGTTCCACGAGGAATCCGGCATCGGCGACCGCATGGCCCGGCTGCGCCGGCGGCGGAAGTTCACACAGGAGGGGCTGGCCGAGCGGGCGGGAGTCTCGGTCGATGTCGTGCGCAAGTTGGAGCAGGGCGTTCGAAGCACCGCACGGCTCACCACCCTCAACTCCCTCGCCCGGGCGCTGGACGTGGAGACGTCCGTGCTCGTCGGGCAGCCGGCCACGTTCGAGGTGCGGACCGAGCAGGAACAGCCTTCCGTGCTGGCTCTCCGGCAGGCGGTCTCGCCCGTCGAGGGCGTCCTGGGCGAGGAGCCTGATTCCGAGGACCCGCCCACACTCGCCCAGTTACGGGCGGCGCTCCGCTCCACCGAGCGCATCCGGCGCGAGGGCCGCATGGGCGAAATCGGCCTGTTGCTACCGCGGTTGATCGTCGACGCACGAGCCTCGGCACGAGCTCTCAGCGGCGCCGAGGCCGCGTCGGCCCATTCCGTGCTGGCGGAGTCCTACCAGGTCGCCGCGACCACGCTGACCGCCTTAGGCAAGGAGGACGCGGCGTTCACCGCCCTGGAACGGGCGGCCGAGGCAGCCCGGAAAGGGGACGACCCGCATCTGGAGACGATGGGTGTCGCCAGTCTGGCCTGGGTCTTCACCAGGCAGGGGCGACTGGTCGACGCGGAGCGGGTCGCCACCACCACTGCCGAACGCATCGAGCCCACCTTTCGCTCGCACCCTGTCCAGCTGTCGCTCTGGGGAATCCTGCTGCTCCGTGCGGCGACGGCTGCCGTGCGCGCCGGGCGGCACGGCACCGTACGCGAACTGCTCACACTGACGAGTGCCGCCGCCGCCCGGATCGGCGCGGACCGGCTGGACTACGCGACGCCCTTCGGCCCTACGAACGTGGGTGTGGCCGAGGTCAACTTCCTGGTGGAGATGGAGGACGGGGCGGGGGCCCTCCGCGCCGCCCGCGCAGTCCCGGACCTGCAGTCGCTGCCGCCCACATGGCTCGCCCGCTTTCATGTCGACCGCGCCCTCGCCTACGCGGAGTTGAACAAGGAGGACGGCGCTGCGCAGGCGCTGCTGACGGCCGAGAGCATCGCGCCGGAGTGGATGCGCTACCACTCGACCAGCCGCCGCCTGGTGTCCGACCTGCGCGGCAGGCAGCGGCGCCGCACCTCTCCCGTGGCAGCCCTCGCGGAGCGGCTGGGACTGGACGACTAGGACACCCGGTCCTACCGCCGGGGCGGATTCGCACGGAGCGTCCCTGTCGGAGCGCGGGAAGGCGCCCTAGCGTGACGTCACCGCTGAACGAGGATGTATCTACGAGAGCAGGGCCTGCCATGCCGACCCCCGTAACCCGCCTGCTCCCCTGGACCGGCGCCGACGACCGGATCTGCCTGCTGATCACCGACGGGCGTGGGCATGGTCCCGTCTCTCGCGTCGCCGACCAGGTCGAAGCCGTCCAACTCGGCATGGGGGTGGAGCTGATCGGGCATGCGGAGGATCTGATTGCGGACCCCGGGACCGACGCGGCTCAGGTTCGGTACGTGGCCGTGCGTCTGACCGAGGCCCTGCGTGACGCGGTCCGGGTGGCGGTGAGCCGTGGCGAACGGTTGAGGGGGACTGAGCGGCCTGCGCCCGAGTGATCCCCAGCCTTGCCGGTGACCGTCGCCGACGCCCCTGGCCTTCGAGTGCACGCCTCGGTCATGAAGCGGACACAAGACTCCGCATGCCTCCCTCACAGAAAGAGGGCGTGTCCTTCATCTCCTGCCTGTGGCCATGGGTCCACCGGCTGCAGCCGGGTGTGGCGGTGAGCAGAGGCAGTTCGGCTTGGGCCGGCACCGATTCGGGTGACGCGTCATCCGGCGGAGTGGGAGAGAGCGTCCGACAACGCGGGCAGAGCGCGGTGGACGCGTCGCTCTGTGCCTACGTACCCCGTGCGCAACTGTGTGGCATCCACTTCGAGGGCGGCGGCGATCGCTTCGAGTACTTCGTCGCTCGGCCGTCGCGCGCCACGCCCCACGGAGCGGATCACGGCGTAGGAGACATGGGAAGCAGTGGCAAGACCGGCTTGGGTCGGGCGGCGCGAGCGGCGACACGCCTGCCGACCTCACACGAGTCTTCGGCGGACATGATCCGACCGTACCCACACCATCACGGCGAGGGTACGGAACGTCGGCTACTCGTTGACGATCGTGGTCAGGTCCATGAGGGAGTCGAACAACCAGTCCGCAACTCTCCGCACCTTCGGGTCGCCCGCCCACAGATGACCCCACGGTCCGCGGCGAAGGTGCACCGTGCGTAGCCCGGCCGCATGCGCCGCGAAGACATCGTTCTTGGGGTGGTCGCCGACGTAGACGGTTTCCCATGCCCGGGCCCGGGATGCGTCGAGTACCCGTGCGAAGAATTCCGGGGACGGCTTGGCGCACCCCCACTCCTCAGAGGTGGCGATGAGGTCGGCGGGCAGAGCCAGTGCCCGGATCAGCTCTCCTGCGCGCGTTGTCTGGTTCCCTGCGATGACGACTCGCATACCGAGCTTCCGCAACGCGGAGAGCGCGGGGCGCGCGTCCTCGTACACATCGGTCTCGTCGAGGTACTCGCCGCGGCCCGCGGCCTCACGGGCGGCGTACTCGGCCGGGACGTCGATGTCCGGCTTCAGGAGGCGGAGGGCTTCCGCATTGTCCAGCCCCTGTGCGGTGACGGCTCCCACGAGCGCGGAGAGGGTATGCCTGGGCACCGAAAGCCAGTCGGCCCAGGACGCCCAGTACCGGTCGTCTCGCACGAGCGTCTCACCGATGTCGAACACGATCGTCTTCACTCGACGAGCCTAGGCCGTGACCTCGAACTGCCGCCTGCCGCGCGGCTCACGAAGAGTCGAGGGATGCGGTGCGGGGGACGGTGAGCCGCGTGGAACTCGTCGGCAGGCGCTCTCCGTTGCCGTGCCGTCAGGTCCGGGCGAAGCGCATGTCGAGGAACGCGACCCCTGAGCGGGAAGCCTCCGGCTCTCAGGGTTCCTTGGGGGACGATCCCGATAGCGGGTAGGGACGCGTCGACGCGAGCATCTACCCATGAAATCAAGCGAGTTGACGGAACGACAGGTCAAGAGGTTCAGGACGGCGCTTCTTGCCGGGCCCGCGTTGATGGCCGGGTACGGAGTGGTGCGGCTGACCGGGCGGGCGGTCAGTGACTACGGGCCCGGTGTGTGGTGGACGATGGCGCATCTGCTGTTCCTGGCCGGGGTGCTCGCGTTCGTGCCGGTGTTCCTGGGGTTGCGGAGACTCGCCGGGGAGCGCGGGGGCAAGCGGGTCGCCGTAGAGGCGGCCGCCTGGACCGGGCTGCTCGGGACGGCGGCGGTGGCCGTCCAGGCGGTGATCGACCTGGTGGTCGGGTTCGTCGCGGCGGACGAGCAGGCCATGAGCGACCTGTTCGGGCGGGTGCAGGACGTACCCGGGATGATGCCGTTGGTCTACACGGTGGTGCCGATGCTGTTCTGGTTCGGGCTGCTGGGCTTCGTCACCCTGCTCGCGTTCTTCCGCCGGGACCTGGTCCGGGCGTGGGCGCCGGTGCTGGTGCTGGCGGGGACCGTGCTGATGGCCCTGAGTCTGGACCTGCTGACGGCCGGAGCCCTGTGCATCGGGCTGGCGATGCTTCCGGTGCGGCGTGGGCTGCGGGGGACGGAAGGCGTGGCGCGCGGTCCGGTGCGGGTCCGTACCACCGCCGTGAAGTAGGAGGTGATGGCAAAAATGGGTGAGTTTACCCAGCTGGACCTCGCGCCACACGTCACGACGCAGTCATTTATTCGTCTATGTGGCTGAACTTTTCTTGTTTCATGGTCAGTTGACGAGGGAAGGGGCTTACCCTTCACCAGGTGAACCAGTTGATGTCCCGTGATTCCGATGCCCAGCTGCCCGGGGGCGAGGCGCTGCCCGGCGCCCTGCCCGAGTCCTTGCGTGCCGAACTGATCGCCTTCCGGCGCGACCTGCACATGCACCCCGAGCTGGGCAACCAGGAATTCCGTACCACCGCGGCCATCAAGGCCCGGCTGGAGAAGGCGGGACTGGAACCGCGGGTACTGGACACCGGGACCGGGCTCCTGTGCGACGTGGGCGGCCGGGAGGGTGACACACGGCCCATGCTCGCCCTGCGCGCGGACATCGACGCCCTGCCCATCCCGGACACCAAGGCGGGGGTCCCGTACCGGTCCACCGTCCCCGACCGGGCGCACGCCTGCGGGCACGACATCCACACCACCGCGGTCCTCGGTGCCGGGCTCGTGCTCGCCGGGCTCGACCGGCAGGGGCTGCTGCCGAACCCGGTGCGGCTGATCTTCCAGCCGGCCGAGGAAGTGCTGCCCGGCGGTGCGCCCGACACGATCGAGTCCGGGGCGCTGGAGGGCGTCGGGCGGATCATCGGGGTGCACTGCGATCCGAAGGTGGACGTGGGGCGGATCGGGCTGCGGGTCGGGGCGATCACCTCGGCCTGCGACCGGCTGGAGGTCAGCCTCGACGGCCCCGGCGGGCACACCGCCCGGCCGCATCTGACCACCGACCTGGTCACCGCCGCCGCCAAGGTCGCCACCGAGGTGCCCGCACTGCTGGCCCGCCGGGTCGACGCCCGTGCCGGGCTCGCCGTCACCTGGGGGCGGCTGGAGGCCGGGCACGCCTGCAATGTGATCCCGCAGCACGCCGAACTCTCCGGCACCGTGCGCTGCCTGGACCTGGCGGCCTGGCGCGAGGCGCCGGACCTCGTGCACGCGGCGATCGACGAGGTGGCCGGGATGCACGGGGCCAAGACGGTGATCGACTACGTCCGTGGCGTCCCGCCCGTCGTGAACGACGCCGCCGTGATCGATCTGCTCGCGGGGGCGATGACCGCGCGGCGCGGATCGTTTGCGATCGAGGACACCGAGCAGAGTCTCGGCGGCGAGGACTTCTCCTGGTACCTGGAACACGTCCCGGGGGCCATGGCCCGGCTCGGGGTCCGCACGCCCGGCGACACCGCCCGTCTTGACCTGCATCGTGGCGATTTCGACGCGGACGAGGAGGCGATCACGGTTGCGGTGGAGCTCTTCACTGCCTGCGCGTTGCTCGACGGCAACCATCCGTAACCGGACGCGTCACCTCTGGTTCGCGACGATCCGATAACGGCTTCCGTACAGGGCTTTATCTGACATCTACGCGCGTTACGATCGCCGCGAAACCAGCGCCGGAAGAGGCGCTTCGGTCAGGTTTGAAGGAGCCTTCCCTTGCGCCGGGTATCCAAGATCACCGCTGCGTGTGCTGTCACCGCGGCCCTCGCGCTCACCGCCACCGCGTGTGGCGAGTCGTCCACCGAGAGCTCCGGCTCCGACAAGGGCAAGATGAAGATCGGCATGGCCTACGACGTGGGCGGCCGTGGCGACAACTCGTTCAACGACTCCGCCGCGCGTGGTCTGGACAAGGCCAAGTCCGAGTTCGGTGCCACGACGAAGGAGCTCACCGCCAAGACCGGTGAGACCCCGGCCGACCGCGAGCAGCGCCTCGAATCGCTCGCCGAGGGCGGCTACAACCCGGTCGTCGCGATCGGCTTCGCGTACAAGGACGCGGTCGACAAGATCGCCGCCAAGTACCCGAAGGTCAACTTCGGTCTGGTCGACTCGGTCTCCGACGCGAAGAACGTCGACAGCATCGTCTTCACCGAGGAGCAGGGCTCGTACCTCGCGGGTGTCGCCGCCGCGCTGAAGTCGAAGGACGGCCAGGTCGGCTTCATCGGCGGTGTGGACCTGCCGCTGATCAAGAAGTTCGCCGCGGGCTTCCAGCAGGGTGTCCTGGACACCAACCCGAAGGCCAAGGTGCAGATCCAGTACCTGTCCACCGGTTCGGACCTGTCCGGCTTCGGCAGCCCCGACAAGGGCTCGTACGCCGCCAAGGGCATGCTCGACAAGGGCGCCGACGTCATCTTCGCCGCCGCGGGCGGCTCGGGTGCCGGTTCGATCGAGGCCGTCGCGGGCAAGAAGGGCGCCTGGTCCATCGGCGTCGACTCCGACCAGGCCCTCGACCCGGCGCTGGCGAAGTACAAGGACACGATCATGACGTCCGTCGTCAAGAACGTCGACGGCGGTGTCTACGACCTGATCAAGTCCGTCAAGGACGGCAAGCCGGTGGTCGGCACGCAGACGTACACCCTGGGCAAGGGCGGCGTCAGCCTGACCACCACGGGTGACCACCTCAAGGACATCCAGGCCAAGCTCGACGAGGCGAAGAAGAAGATCGCCGACGGCACCATCGAGGTCAAGACCACGACCTGATCCGGCCCGTCGATCGGGTCCCGGGCAGGGGGTGCCTTTGAAGTCCCGCCGTCAGGCGGGATTTTGAAGGCACCCCCTGGTCGCTTCGGCCTCGCGCGGGCCCCGATTCGCGTACGGCTTCCCCCTCATTCGCCGTAGCCGTACGGACACGGTCCGCCACCTGTCATCAGGTGGCCAACGATTCAGCGGCGCTACGCGCGTAGCGCCTGCCGGGCGCGGTACCTTTCACCACGCTTCCACCGCCTCCGTCCCATCGCCTCCGCCCTCCGCTCCTGCCAAGGAGAGTGCGCCATCAACGCGTCCAGCAGTCCCCATGCCGTGGAACTCCGCGGCATCACCAAGCGGTTCCCCGGAGTCGTGGCCAACCACGACATCGACATCACCGTGCGCCGTGGCACCGTCCACGCTCTCGTCGGCGAGAACGGCGCCGGCAAGTCCACTCTGATGAAGATCCTGTACGGCATGCAGAAGCCGGACGAGGGCACCATCGCGGTGGACGGCGAACAGGTCTCGTTCCACAACCCCGGCGACGCCATCGACCGCGGTATCGGCATGGTGCACCAGCACTTCATGCTCGCCGACTACCTCACCGTCCTGGAGAACGTCGTCCTCGGCTCCGAGAAGCTGTACGGGATCGGTGACCGGGCCCGCGCCAAGATCAAGGAGATCTCCGACGCCTACGGTCTCGGTGTCCGCCCGGACGCCATGGTCGAGGACCTCGGGGTCGCCGACCAGCAGCGCGTGGAGATCCTCAAGGTCCTCTACCGCGGCGCCCGCACCCTGATCCTCGACGAGCCCACCGCCGTCCTCGTACCGCAGGAGGTCGACGCGCTCTTCGACAACCTGCGCGAGCTCAAGGCCGAGGGCCTGACCGTCATCTTCATCTCGCACAAGCTGGGCGAGGTGCTGTCGGTCGCCGACGAGATCACCGTCATCCGGCGCGGTACGACGGTGGGCACCGCCGACCCGAAGCACACCACGACCAAGCAGCTCGCCGAGCTGATGGTCGGCAGCGAACTCCCGTCGCCGGAGACCCGCGAGTCGACCGTCACCGACACCCCGATGCTGACCGTCGAGGGACTGCGGCTGAGCGCCACGGACCCGGACGGTGTGGTGCGTTCGGTGCTGGACGGCATCGGTTTCACCATCCACAAGGGCGAGGTCCTGGGCATCGCGGGCGTCGAGGGCAACGGCCAGTCCGAGCTGGTCGACGCCATCATGGGCATGCGGCAGCTCGACGGCGGTGTGCTCACCCTGGACGGCGCCGACATCTCCCGCACGCCGACCCGCAAGCGCCGCGAGGACGGCATGGCCGTCATCCCCGAGGACCGCCACCGGCACGGGCTGCTGCTGGAGGCCCCGCTCTGGGAGAACCGCATCCTCGGCCATGTCACCGAACGCCCCAACAGCAAGGGCGTGTTCCTCGACCTCAAGAGTGCCCGCGCCGACACCGAGCGGATCGTGCGCGAGTACGACGTCCGCACCCCCGGCATCGAGGTCACCGCGGCCTCCCTCTCCGGAGGCAACCAGCAGAAGCTGATCGTCGGCCGCGAGATGAGCCACGCTCCGAAGCTCCTGATCGCCGCGCACCCCACCCGGGGCGTGGACGTCGGCGCCCAGGCGCAGATCTGGGACCAGATCCGCGAGGCGCGCCGCGAGGGGCTGGCGGTGCTGCTGATCTCCGCCG
Organism: Streptomyces sp. NPDC104309; assembly: GCF_055584025.1. NCBI lineage: Bacteria > Bacillati > Actinomycetota > Actinomycetes > Kitasatosporales > Streptomycetaceae > Streptomyces > Streptomyces sp. NPDC104309. Next base: position 414,496 of record NZ_JBVJMV010000004.1, on the reverse strand, counting down.
ACCTGGACGAGCTGATCGGGCTCTCCGACACCCTGCGCGTCATGTACCGCGGCCGGCTGGTCGCGGACGCCGACCCGGCGACCATCACCCCGGAGGAGCTCGGCTCGGCGATGACGGGCGCGGCCACCGGCCGCCTCGAAGCCCCGGACGAGACGCCCGCACCGGGCGGTGCGGAAGCCCCGGCTGCCGAAAGCACCGACACCGACCCCCGGGACGGGGGAGAGGACCGATGAAGAAGATCGACAAGGAGCGGCTGCTCCTGGGGATCGCGGCCCCCGTACTCGCGATCGTGGTCGCCTTCCTGGTGACCGCACTCGTGCTGGCCGCCACAGGCAAGGAGCCGTTCAGCGCCTTCGGCATCATGTTCGACTATGGACTGAAGTCGGACAGCCAGGTCTACATCCTGAACAAGGCGACGACCTACTACCTCGCGGGTCTCGCGGTGGCCGTCGGCTTCCGGATGAACCTCTTCAACATCGGCGTGGACGGCCAGTACCGCCTCGCGGCCTTCTTCGCCGCGGCGGTGGGCGGCGCGCTGACCCTGCCCGGCGCCCTGCAGATCCCGCTGATCATCCTCACCGCGGTGATCGTCGGCGCGATGTGGGCCGGCATCGCCGGTGTCCTCAAGGTCACCCGGGGCGTCAGCGAGGTCGTCTCGACGATCATGCTGAACGCCATCGCGACGGCGGTCATCGGCTATCTGCTCCAGCAGGGCCGCCTCGGCCACCTCGACAAGGCCGGCACGAAGATCTCCACCAAGCCGCTCCCGGAGTCCTCGCACTTCTTCGAGTTCCCGACCACCCCGTCGCCCGTCTGGGGCTTCATCGTGGTCGCGGTCGTCGCGGGCATCGCCTACTGGTTCGCGCTCTCGCGCACCCGGTTCGGCTTCGACCTGCGCACCGTCGGCCAGTCCGGCTCCGCGGCCGAGGCCAGCGGTGTCAATGTCAAGAAGATGGTCATCACCTCGATGCTGATCTCCGGTGCCGTGGCCGGTCTGATCGGTATGCCGACCCTCCTCAACGACAGCTTCGAGTACAGCGGCGACTTCCCGGTCGGCATCGGCTTCACCGGTATCGCCATCGCCCTCCTCGGCCGCAACCACCCCATCGGCATCGCGCTCGGCGCACTGCTCTGGGGCTTCCTGGAGCGCGGCACCGGCAAGCTCGAATTCGAGGGGTACGACAAGGAGATCGTCGGCGTGATCCAGGGCGTCATCGTCCTGTGCGTCGTCATCGCCTACGAAGTCGTCCGCCGCTACGGTCTCAAGCGGCAGCAGAGCAAGGTCGGCGCGGAACTCGCCGCACAGGCCGCCTCCCGAAGCTCCGACCAGCAGGCCGCCCGTAACTCCGACCAGCAGGAGGTGTCGGCGTGACCGTCACGGCGACTTCCACTCCGCCCGCCGCGGCCCCCAAGGTCTCCGGCGGCAAGGGCGGCCGTACCCGCCTCTCCTTCCCCGTCGTCCTGCTGATCGTCGCGGGCGTGCTGCTCGCGCTGTCCGCCGTACGCGCCATCACCGGCGCCGCGGACGTCACCTCGGCCGGACAGATCAGCGCGGCGCTCGCGATGGCCGTGCCGATCGGGCTCGCCGGTCTCGGCGGCCTCTGGGCCGAGCGGGCCGGTGTGGTCAACATCGGGCTCGAAGGCATGATGATCCTGGGCACGTTCTTCGGCGCCTGGGCCGGCTGGCAGACCAACCCGTGGCTCGGCGTGCTGGCCGGCGTCATCGGCGGCATGCTCGGCGGGCTGCTGCACGCCGTCGCGACCGTCACCTTCGGCGTCGACCACATCATCTCCGGTATCGCCATCAACATCCTGGCGCTCGGCTTCACCACCTACTTCGCCAAGCTCTGGTTCAACTCGGGCGAGGCGGCGGCCAAGGGCGGCAGCCCGAAGCAGTCCCCGCCGGCCGACGACATCACCTCGGTGACGATCCCGGGCCTCTCCGACTGGCTGCACTCCATCGAGAAACACCACTGGTTCTTCGTCTCCGACCTCGCCGGCGTCATCGGCGGCCTGGTCACCAACGTGTCGCTGCTGACGATCCTGGCCATCGTCCTCTTCGTCCTCACGTTCTTCGTGCTGTGGAAGACCTCGTTCGGGCTGCGGCTGCGCTCCTGCGGCGAGAACCCGATCGCCGCCGAGTCGCTCGGCGTCAACGTCTACCGCTACAAGTACATCGCGGTGATCGTCTCCGGCGGCATGGCCGGCCTCGGCGGTGCCTTCCTCTCGCTCGTCACCTCGCACATCTACAACGAGGGCCAGACCGGCGGACGCGGGTACATCGGTCTCGCCGCGATGATCTTCGGCAACTGGCGGCCCGGCGGACTCGCCATGGGCGCCGGCCTGTTCGGCTTCGCCGACGCGCTCCAGCTGCGCAACGGCGGCCAGTCCGTCCACGCGCTGCTCCTGCTGCTCGTGGTCATGCTGGCCGTGCTCGCCGCCTGGAAGCTCTACCGCAAGAGCTTCGTCCAGGGCGTGGTCAGCGCGGTCGTCGCCGCCGCGGTGCTGGTCTGGTACCTCGGTACGGACACGGTGCCCACCGAGTTCGTGAGCGCGACCCCGTACATCGTCACGCTGCTCGTCCTCTCGCTCTCTGCGCAACGGCTGCGGATGCCGAAGGCGGACGGCATGCGCTACCGCAAGGGCCAGGGCAAGTGACGGCCGGCGCGGAGGTCGACTGGGCGGCGCTGCGGAGCGCCGCGCGGTCGGTCATGACGCGTGCGTACGTCCCGTACTCGCACTACCCGGTCGGTGCGGCGGCGCGCGTCGACGACGGGCGTACGGTGTCCGGCTGCAACGTCGAGAACGCCTCGTACGGCATCGGGCTGTGCGCCGAGTGCGGTCTGGTCTCCCAGCTGCACGCCACGGGCGGCGGGCGGCTGACCCACTTCACCTGCGTGGACGGGGCGGGCGAGATCCTCGTGCCGTGCGGCAGGTGCAGGCAGCTGCTGTACGAGTTCGGCGGGCCGGAGCTGATCCTGGAGACGCCGGACGGACTGCGCACGCTCGACGAGATGCTGCCGCAGGCGTTCGGGCCGGGCCATCTGAAGTAGTCGGGCCGGCCGGCCCGTCCGGAGTGACCGGGCCGGCCGAACCGGCGGACAGCCGCAGCCGAACCACCGTGGCCCTCCCGTCCGTTGGGAGGGCCACTCCTCTCTCCACCCTCTATGCGCGTAGAGTCATCCAGGACTCTTGCGTACGTACCGGCCGGAAGGACTCCCAGGACATGGACGCCATCTCCGTCATCCGCACCAAGCGAGACCGAGGCGAGCTGACCCCCGAGCAGATCGACTGGGTCATCGACGCGTACACCCGCGGTGAGGTCGCCGATGAGCAGATGTCCGCGCTGGCCATGGCGATCCTGCTGAACGGCATGAACCGCACCGAGATCGCCCGCTGGACCGCCGCGATGATCGCCTCCGGCGAGCGCATGGACTTCGCGTCCCTCTCCCGGCCCACCACCGACAAGCACTCCACCGGCGGCGTCGGCGACAAGATCACCCTGCCGCTCGCCCCGCTGGTCGCCGCGTGCGGCGCCGCCGTGCCGCAGCTCAGCGGACGGGGCCTGGGCCACACCGGCGGCACGCTCGACAAGCTGGAGTCCATCCCCGGCTGGCGCGCCCACCTCACCAACGAGGAGATGCTGAGCGTCCTGGACACCACCGGCGCCGTGATCTGCGCCGCCGGTGACGGGCTCGCCCCCGCCGACAAGAAGCTGTACGCGCTCCGCGATGTCACCGGCACCGTCGAGGCCATCCCGCTGATCGCCAGCTCGATCATGTCCAAGAAGATCGCCGAGGGCACCGGCGCGCTCGTCCTGGACGTCAAGGTCGGCTCGGGCGCCTTCATGAAGACCATCGACGACGCCCGCGAACTGGCCTCCACCATGGTCGCGCTGGGCACCGACAGCGGAGTGCGGACGGTCGCCCTGCTCACCGACATGGCCACCCCGCTCGGCCTGACCGCGGGCAACGCCCTGGAGGTGCGCGAGTCCGTCGAGGTGCTGGCCGGCGGCGGTCCGAAGGACGTCGTCGACCTCACCCTGGCCCTCGCCCGCGAGATGCTGGACGCGGCCGGACTCAAGGACGCCGACCCGGAGAAGGCCCTGGCCGACGGCTCCGCGATGGACGTCTGGCGCCGGATGATCTCCGCCCAGGGCGGCGACCCGGACGCCGCGCTCCCGGTCGCCCGTGAGCAGCACGTCGTGACGGCCCCGTCCACCGGAGTGCTGACCCGCCTGGACGCGTACGACATCGGCGTCGCCGCCTGGCGCCTCGGCGCGGGCCGGGCCCGCAAGGAGGACCCGGTGCAGGCGGGCGCGGGCATCGAACTGCACGCCAAGCCCGGTGACACGGTCACGGCCGGACAGCCGCTGCTGACGCTGCACACCGACACCCCCGAGAAGTTCGACTACGCGCTGAAGGCGCTGCCCTCCTCGTACGAGATCGCCCCGGAGGGCACGGAGTTCACGCCGACGCCGGTCGTGCGCGAGCGCATCGCGTGACGGCGTAGCCGCGCGCCGCGCAGAACGCGAACGGCCCGCCGGGGCGGAGGAATCCGTCCCGGCGGGCCCTTCTCTTGCGACCGGTGCACCTGCTGGATCAGCGGCTCACCGGTGCTCGCCTACTTGCCGAAGTACGCGTTGTAGATCGACACCGAGGACTTGTTGCCCTTCTTGTCCGTGACATCGGCCTTGTAGGAGATGGACTTCCCCTTGGCCGGGTTCTTCACGGAGATCTTGCCCGACTTGACCGTGGACTTCTTCCAGGTCTTGCCGGCGTCGTAACTGACGTACACCGTCAGCGACTTCAGGTTCTTGCCGGCGGCCGCGCCCTGCACCGTCACCGGTACCGAAGCGGTCCTGCCCGCCGTCACCTTGCCGTCCAGCGTCACGTTGGGCGTGAAGCGGACCGTGGAGACCGGCAGCAGGGTCGGGTAGGCGCTCTTCTTGGACCGGAAGGTCCAGCTCGCGTCGATCCGGGTGGAGACGGCCGAGACCTTGGTGCTGCGCTGGACCGAGGTCGTCAGCCGGTAGTCCGCGGCAGCCGACGGCACGGCGATGGGGGTGTAGCCCTCCAGCGGGTCCGCGTTCTGGGCGATCTTGGTGCCATTGCGGTACAGGACGGTCTTGACCGAACTGTACATGGAGGAGCCGATGTTGCCGCGACCGTCGGCAGCCAGAGCCAGCGAGCCGACGATGTCGTTGCCGTCGCGGATGATCCCGTAACCGGCGCCGAGCGCGGGGCCGAACACCGCGGTGTTGACCTTCTTCGTGTAGGTCTTCCCCGCCTTGAGGGTCTGCGGGTCACCGAGGGTGTACATCGCCTCGGTCACCGGGTAGCCGTCCTTGTCGATTCCGCCTTCCTGGCTGAAGTCGAAGCTCCACCGCACCTTGTCGGCGGTGGAGACATAGGCGGTGTTGGTACCGGGCAGCTTCTGGCTGGACCAGGCCGACCAGCCGGAGAACGAACCGGGGAGCTCGCCCCAGGCCCCGAACCCACCGGTCTTGCCCTTGACGGACGAGCCGAGAGAGGTCTGGACCTTGGCCAGCTGACTGGTGGTGAACTTCCGGTTGTATCCGGTCGCCGCCTGGGTCACCGGGCCGCCGACCGCGATGTCGTACCGGGTCGAGGCCCCCTTGGTCCAGCTGCCGAGCCAGTGCTGGGAGAGCGAGCCGTCGGTCACCTTCGGGCCGACGTGCGCGGTGCGGAACCCCTGGTACGAGTCGAGGATCCAGCCGTAGCCGTAGCTGCTGTTCTTGGTGGCGAACTGGAGGTCGGGCGCCGCCATCCGGGCCTTCGTGCCCGTGGCGGGCAGGGTGAAGTTCACCGGCTTCGTCTTGCGCGCGTCGAGCGTCACGGTGGTGTTCTTGGTGACGTTCAGGTTCGGCTGGGCGAACCAGTCGGTGCCCTTGGTGCTGTTCTCCGGGTCGACGTAGACGGCCGAGTTCATCGCGTAACCGCCCTTGGGAACGCGGGCCTTCGCCGTGCCGCCCTCGCCCGTCGGGGACACCCACGCATCGCGTGCCGAGCCGGACAAGCCGAAGAGGTCGGACTCGTAGTACTTGGCGGGCTTGCCGTCACGTCCGATGAACTTGACCGTGAGGTCGTAGGACTCGCTCTCGCGCTCGACCGCGGCCGCGGTCCGCACGGTCTGGCCGCCACCGGTCCCGACGACGTACGCGGAGTAGGAGCCGTCGGCCGTGCCGCCGAGCTTGGTGTTCACGGTCAGCGGTACGTCGGCGGTGCCGCCCGCGGGGACGGTCACCTTGTCGGCGCCGAGGGTGAAGAAGCCGGCCGGGGCGGGCTTGCCCTTCGGGCCGGTGGCCGTGACCGCGACGTCGAGGGTGACGTCCGTCGTACCGAGGTTGCGGTACGTCACGTTCTTGGTGACCGGGGCGTCATCGGTGTGCGGCCACTGGTGCACGCCGAAGCTCACCGAGACCGGGTCCGCAACGACGGTCTGGGCGATGGCCCGGTCGACGGCGATCCGGCCCGAGCCCTGCTCGAACGGGGTGTACGCGCCCGGCTTCGTCGAGGCCGTGAGCGCGCCCTTGAGCTCGGCGTACTTCCACTCGGGGTGCTGCTGCTTGAGGAGCGCCGCGGCGCCCGCGACATGCGGGGTCGCCATCGACGTACCGGAGATCGACAGGTAGCCCGGCGGGTTCTGCCCGACCTCCTGGTCGATGGCGGAGCCGGGTGCGGCCGCGGCCGTGATGTCGACGCCGGGGGCGGTGACATCAGGCTTGATCGCGCCGTCGCCGATGCGCGGGCCGCGGCTGGAGAACTCGGCCAGCTTGTCGTTGTCGTCGACCGCGCCGACGGTCAGGGCGGCGTCCGCGCTGCCCGGGGAGCCGACCGTACCGGCGCCGTCGCCCTCATTGCCCGCCGCGATGGCGAACAGGACGCCCTTGTCGGCCGACAGCTTGTTGACCGCCGCTTCGAGCGGGTCGATCTCGGGGGTGTCGCCGCCGCCGAGGCTCAGGTTGATGATGTCGGCGCCCTGCGCGACCGCCCACTCCATGCCGGCCAGGATGCCGTCGTCGTCGCCGAAGCCGTCGTCGTCGAGCACCTTGCCCTCGATGAGCTTGGCGTCCGGGGCCACACCCTTGAACTTGCCGCCCGACTTGGCGCCGGTGCCGGCCGCGATCGAGGACACGTGCGTGCCGTGCCCGACCCGGTCCTTGGTGTCGGGCGAGGAGGTGAAGTTCTTCGTCGCCAGGACCTGGCCCTTGAGGTCCGGGTGGGTGGCGTCCACCCCGGTGTCCAGGACGGCGATCTTGACGCCCTTCCCGGTGTAACCGGCCTTCCAGGCGGTCGGCGCGCCGATCTGCGGCACGCTCTTGTCGAGACTCGCCTTGCGCACGCCGTTCAGCCAGACCCGGTCGACCCCGGCGGCCGTGGTGCGCTGGGCGCCGTTCGAGGGCTTGCTGGTGAGGGCCTGCCAGATGTCCTTCGCGTCGCGGGTCGGGGTGGTCACCGACTCGGCGTTCAGGGTCTTCAGGGTCCGCTCGACCCGGGTGGCGCCCGCGTCACGGACCTCCGCCTTCGCCGTCGCGGCCCGGTCGCCCCGGTAGGCGACGATCAGCTTCAGGCCGGCCTTCTGCGCCCGGCGGTTCTCCGCGCGGTTCAGCTCGGTGACGTCGAACAGCCGGCGGTCCAGCTTGCCGGAGCTGATCAGCCGGTGTGCGTCGGCCGGGACCAGCAGGGTGTGCCCGTCACGTATCTGACGCTGCACGGGTATGTGTTCACGCCCCTTGGCGGGCCGGAAGCCCGTGATCCGGCCCTTGGCGTCCACCGAGACGCGGTCACCGGTGATCAGCGTCAGCTGGTGCCGGGCCACGGACTTGGTGCCCGTGGACCGGGCGGCATCGGGCTGTGCCACGGCCGGCGTGGTCATCCCGGCTGCGAGCGCCACGGCGGCCGCCGTGGCGATGGTCGAAACACACGCGTTTCTCACGTGTTTGCGCAACTCTCCCCCTGGAGAATCAGGCAGCCCCCTGAGGGGCCACTGGTCAGTCGGCACCGCTGAGAAGCCGGTGTCGGCCGGTTCAGTTACCTAGAGGGGGAATTGATCGAAAGGGTTCACAGAAACCGCACACATCACCGGAGTTGACGGAAGTTCATCGGTACGCGGGCGAACCGGCCGAGGGGGCGAGGGGGCGCCGAGGGGCGTGTGCGAGGCGTGGGGGAGCAGGTGACGGGCGGATTCGGGCGGTATGGGCCGGTCCGTGGCGGCGGGAAAGTGCGGAGCGGGGCAGCGATGAGTTTCGGCCGCCGGACCGGTCACCCTGATGTGGAAGCCATGAGCCCGATCGTTCTTGTCGTCACCGGCCGCGTCACACGGGACTCCGTGCCGGGACTCTGCGCCGAGCTGGAGTCGCTGCTGGACGGCCCCGACGGTCCCGACGGCACCGTCCGCGACCCGGACGCCGCGGTGGACTGCGATGTGGGCGGGGTCGTGCAGGTGGATCTGACCCTGGTCGAGGCGATAGCGCGACTGGGGCTCGTCGCCCGCCGGGCGGGCGGCAGACGGCTCCGGCTGCGCAACGCACCTCCCGAACTGCGGAGCCTGCTCGACCTGGTGGGGCTGGCGGACGTGGTGGACGTACGGTGCGCGGCCGGGGACGGCGGAGCCTGAGGGGATGCGCGGCCCGGCGCCGACGGCCGCCCGGCCCCCGCTCACCGGCCCGTGCCCACCGGCCCGCGCTCGCCGGCCCCCGCTCACCGGGCCCCGGCCTTCTGCTCGTCGGGCCAGGCAGGCGCTCACCTCACCGGCCCGACGCGCCCCGTCCGCCCCTCATTCCCGCTCCTCGACCCGTGCGCAGAACATCATCACGACGCGGCCGTTCCCGGTGCTGTCCGGGGACGTCGCCGTGGGGAGCGGCGCCGGTGTGCCGTCCGCGCAGGCCCTGTCGTACCCGTGCTCCGGCTGCGGACCCGGTCCGTCGCCGGAGGTGGGATTCGGGGTCCGGGCGGCCCCGGGCGTAGGTCCGTCGGTGGCGGCGGCGGGCTCACCGATCCACCGGGTGAGCCCCCACCCGCCGACCGCCAGTACCACCCAGCCCGCCACCAGTCCGTTGCGTACGCCGCGCCTCACGTCGCGTCGGCGTCGAGGTGATCGGGCAGACCGAACAACGGGAACCAGCGCGGTGTGTCCAGGAAGCAGTGCATCCCGGTGATGGCGCCCTCGGAGATGTCGATGACCTGCACCGCCCACGGCACGAACCCCGGTCCGTCCGGATTCGGCTTGTAGTGCGCGAACGCCGGAGTGCCGTTCGCCTGCGTCGCCACCAGCCGCGAGCCCGCGCAGCCGGCACCCATGGAGACCATGAAGCCGGTGATGTCGTCGTGCCCCTGGAGCCAGAGGTCGAACGGCGGCATGGTCATCACGGCGTCCTCATGGAGCAGCGCGGTCAGCGCCGCCATGTCGTACCCCTCGAAGGCCGCGACGTAGCGCTCAAGGAGCTTGCGCTGCTCCTCGTCGAGCGGATTCGCGCTGTCGGGGACCAGGCCCTCGCGTTCCGAGAGGGTCGCGCGCGCCCGCTGGAGGGCGCTGTTGACCGAGGCGACCGAGGTGTCGAGCAGCTCGGCGACCTCGCTCGCCTTCCAGGCCAGCACCTCGCGCAGGATCAGGACCACCCGCTGCTTGGGGGGCAGATGCTGCAACGCGGCCACGAACGCGAGCCGCACCGACTCCCGGGCCACGGCGGCCTCCGCCGGGTCGGCCACCGTGGGCAGGATCCGCCCGTCCGGCATCGGCTCCAGCCAGGTGTTCTCCGGCCGCGGGTTGAGCGCCGCCTGGGCGAGCGGCGTCGGGCCCGTCAGATCGACCGGACGGGCCCGCTTGTTGCCCGCGTTCAGCATGTCCAGGCAGACGTTGGTGGCGATGCGGTACAACCAGGACCGCAGCGAGGAACGCCCCTCGAACTTGTCGAAGTTGCGCCAGGCACGCACCAGCGTGTCCTGTACCGCGTCCTCCGCCTCGAAGGCCGAGCCGAGCATCCGGTAGCAGTAGCCGGTCAGCTCGACCCGGTGTCCCTCCAGACGGCTGTCGATGTCCGCCGCCGCTGTCAGATCACTCATCGCTCCACCCCTGTTGTGCTGTGACGCCGCCCACTTCAGCACTGTGGAAGCTACCGCAGGCCACTGACAACGGAGGCGGGAAGTGCCGAAGCGGCCCACCAACAGGTCACGTTCCGGGCTTGCGTCCGTACACGTACACGTCGTCGCCGTTCTTCAGCAGATTCCAGTAGGACTTCGCGTCGGCGTCCCGCATGTTGACGCAACCGTGCGACCCCGGCGGGTTCCACATGCTGACGCCCACCGAGTGGAACGCCTGCCCGCCGTCGAAGAACTGGGAGTACGGCATCGACACGTGGTAGATCGACGAGACGTGGTTGATGTGCCGCAGGTATATCTTCTTCGACCCGGTGCGGGTCTCGTACCCGTTCCGCCCGGTCCGTACCGGGACGGGACCGAACTTCAGCTTGCTGCCGTCCTGGATCCAGCTCAGCTGCCGGGTCAGGTCCACACACGCGATCCGCCCCTTGTTGGTGGGGCACTTCTTGTCCTTGTTCGGGGTCTTGCCGGCCGCTTTCTGGGCCGTGAGCGTCTTCATCGTGCGCCAGGTGACCGGCCCCGCGTAACCGATGTCCGGGGTGACCCCGTAAGTGCGTTGGAACGACTGGATCGCCTTGCAGTCGGCCGCCGACTGCTTGCCGTCGACCGGCCGGTGCAGGTACTTCTCGACCTGCTTCTGGTACGGCCCGGTGGACGTCGTGCAGGACGCCGCCTGCGCGGATCCGCCGGCACCCAGCACGAGGGCGGGCGCCGCCGTCAGACCGGCGACGGACAGCGCGACCGCGCGCCGTATCCGGACCCCCCGAATGATTCCTGCGACTCGCATGTACGCCAACTCCCCTTCGCGCGCCGTAAGGTGCTTCCGCCTGCTAGACGCGCGTCGGGGAGTGGATGGTTGTGCGTCGTATGTCTCAGTTCTGTACGGACGCCACCGGCAGGAGCCGGCGGCGCTCGGCGCGCGCGGCCCGCGAGCCGTACAGCGTGATCGAGACGACGCCGAGGACGGCGAGCAGTCCCAGCGACACGGTCCCGGCCCAGCCCCCGGCGTGGAAGGCGACCGCGCCGAGCGTGCCGCCCGCGCTGGAGCCCAGGTAGTACGCGGACTGGTAGAGCGCGGACGCCTGCGCCCGGCCCTTCGTCGCCGTACGGCTCACGGACGAGGAGGCGACCGCGTGTCCGGCGAAGAAACCCGCCGTGATCAGGACCAGGCCGAGGAGCACGGCGGCCAGCTGGTCGGCGAGCGAGAGCAGCAGACCGGCGGCCGTGGTGGAGACGGCGAGGTACAGCGCGCCCCGGCGGCCGAGCCGGGCGACCAGCTTGCCCGCCGCCGCGGAGGAGACCGTACCGACGAGATAGACCAGGAAGATCGAGCCGACGATCCCCTGCGGGAGGTTGAACGGCGCCTCCACCAGGCGGTAGCCGATCACCGTGTAGACCGCGCCGAACACCGTCATGAACAGTGCGCCGATCGCGTACAGCCGGCGCAGCAGGGGATCGGCGAGGTGTCCGCCCACCGTCTTCGCCAGGGCCTTCGGGTTCAGCGAGCCCGGGGTGAAGTGCCGGGCCCTGGGGATCATGAAGTGGAAGACCACCGCGCAGACCACGGCCAGCAGCCCGACCGCCCCGAGCGCCGCCCGCCAGCCCCACAGCTGGGCGATCCAGCCGGTCAGGATCCGGCCGCTCATCCCGCCGATGCTGTTCCCCGCCACGAACAGCCCGATCGCCGCGACCAGCGCCTTCGGCCGTACCTCCTCCGCCAGGTAGGCCATCGCGGAGGCGGGCAGTCCGGCCAGCGCCGCGCCCTGGACGGCGCGCAGCGCGATCAGCCAGCCCAGCGAGGGCGCGAAGGGTACGAGCAGCCCGACCAGCACGGCGACCGTCAGCGAGGCGGTCATCATCTGCCGTCGTCCGAAGCGCTCGGAGAGTGCGCTCATCGGCAGCACACACAGCGCCAGAGCGCCCGTCGCGGCGGAGACCGTCCAGCTGGCCTGTCCGGCCGTGGCGCCGAGGGAGGCGGAGACGGCGGGCAGCAGGGCCTGGGTGGAGTAGAGGAGTGCGAAGGTCGCGACACCGGCGGCGAAGAGCGCGAAGCTCATCCGGCGGTAGCCGGGGCGGCCGGGTTCGAGACGGTCCGGTTCGGCGGGGCCGGCGGTGGCGGCAGGGGCGACGGGGGACGGCTGGGGCGAGGCGGCCACGGTGAGGGTGGACGCCCCGGTACTGGCAGGAGGCATGGTTCGAAAGTAGGCCTCCCGGGTTTCATGCGTCCAATGCACGAATTCGCGATAATCAATCCCATGGTGCATGAACGCAGCTCACGGCCACGGCTGTCACCGAGCAGTTACGAAGAAGACATTCGCGCGGTCCTCGCGCCGAGGCTGGCCCACTTCGAGGCGGTGGCCCGGCACGAGCACGTCACCCGCGCCGCGCACGAGCTCGGCGTCCCGCAGTCGACGCTCTCGCGGTCGATGGTCAGGCTCGAACAGGACCTGGGAGTCGCCCTGTTCGCCCGCAAGGGCCGTACCGTCTCCCTGACCCCCGCGGGCCGCACCTTCCTGGGCTCCGCCGAGCGGGCCCTCGCCGAGGTCGAGAAGGCCGCCGAATCGGTGCGGGCCGACGCGGACCCGGCCACCGGCAAGGTCGCCTTCGGCTTTCTGCACACCATGGGCTCCGAGACCGTGCCCGCCCTGCTCCGCGCCTTCCGCGCCGACCACCCCCGGGTCCGCTTCCAGCTGGTGCAGAACTACGGCGAGGCGATGATCGAACGCCTCCGGTCCGGCGGGCTCGACCTCTGCCTCACCTCACCCGTCCCGGACGCCCCGGATCTGGTAGCCCGCCGCCTCGACGAACAGCGGCTGCGTCTCGTCGTCCCCGAGGACCACCGGCTCGCCTCGCGTCGTCGCATCCGCCTGGCGGAGGCCGCCGACGAGAAGTTCGTCACCCTCGAACCGGGTTACGGCCTGCGGCGGATCACCGACGACCTGTGCGCGGAGGCGGGGTTCACGCCACGCGTCGCCTTCGAGGGCGAGGAGGCGGAGACCCTGCGCGGTCTGGTCGCGGCGGGTCTCGGCGTGGCCCTGCTGCCACCGCCCGCGGTGGCCCGCCCCGGCGTCGTCGAGCTCACCGTGACGGCCCCGAGGGCGGCCCGCGAGATCGGTGTCGCCTGGCTGGACGGCCACCCGGACACGCCGCCGGTGGCCGCCTTCAAACGCTTCCTGCTGTCGAGGCGGGGGCATCTGCTGCCGGACTGAGGCGGGCGGGGCGGCGCGGGAGGCGGGCCCGGCGTCACCGTCCGCCCGATGACCCGCCCCCGGCCGCGCGTACGGCCCGCTCGAAGTACGCGTGTGCGCGCGAGTCCTCCGGCGTGCCGAGCACACCGAGACCGCGGTCGGCGAACGGCCGGAACAGCAGCCCGTGCCGACGCAGGGTGTCGAACGCCGGGTCGTCGGTGTCGAGGACGGTGGCCAGGGGCAGCGTGCGTGCGGCCCCCACGGTCGTCGTCACCGCCCACCAGGCGAGGTCGTCCTCCTCGACCGGGAGCGCAGTGAACCGGATCCCGCCCACCTCCGCCCAGGGCACGTGCCGACGGCTCCAGGGCCGCACGACCGTGATCCCGGCGTCGTCCAGGCGTACGGCGAACCGGCCCCGCAGCGCGTAGTGCAGCACGACCGGCAGCAGCAGGCAGGTGGGAATGAACCACCTCGTCGGATGGTCCCCCCACGGGCCGAGGACACCCACGACGGTGACGGAAATCCAGGTGAGCGCCGTTTCGGCGCACAGCCACCGCACCAGCGGCGGCCCCTCCAGCACGCGTACCCTCACCGCGGTCACGACCGCGTCACCGGTCCCGTCCCGCCCGGTGACGCCGCGCCCGCCGAGTCCCCGGCGGGCAGGAGTCGGCTGGCCCCCGTCACCAGGCGGACCGTCGGCGTCACCAGGTGGACCGTCGGCCACCTCCCAAAGGCGCCGGTACGCGCGCTGTGGACCCCGGCACTCATGAGCCCCCCTCATGCCGTCGCTGTTCATGGCTGCTCATCGTGTGATCAACATATGGGTCGTGGTGGTGAGCGGCATGAGTGCCCGTACTCAACTCCGTTCGCGGTGCCACCGGTTGCGCGGCCGACCGGGTGCGGCCGCACCGCGTGCCGCTCGGCCCCCGGTCACTCCGTTCCTCTCAGTCCCGCAGCGACCTTCCGAACCCCGCGGCCAGCGGCATCCGCAACCCCAGTGGTGGCGGTGCCGCCAGGGCGTCGGCGACCGGGCGCGCGTATGCCCGGCCGAAGAGCGAGCCGCGGACGAAGTCCGTTGCCAGGGCCACCACTTCGGCCCGGTGCTGGCGCAGGCCGTGGCCGTCCGAGTGGACCTCGAAGCGGCAGGTGTCGCGGTTGGTCTTCTTGGCCCGTTCGGCCAGCCGGAAGGAGAGTTCGGGGTCGGTGCGGGCGTCGTTCGTGCCGTGGACGAGCAGGACCTGCCGGCCCAGCAGATGCTTCACCGGCTCCGGCTCGTCCCGCGCGTTCTCGGGCAGCCAGGGAGCCATCGCCAGGACGGAGCCGACCGCCGCGTGGCCGCCCGCCCGGAGCGCGGCCCGGCCGCCCATGCCGTGGCCGGCGAGACAGACGGGGACGTCGCCGTAGCGCCGTACGACCTCGTCCACCGCCCACCGGGCGTCCGCCGCGAGCCGCGCGTCGGTCGCGTTCCAGCCCCGGCAGCTGTAGCGCACGACGTGCGCGACGAGCCCGTCCTCCTGGCCCGCGCGGGCCAGGGTCCGGGCCAGCGGCAGCTGGAGGGCGTACGAGAGAGGGGAAGGGCGGCGGTGCGAGTCGGCCTCGCCGTCCGGGAGCAGCAGAACCACGCCGCTGACCGCAGTTGGTGCTCCGGCCGTCCTGACGGCCCGTCCCAGCCTCGCAGCAGGCAGGGGGAGTGCGCGCTGTGCCATGACAGAACAGTGTCAGAAGGGCGGGTGTACTCCACCCGTATTCGCGGTCACTGTTACGTATCGGCAAGCGACAATCTACGCGCGTAGGCGCTAGAGTGCCCAAATGATGAGCCCGACCCTCCATGTGCCCGGCCAGGATCAGATCCGACGGGCCCCCAAGGTCCTTCTCCACGACCACCTCGACGGCGGCCTGCGCCCGGGAACGATCGTCGACCTCGCTCTCGCGAGCGGATACGACGGACTTCCCGAGACCGAGCCCGACAAGCTCGGCAGCTGGTTCCGTGAGGCGGCCGACTCCGGATCGCTGGAGCGCTATCTGGAGACGTTCGCCCACACCTGCGCCGTCATGCAGACCCGTGAGGCGCTGTTCCGGGTGGCCGCCGAGTGCGCCGAGGACCTGGCCGCGGACGGTGTCGTCTACGCCGAGGTGCGGTACGCCCCCGAGCAGCACCTGGAAGCCGGGCTGACCCTCGAAGAGGTTGTCGAGGCGGTCAACGAGGGCTTCCGCGAGGGCGAGCGGCGGGCCCGCCGGGACGGGCGCCGCATCCGTATGGGGGCTCTCCTCACTGCGATGCGGCACGCCGCCCGCTCCCTGGAGATCGCCGAACTCGCCAACCGCTACCGCGACCAGGGTGTCGTCGGCTTCGACATCGCGGGCGCGGAGGCGGGCTTCCCGCCCACCCGGCACCTCGACGCGTTCGAGTACCTCAAGCGCGAGAACAACCACTTCACCATCCATGCGGGCGAGGCCTTCGGTCTGCCGTCGATCTGGCAGGCCCTCCAGTGGTGCGGCGCCGACCGGCTGGGCCACGGCGTCCGCATCATCGACGACATCGAGGTCGCCGAGGACGGCGGTGTGAAGCTCGGCCGTCTCGCCTCCTACGTACGGGACAAGCGCATCCCGCTGGAGCTGTGCCCCACCTCCAACCTCCAGACCGGTGCCGCCGTCTCGTACGCCGAGCACCCCATCGGGCTGCTGCGGAAACTGCATTTCCGGGTCACCGTGAACACGGACAACCGGCTGATGAGCGGTACGACCATGAGCCATGAATTCGAGAAACTGACCGAGACTTTCGGATACACGCTCGACGACATCCAATGGTTCACCGTCAACGCGATGAAGTCAGCGTTCATCCCTTTCGATGAACGTCTCGCGATGATCAATGATGTGATCAAGCCCGGATATGCCGAGCTGAAGTCCGAGTGGCTCTTCGAGCAGACCGCCACGACCAGCGTCTCTTCCACTTCCGGGGACTGATCCACACATGCGCGGAGAACGGCCGGGAGGGCGAATTCCCGGCCGTTCCCCGGGCGGGGCATGTTTGCGGGACGGGTAGTGGGCTGACTACGTTTCAGAGCCGCTCACATCCCCCCTCCCCAAGGATGAATTTCACATGAAGCAGTCTGCCGCCAGGACTCTCGGCGTCGCCGCGCTCGGTGCCGCTTTCGCCGCTGCCGCCGCGGGCACCGCCTCCGCCGCCGTGTTGCCGGCCGGCGCCGCGGCCACCGCCGTGCCGGTCGCCGGCTCGGCGCTGGAGACCGCCACCCGGACCCTGCCGGTCCAGGACACGACCACCAAGCTCCTCGGCACCGGCCAGCAGAAGCTCGTCGGCGACGCCACCGCCCCGGTCAAGGGTCTGCTCGGCGGTCTGCCCGCGGGTGGCATGAAGACCGGCGGCCTGTCGGCCAACGGTCTCCCGCTCGGCGGCTGATCCCCGTACACACGCCTGTGGGGCGGACACCCGGTCCGGGTGTCCGCCCCACAGGCATGTCGTGCGTCACCAGGCGGTGGACGACGTCTTCTCGGCCGGGAAGAGCACCCACAGCGCCAGGTAGAGCAGGAACTGCGGCCCCGGCAGCAGGCAGGAGAGCAGGAAGATGACGCGCATGGTTCCCGCGGAGGTGCCGAAGCGCCGTGCCAGCGCCGCGCACACCCCGCCGATCATGCGTCCGTCACGGGGGCGGACAAGTGCGGCCATGGTGGGCTCCTTCGTGAACCGTTGCTGAGGGAGCAGCTCCGTCGTGCTCCCGATGCCATCCATGGTCGCCCGACCAACAGGGGCAAAGCGTCGCTCTACGGTGCGATACCGACCCTGGGAATCGTCGGGGTCGGCCCCTGAGCCGACTCGTCCCTGGGGCGAAGCATCACCTTGATCCGCCGCTGCTTCCTGCGGCGCAGCCGCGCCCGGCCCAGGGGTACGACCAGCAGGTGGGCGAGCGCCACGCCGATCGTGTTCAGCAGCAGCGAGTCGACGTCGACGACCTGTCCCGGCACTCCGGTCTGCAGCAGCTCGATGGTGAGCGAGATCAGTGCCCCGGCCGCGACGGTACGGGCCATCGAAGCCCACGGGGAGACGAACAGCCGCCCTCCGGCCATCGGCAGCAGTACGCCGAGCGGGGCCAGCAGCAGCAGCCCCGCGCCGATCTGGCGAGTGGCCTCGACCGGGCCGAGCGACAGATCCGCTCTGATGCCGGCGAGCGGGTGGAAGTTCGAGGCGGTCGTCCACGGCACGTCGAGGGGGCGCAGCGTCAGCCAGCCGACAAGCAGCAGATGCGCGAGGAGGAGAGAGACCCCGGCCGCGCGGAAGCGGATGGCAGCTCGACTGCCCGAACCTAGACGCACGCCCCCCAAGACGCGCCGGGCGGCAGGATCGGTTCCGCCGGGTCCGACGAACCCGGATTTCGGCAGGAACGACGTCGAACCCGGCCTTACGGCGTTCGAGGACGAAACGGCACCCACTGGTCCCCGACGGTCCGTGACCGGCGCCGCGCCCGGCAGGGTCCGGGCCGGGGCGAACGACGAGCGTGGGCGGGCCGGGCAGCGGCCCACCCGGCGCCCGGACAGGCGTGGGCCGATTCCCGGCCCACCCGGCGCCTCGACCGGCGCGGGCTGAGCCCGCCTACTTGTCGCCCGGACAGGCGTGGGCCGATTCCCGGCCCACCTGGCGCCTCGACCGGCGCGGGCTGACCCCGCCCACCCGGCGCGCGAGAACGGAGGACCGGCCGCCGGACGTCTCCCGCGCCCCCGGCATCCCCGCGCTCAGGCCTCCGGACGCGCCCCCAGCGTCGGCACGGCCTTCGGCCTCGCCCTCGTCTCCGCGGTGCACAGATATCCGCGTGGCGCGTAGGTGCCGGGCCCGGCCAGCACCACCGTGCCCTTCGGGGCGAGCGTCTCGCTCTCCGCGTACGTGCACACGATCTGCGCCAGCGCCTCGGCCGGCAGGTTCTCCGGCTGCTCGCTGAGCCGCAGCGTGCCCTGCCGGTCGCCGCTGCGGGCCGGGCCGATCCGCAGCCCGGCCGGGACGGCCGTGGTGAACCCGGCCTGTCGCTCGTCGGCGGGCGGCTTCTGCTCCAGTTCCTCCAGGAGCGCCTGCGCTGTCCGGATCCGGTCCGACTTCGTGTCCGGGACCTGCACCGTGCGGTCCACGGTGACCAGTTGCGAGGAGCAGACCAGATAGATCTGTACGGGGATGCCCCGGAGGGCCTGGGTGGTGACGTCCTCCGCGGACATCGAGCACGGCACCTGGGACGGCGCCGCCCCGGCGTCCACCGGCACGGAGGTGGTCCTGATCCCGCAGCCCGCGGTCAGCACGGCGGCGGTCACGGCACCGGCCAGCGCCACGGCCGACCGGACCGTCCGGCGGTTGCCGCCCGTCATGTCGCCTCGCCCTCTTCGTCGTGGCTCCCCGCGTCGCGGTCCTCGTCGGAACGGGTGAGCGGCTCGGCGTCGCGCGGCAGCCGCAGGACGAACACCGCGCCGTCGCCGTCCGGTGAGTTCGCGGCCGTGATGTCACCGCCGTGGATGTGGGCGTTCTCCATGGCGATCGACAGACCGAGGCCGCTGCCCTCGGAGCGCGGCCGGGAGGCGCTGGCCTTGTAGAACCGGTCGAAGACGTGCGGCAGGACGTCCTCGGGGATGCCGGGGCCGTGGTCGCGGACCTCGATGACGAGTTCGTCGCCCTCGGTCCGCACCGCGACCCGTACCGGCGAACCGCCGTGCTTGAGGGCGTTGCCGATCAGATTCGCCAGGATCACATCGAGCCGGCGGGGGTCGAGGCGGACCAGCATGCCGCGCTCGGCGTCCAGATCCACCGCGTCCAGCCAGGCACGGGCGTCGATGCAGGCGGTGACCTGGTCGGCGACATCGACCGTGTCGAGGACGAGCCGGGCCGTGCCCGCGTCGAATCGGGTGACCTCCATCAGGTTCTCCACCAGGTCGTTGAGGCGCCGGGTCTCGCTCACCACCAGGTGCACCGCCGGCGCGATCATCGGATCGAGGCTGTCCGCCTCGTCCTCCAGCACCTCGGCGACGGCGGTCAGCGCGGTGAGCGGAGTGCGCAGTTCGTGCGACATGTCGGCGACGAACCGCCGGCTCGCCTCGTCCCGCGCACTCATGTCCGCGACCTTTTTCTCCAGCGAACTCGCGGTCCTGTTGAACGTACGGGAGAGATCGGCGAGTTCATCGGTGCCGGACACCATGAGCCGGGTGTCGAGCTTGCCCTCGCCGAGCTTACGGGCGGCGTCACCGAGCCGCTGCACGGGCCGCAGCACGGTCGTCGCGGCGGCCTGCGCGAGCAGCGCCGAGCCGACCAGGGCGAGCCCGGTGGCGATCCCCAGCGACCAGGCGAGGGAGTTCAGATCCTGACGCTCCTGGTCCAGGGACTTCAGCATGTAGCCGGTCGGGCCGCCGCCGATGATCTTCGTCCCGCCCACCAGATACGGCGTGCCGCGGATGCTGGTCCGCTGCCAGAACAGGTGGTACGCGTACTTGTTGCCCGCCTCGATCGGCTGCTTCTTGTTGACGGCCTTCTGCAGCGCCGGCGGCACGTTGTCGAGCGTGAAGATGTCCAGGTCGGAGTTGCCGACGATCGGCTTGCCGTGGTCGCGCTCGTCGACCAGCAGCACGCTGTAGCCGGGCGAGCTGCTCGCCATCTGCACGGCGGCGTTCTGCAGATCGTCCTTGGTGGGCCGCGGCGGCAGCGAGGCCGCCCGGTTCTGCATCTCCTGACGGAAGTCCCCGAGGGCGGCGTCCTGGGTGCGGGTCAGCACGGCCTCGCGGTTCAGCCAGTACGCGATCCCCGAGGCCGACACCGCGGCGGTCAGCGCCACCAGCGCGAACACGACGACGAGACGCAGCCGCAGACTGGTCCAGCGAAGCCCGGTGAGCAGACTCCGTTTGACGGCATCGCTCACTGAGGCGAATCCAGCCGGTAGCCCACACCCCGAACGGTACGGATCAGGGTCGGCGAGGACGGCACGTCCTCCACCTTGGCGCGCAGCCGCTGCACACAGGCGTCCACGAGCCGGGAGTCACCGAGGTAGTCGTGCTCCCAGACCAGCCGCAGCAGCTGCTGCCGTGACAGGGCCTGGCCCGGCCGGCGGCTCAGCTCCAGCAGAAGCCGCAGCTCGGTCGGCGTGAGCTGCAGATCCTCGCCGTTCTTGGTCACGGTCATCGCGGAACGGTCGATCACCACGTTCCCGAAGGACGCGGAGTCGGTGGACTCGCGCTCACCGCGGCGCAGCACCGCCCGGATGCGGGCGTCGAGCACCCGGCCCTGCACGGGTTTCACCACATAGTCGTCGGCGCCGGACTCAAGTCCCACCACGACGTCGATGTCGTCGCTGCGCGCGGTCAGCAGAATGATCGGCAGCTGGTCGGTGCGCCGGATGCGCCGGCACACCTCGAAACCGTCGATACCGGGCAGCATCACATCCAGCACGATCAGATCCGGCCGCTGCTCACGCAGCAGTTTCAGGCCGTCCTCTCCTGTCGCCGCGGTGGCCACACGGTGGCCCTGGCGTGACAGCGAGAGTTCGAGGGCCGTGCGGATGGCGTCGTCGTCCTCGATCAGCAACAGGAAAGGCACGCTGGTCATTCTGACCCATGGTGGAGCCCCAGTTCGACAGTTGGCGCCGACTCATACATCCGGCACGCCGCCGACGCGCCGACGGCAGGCCCTGTGACAGGGCTGTGACAGTCGGCGGACAGCCCGATGAAACTGCCCCGGCAAGCTCATTGGCACAAGGAACGGACGGACTCCACCGATGGGGGGCGCAAGATGAACGCAACTCACAGCATCACCGCAAGCGCAGTTGTCACGCGTCTCCACGACGTCGGCCGGAGCACCGAGAAGTCCGGCGCCGTGGGGGGCGCCTCCCTGCTCGATCGGAGCCGAGAGCTCGGGGGCGGGCGGGGGTGCGAACGCGCCGCCAGGCGTCAGCACACGTCGTACATGACGGTGATCGACGCCTCCGTGGGGGCCAACGGGGGAAACGACGGGGGAAGCAACGGGGGAGCCGCGTACGGGGAGGTCACGGGGGAGCGGAAGGCCCCGGCGCAGGTCGAGGACGCCGAAACGGCGTTCACGGCCTACGTCCGGGAGCGTCGCGCCTCCCTGTACGCAACCGCCTATCACCTGACCGGTGACCGGTTCGAGGCCGAGGACCTGCTGCAGAGCGCCCTCTTCTCGACCTACCGGGCGTGGGACCGGATCAGTGACAAGGCGGCGGTCGGCGGCTATCTGCGCCGCACCATGACCAATCTGCACATCAGCGCCTGGCGCAGGCGCAAGCTCAACGAGTACCCGACCGAGGAGCTGCCGGAGACGGCGGGCGACACGGACGCGATGCGCGGCACGGAACTGCGCGCCGTGCTCTGGCAGGCGCTGGCGCGGCTGCCGGAACTCCAGCGCACGATGCTGGTCCTGCGCTACTACGAGGGCCGCACCGACCCGGAGATCGCGGCCATCCTCGACATCAGTGTCGGCACGGTGAAGTCCAGCATCTGGCGGTCGCTCCGCCGGCTGCGCGAGGACGAGGTCCTCAGCTTCGGCCGTGACGAGGAGGAGTCCTTCGGCGAGCTGGTGGCCTGAGGCGAGGGGGGACACGGGGGAGAACGGGGCCGCTGCTTCGGGGGAGGCGGCGGTGCACGGGGGTACGGGGGAGTGCTGCGGGGTCGGACGGGCTGGGGGGCCTGTCCGGCCCCGTCGTCATGGACCCGGCCCGCCGGGCCGACGGGGCGCGGGATCTGCGGCGGAGCCCCGGTCACGGGAAGGGCCGGGGCAGGGGGCGCGCCCGAGGCCGGATGCCCCGCCCGCTCCCGGAGCGCCGTCCTCCGCTCCCGCTACACCGTTCCCCGCGTTGCGGGCGCCCGTCGGCACCGCCCCGCCGCCGCTGCGGCCAGCCGCCCCAGCGCCTCCTTCTTGCCGCACGGATACGCGCCCAGCGCCGTCTGCCGCGCCACGATCCGCCGCTCCGCACGCATCAGCCGCCACCCCCGCCGCAGCAGGAACAGCACCGACTTGCGACCCTCGCGCAGATCCCGCAACAGCCGTCGGCGGAATGTCGTCGTGGGGCGGCCGCGCAGGCACAGCGCGTCCGCGAGCACGCCCAGCTCCTGGCACCGTTCGACTATGTCCGCCGCGAAGATCCCCTCGGCCACGAACAGCGGGGTGCGCTGGATGTGGAGGGCCTCCCGGTCGACGCGGGAGCTCGTGGCGATGTCGTACACCGGCACCTCGGTGCGTCCCGTGCGGCACAGCTCCGTGATGGCGGCCACCGCCGCATCGGCGTCCCAGGACTGTGCGGAGTCCCAGTCGATGTCCGTGCTGCCGGGAACGAGCGGCAACGTGGGGTCGTCGCCCTCCTTGTAGAAGTCGTCCAGACGCAGCACCGGCAGGTCGGTGCGGGCGGCCAGGGAGGACTTGCCGGAGCCGGAAGGGCCCGCGAGCAGCACGACGCGGGTCGGGGTCGGTTGGGAATTCACAGGACACGAGTGTGAGGCATTGACCCGCGCAGGGGATCCCCCGGAGGTCGTGTTGGTATCGAGCATCACACCTCAACTACTCTACGTACCCAGATGGTTACTCGATCGTCTCGATCGGATGGGAACTCCATGGCACGTCACGCACTTTCCAAGTCCCGGCGCCGCACCCTGCTGCGGGCAGGTCTTACCGTCACCGCGGTGGGTGCCGCACTCGGCGCGGGGGGTGCGGCGGCCCAGGCGGCGCCGCTGCCCCTCGCTCCGTCAGCGGGCACCGACAGCAGCCTCGGTGAGGTGACCGGGGGCGCGGTGACCGGGGCGCTCGGGCAGTCGCTCAGGAGCGGCACCGCACCGGTCACGCACCTCCGGCTCGACCCGCTGGCCGGTACGGGCACGGACCCGCTGGACAACGCGGTGGGGACGCAGATCGCCGACTTCAAGCCGCTCTCCACGGCCGCTGTCACCGCCCCGTTGACCGGCGGTGGCGCACTGAAGGACCTCCCGGTGGCCGGGCAGGTGGCAGGAACGCTGCACGGCTGAGAAGCGCGTGTACGCGGTCGCGGCCCGCTCCTCCGGGGATTTCGGAGGAGCGGGCCGCGGTCGCACGGGTCAGTACGAGGACCCCGAGACGCCCAGCGCACCCGTCGGGTGCCAGACCGTCTTCGTCTCCAGGAAGGCCGTCAGGCGGTGGGTGCCGGGATCGGCCGACCAGTCGGAGGCGTTGTCCTCATGCATGGCCGGCGCGCGGAGCACCCGCTTCAGGTTGTCCGCCGCCGCGATCTCCAGCTCCTTCGCCAGGGCGGCGTCCGCGCCCGTGAGGTCGATGGCGTTCACGTCCTGGTGGGACGCGAGCGGGGTCGCGATCTCCGCCGTCTTCCCGGACAGGATGTTCACCACGCCGCCCGGCAGGTCGGAGGTGGCCAGTACCTCGCCCAGGGACAGGGCCGGGAGGGGGGAGTCCGCCGAAGCGATGACGACCGCCGTGTTGCCGGTCGCGATCACCGGGGCGATCACCGAGACCAGCCCCAGGAACGACGACTTCTGGGGCGCCAGCACCGCGACCACACCGGTCGGCTCGGGCGTGGACAGGTTGAAGAACGGGCCCGCGACCGGGTTGGCCCCGCCCACGACCTGGCCGATCTTGTCGGTCCACCCCGCGTACCAGACCCAGCGGTCGATCGCCGCGTCCACGACGGCCGCCGCCTTGGCCTTCGACAGGCCCTCCGCGTCCGCCACTTCGCGTACGAACTGCTCCTTGCGGCCCTCCAGCATCTCCGCGACGCGGTAGAGGATCTGGCCGCGGTTGTACGCCGTCGCGCCCGACCAGCCGCCGAACGCCTTGCGGGCGGCCACGACCGCGTCCCGCGCGTCCTTGCGGGAGGCCTGGGGGGCGTTCGCCAGCCACTTGCCCCTGCCCGCCGCGCCAGCGGCTGAATTCTTCGCCGTCACCTCGTACACCCGGCCGCTCTCGGAGCGGGGGAACTTGCCCCCGACGTACAGCTTGTAGGTCTTGAAGACGCTCAGACGGTTATCGGACATCGAGGTACGCCTCCAGGCCGTGACGGCCGCCTTCGCGGCCGAAGCCCGACTCCTTGTAGCCGCCGAAGGGCGAGGTCGGGTCGAACTTGTTGAACGTGTTGGCCCAGACGACACCCGCCCGGAGCTTGTTCGCCACCGCGAGGATGCGGGAGCCCTTCTCCGTCCAGATGCCGGCCGAGAGGCCGTACTGGCTGTTGTTGGCCTTGGCGACGGCCTCGTCGGGCGTGCGGAACGACAGCACGGACAGCACCGGGCCGAAGATCTCGTCGCGGGCGATGGTGTGCGCCTGGGTGACGTTCGTGAACAGCGTCGGGGCGAACCAGTAGCCGGAGGAGGGGAGTTCGCAGGGGGCGGACCAGCGTTCGGCGCCCTCCGCCTCGCCCGTCTCGACGAGCGCGGTGATCCGGGCGAGCTGCTCCGCGGAGTTGATCGCGCCGATGTCGGTGTTCTTGTCCAGCGGGTCGCCGAGCCGGAGCGTGGACAGCCGGCGCTTCAGGGCGTCCAGCAGCTCGTCCTGGACCGACTCCTGCACGAGCAGCCGCGAGCCCGCGCAGCAGACCTGGCCCTGGTTGAAGAAGATGCCGGTGACGATGCCCTCGACGGCCTGGTCGATCGGGGCGTCGTCGAAGACGATGTTGGCGCCCTTGCCGCCCAGTTCGAGGGTGACCTTCTTGTCCGTGCCGGCGACCTGGCGGGCGATGGCCTTGCCGACCGCGGTCGACCCGGTGAAGGCGACCTTGTCGACGTCCTCGTGCGCGACGAGCGCGGCGCCCGCGTCCCCGTACCCGGTGAGGATGTTCACGACACCCTTGGGCAGGCCGGCCTGGCGGCAGATGTCCGCGAAGAACAGCGCGGAGAGCGGGGTCGTCTCGGCGGGCTTGAGGACCACCGTGTTGCCGGTGGCCAGCGCCGGTGCGATCTTCCAGGCGAGCATCAGGAGCGGGAAGTTCCAGGGGATGACCTGGCCCGCGACACCGAGGGGGCGGGGGTTCGCGCCGAAACCGGCGTGGTCCAGCTTGTCGGCCCAGCCCGCGTAGTAGAAGAAGTGCGCCGCGACCAGGGGGAGGTCCGCGTCGCGGGTCTCCTTGATCGGCTTGCCGTTGTCGAGGGTTTCGAGAACGGCGAGCTCTCGGCTGCGCTCCTGGATGATCCGGGCGATCCGGAACAGGTACTTGGCGCGCTCGGAACCGGGCAGCGCCGACCACTTCTCGAACGCCCTGCGGGCGGCCTTCACGGCCCGGTCGACGTCCGCGGCGCCGGCCTGCGCGACCTCGGAGAGCACCTCCTCGCTGCTCGGCGAGACCGTCTTGAAGACCTTCCCGTCGGCCGCGTCGGTGAACTCACCGTCGATGAACAGGCCGTACGAGGGCGCGATGTCGACGACCGAGCGCGACTCGGGAGCGGGTGCGTACTCGAATGCAGATGCCATGGGGATCAGTCCACCGTCACGTAATCGGGGCCGGAGTAGCGGCCGGTGCTGAGCTTCTGGCGCTGCATCAGCAGATCGTTCAGCAGGCTGGAGGCGCCGAAGCGGAACCAGTGGTTGTCCAGCCAGTCCTCGCCCGCGGTCTCGTTCACCAGCACCAGGAACTTGATCGCGTCCTTGGAGGTGCGGATGCCGCCGGCCGGCTTCACGCCGATCTGTACGCCGGTCTGCGCCCGGAAGTCGCGCACGGCCTCCAGCATCAGCAGGGTGTTCGCGGGCGTGGCGTTGGTGGAGACCTTGCCGGTCGACGTCTTGATGAAGTCCGCGCCCGCCAGCATGCCGAGCCAGGAGGCGCGGCGGATGTTGTCGTACGTGGACAGCTCGCCGGTCTCGAAGATCACCTTCAGCCGGGCGTCGGCGCCGTCGGGCCGGGCGCACTCCGCCTTCACGGCGAGGATCTCCTCGTACACCTTGAGGTAGCGGCCGGAGAGGAAGGCGCCCCGGTCGATCACCATGTCGATCTCGTCGGCCCCGGCGGCCACGGCGTCGCGGACGTCCGCGAGCTTGACGTCGAGCGCGGCGCGGCCGGCCGGGAAGGCCGTCGCCACGGACGCCACCTTCACGCCGGAACCGGCCAGCGCGGCGACGGCGGTCGCCGCCATGTCGGGGTAGACGCAGACCGCCGCGGTGCGCGGGGTCGTGCGGTCGGTCGGGTCGGGATTGACGGCCTTGGCGGCGAGGGCCCGGACCTTGCCCGGGGTGTCCGCGCCTTCCAGCGTCGTCAGGTCGATCATCGAAATGGCCAGGTCGATGGCGTACGCCTTGGCCGTCGTCTTGATCGAACGGGTTCCGAGGGACGCGGCGCGCGCTTCGAGGCCGACGGCGTCGACGCCGGGCAGCCCGTGCAGGAAGCGGCGCAGCGCACTGTCGGACGCGGTCGCGTTGGAGAATGTGGGAGCTGTGGTGGGCATGGTCACCAGAGGAGCATATCTACGCGCGTAGCGACCTGTACAGGGGGCCAGGTCGTCCGAGCGTCCCGCGGTACGGGGGCGGGCGCCCCGGCACCCCTTGCGTGCGTCAGGCAGAATCGGGCCCATGACGAGCCCCACACCGCCCGCCGAGCCGACCTACGCCGACCGGACCTTCCGGTCGCCCGCCGGGATCGTCGGTGGTGTCCTGCTGCTTCTGCTCATCTGCTGGATCGGCGGGGACGCCGCGTTCCGGGGCCACGGGCGGGTGCCGTGGCTGGCGCTGGCCGGGATGCTGACCGCGGTGCCGCTGGTCGTCGCGTTCACGCTGCGGCCCGTCGTGTTCGCCAATGAGCAGCGCGTCAAGATCCGTAACCCGTTCCGGACGATCACCATGCCGTGGACCGCGGTCGCGAATCTGCGGGCCGGGTATTCGAGCGAGCTGTTCACCGAGGACGGCGCCAAGTACCAGATGTGGGCGGTTCCGGTGTCGCTGCGGCAGCGGAAGAAGGCGGCCCGGCAGCAGTCCCGGCAGTCGGTGGACGACCCGTACGGCCGGACCTCGGTGCACGCCGACGTCCGCGACAGCAAGTCCCGCATGGCGACGGCCGACCGGACCATGGCGGACCTGCGGGAGCTGGTGGAGCGCGCGAAGACGGGCGCGGGTGCGGGCGCGGCGAAGTCCGCGGAATCGCAGGCGGCCTCGGCGTCCTCGGTCTCGGTGCGCTGGGCGTACGAGGTGATCGCACCGGCGGTGGTGGGCGCGGTGCTGCTGGCGGTGCTGTTCGCGACCGGTTGAGGCGGTGCCGGGGTGCGTCCGTAAGGGGCGGACCTCGGCGTACGCACACCGGCCGGCCCTGGCCGCACCCGGGGAAGGTTCATCGCGCCGGTCGGTCTTACCCTGTCAGGGTCCTGATCGCTGCCGCACGGAGTACGCGCATGAGCCTGAATCCGGTATCCGTCGACCGCGAGCCCGCCGCCGGTGCCGTCCTGCTGACCGGCATCCCCGGGAGCGGCAAGTCCACGGTGGCCGCCGCGCTGGCCGGCCGGCTGTCCATGGCGGCCCATGTCGAGGTGGACGCACTCCAGCAGATGATCGTCAGCGGTGGGCAGTGGCCCTCGCCGGCCGGGAACGCGGAGGCCGACCGGCAGATCTTCCTGCGGGCGCGCAACGCGTGCCTCCTGGCGGACAGTTTCGCGCGGGCGGGCTTCGTCCCCGTACTCGACGACGTCGTGGTCCGCCGTTCCCACCTCGACTTCTACCGCACGACGCTGACCGTCGCACCGCTCCACGTCATCGTCCTGGCTCCCGGCCCGGCGGTCGCGGGGCAGCGCAGCCGGGCGCGGGAGAAAGCCCTGACCACGGACTGGTCGCCCCTGGACGAGGCGATGCGCTCGGAGCTCGGGCGGCGGGAGACCTGGATCGACAACGCCGCGCAGTCGGTCGAAGAGACGGTCGAGGCGATCCTGGCCGTGACGGGTCTTGCGTCCACCATCCGCACGGCCGCGGACGCCTGAGGGGAGGCCCCGGCGCCGCCCCCTCCGCCTACGCCTCGTCGGCCGGCCGGTAGGTGCACACCTGTACCCCCGTGGCGCCGGTGACGGCCGAGACCAGCTTGAGCGCGCGCAGCGCACCGTCGTCGGGGAAGATCGTCTTTCCGCCGCCGAGGATCACCGGCATGATCACCAGCCGGAGCTCGTCGACCAGGCCCTCGCTCAGCAGGGCGCGTACGAGCGTGGGGCTGCCCATGACCAGCAGGTCGCCGCCGTCGGAGCCGCACAGCTCCTTGATGCGGGCGAGGGCCTGGTCGCCGGGGATGAGCGTGGTGCCGTCCCAGGACAGCTTGTCGTCGCCCAAGGTGCTGGACACGACGTACTTCGGGATGGCGTTCATCCGGTCGGCGAACGGGTCGCCGGCCCGCTCGGGCCACGCCGCGGCCATCGTCTGCCACGTACGGCGCCCGAACAGCAGCGCCTCGGCGCCGGCCAGCGCGTCGGCGAATGCGCCGCCCACCACCTCGGGATCGAAGAACGTGTGCGACCAGCCGCCATGGGCGAAGCCGCCGTCGGTGTCCTCGTCGGGGCCGCCGGGCGCCTGCACGACGCCGTCCAGACTCATGAACTCACTGATCACGATGCGCATGGGACTCGCTCCTCAATTTTTTTCTCACTTCGGCTGTACGGCAATGAAGACTGCCGCGCCGCCCCGAAATCATCGCGGATCCTCGATCGCGTCGGAGCCGGTCGGCGGCGGCACGGTCCGAAGACGCCGAAGGGGCCGCGGACGCGGGGGACCCGTCGCCGGTGTCCCCGCCGTCACGCGGCGAGGAGTTCGAAGCAGCCGGGAGCGGCGGTCGGCACGCCGAGGAGCCCGAAGGGGCCGGGAGGGGACGGTCAGTACGCCGAGGCAGGCGATGACGAGCGCGATCCCGGTCCAGCCGAGGACGGGCAGGTGCTCGCCCACGACCAGCACCGCGAACACCGCCGCCACGGCGGGCTCCAGCAGGGACAGGGTCGTCGCGGTGCTCACGGGGACGCGGGCCAGGCCGAACCCGAACAGGACGTACCCGGTGAACATCGGCACCAGCGCCATGTAGAGGCCGACGCCCGCGTTCGTCCAGGAGGCGACCAGCGGTGCTCCGGTGGCCGACAGCACGGGCACGAGCATCAGCCCGCCCAGTCCGAACACCGCCCCCATGGCCGCGCGCGAGGCGATACCGCGGGTGATGAGACGGTGCGCCGCCCACGCGTACACGGCGTAGGTCAGGCCCGCGACCAGCCCGAGCCCCACACCGGCGACGGTCTGCCGGGCGGACCCCGCACCGGTCGCGGAACCGGCCCGCGCGGCCTCCGCCGCACACAGCAGCACGGTGCCGGCCAGTCCCAGGGCGGCCCCGGCCATCCAACGCCGGGACAGCCGCCGCCGGTCGACGATCCGTTCGATCAAGGCCGATGCCAGCGGGGCCGAGCCGATCGAGACGACCGTTCCCACCGCGACACCGGCCAGATGCATGGAGGTGTAGAACGCCAGTGGGTACAGCGCCACGCCGGCTCCCCCGACGAGCACGATCCGCCACTGAGCCCCGAGCCGCGCGCGGACCTGTGCGATGCGGCGCCCGGCCACGAGCGCCTGCAACAGGCCGCCCAGGCCCATCGCCGCGGCGCCGATCGCCAGGGGCCCCACCTGCGGCGCGAAGGTGGCCGCGGTGCCCGTGGTCCCCCACAGCACCGAGGCCAGCAGTACGGCGAACGCGCCCGCGCCCGGTCCGGCGGCGCGCCCGGCATGCCGGATCACAGGCCGTCCACCAGGTGTGCCGCCATGTCGCGTGCGCGTCGCATGCGTACGCCGTCTCCTTCGAGGCCCGCGCGCACGATGGCCCCTTCGAGCAGGAACGCCAGATGTTCCGCCGTGGCGCGGGCCCGCTCGTCCTGGCCGGGCAGCAGCTGCTGGAGATGGGCCAGGAGCAGGTCCTCGACCTGCTCCTTGTGGTGGCGCACCACCGTCCGGCCCTCGTGCCCGTTGGGCAGCTCGGCGGCGGCGTTGAGCAGCCCGCACCCCCGGAAGCCGTGCTCATAGGCGAGATCGGCATGGTCGGCGTAGGCGTCGAAGACCGCGAGCACGCCCTCCCTCGGGCCCCGCGTCCCGGCCAGGCGCCGCTGGTAGAGGCCGAGCCACTCCTCGTGCCGGGCCTGGAGGTAGGCGGAGACGAGGTCGGCCTTGGAGGCGAAGTTGTTGTAGAGGCTCATCTTCGCCACACCGGCCTCGGCCGTGATGGTGTCGATCCCTGTCGCCGCGACGCCGTCGGCATAGAAGCGGCGCGCCGCGGCGTCGAGGATCCGTCCTCGTGCGGCCCCGCGTCGCCGTGTCACCGGCTGCTTGTCGCCGGCCTTCGGATCGGTCATTCCTGCCCCTCTGCTGAATTAGGTAGACCAGTCTACCTAATCATGGGGGGCTGGTCATGACCTGGTTGTCGAAGTCGCTCCCGGGCGGTGCTCACGCACGGACCCCGGCCCGATTCCGGCGGGCCGGGGTCCATGTCACGTCAAGCGGACGGCGGGCTCGGTCACCAGTCGTAGTCGTAGTCGTCGTGCTCGATCACCCGGAAGCTTCCCCCCACTCCATTGGGGACGAAGATGCCTCCTTCGACGCGCTGCGGGAACACGCCGTTGGTGGCGCCGTAGGGTCCGACGGTGGCGACAGGGGCGCCGTTGTCGCAGGTCGCCCCGCTGAAGACCTCGACGGTCCGGCGGCTGTCGTTGAAGATGTTGAAGCTCGTGGAGCCGAGGCCGCTGGCGGCGGTGATGCAGCCGCCGGGGGACGCGGAGTACGTGCGCTCGTTGAAGTGGATCCTGCCCTCGCGCCTGTCGCGGCCCTCGCCGTAGCCCCCGCCGCCCCGGCCCTCGCCGTAGCCTCCGCCGCCGCCCCGGCCCTCGCCGTAGCCTCCTTCGTCGCCGCCTCGGCCTCCTTCGCCGCCTCGGCCTCCTCCTTCGCCGCCCCGGCCCTCGCCGTTGCCTCTGCCCTCGTCGCCCCTGCCTCCGTTGCCCTTTCCGGTGTCGCCCGCACCGTCGGGGGCCGCGGCGGGAGCGGGGGCGGCGGCGGCCTGCTGGACGATCGGGGGTGCCGGAGCCGCCGGGGCCACCTGGGCCGGCTCGGAGGTGGCGGCCGAGGTGAGGGTGCTGCCGGTGGCGATCAGGGCCGCGGCGGCCACGACCGTGCCGACGATCACGGTGGAACGTTTAGCCATGTCACTTCTCCTGTCTCAGAGAGGTCGGCTGCGCAGTCGACCCGTGACTGAACGTACTTTCGCCCCCCATACCTGTCATATCGGGCGTATCGAAAAGCTGAACCCGGGGCGCCGATCGGGACGGCGGTCACCCGTATGCCATTCAGGTGCAATCTGACAGCCCATCGGCATCCTTTGTGCGCAGGTGAATTGATGCGCCGTTCGCCTGTCCGGGCGACCTCCCGGCGCCCGCTCACCCCGGAAGCGGCGTGTCGTTCATTGACACGGTCCGGGCGGGAGCCGCCGGGACCCTCTTCCGATCGGGCTGCCAGCGGGTACGGGTGTCGGCCGAGCTTTGCGGGCCGTGCGCCGGTCCGTGCTCTCGCCGATGCGCCCGGCACTTGATCCGTTCGGGTGGGCCGAGGCATCGGCTTCATGCCGATGGCGCTGTACGGGACGGTGCGGAGTGCGGACGGCGGCGCGGCCCGCGGGGCCGGAGCGCCGCCGCGAACCCGCCTGCCCGCCTCACCTGTTGAGGAAGTCCGCACACCGGTAGGGGCCCAGCGCGGCGCCTTCGGACGGTCGCAGGGTGACCTCGACGTCGTCGGTCCTGACCTTCCGGTCGAGTACGGACTGGGCGCGTGCCAGCGTGCACACCAGCTGGCCCGTGCCCTGGTCGCGCCCCGACGACGCATACAGGCCGTCCAGGCGCACCGTGACACGGGCGCCCGCGCCGGTTGCCGAGTAGCCGCCGAGCTGGACGAGAGAGGTGAGCCCGTCGCGCTGCTCGGCCGGCGGCGGCTCCTGGCCGAGCAGCTTCAGCACCCCGTCGAGGTCCTCGACCTCCCTGTCGAGCACGGGCACTCCGCGCAGCCCGCCGGCGGACGCGTAGTACAGCCGGATCCCACGCGTCGGTCCGGACGCGGACTCGCCCGCGCCGATCACTCCGGTCGGCTGGACGCCGCACCCCAAGAGGGCGACTCCCAGCGCGGCCACCACGACTTTCTGCCGGACCTTCACTCCGCGTCCTCCCCCGTGCGTCGCAGGGGCAGCCGCAGCGTGAACACCGCGCCGCCCCGGGGTCCGTCGGCCACGTCGATCGTGCCGCCGTGCAGCCGCGCGTTCTCCAGCGCGATCGCCGTGCCGAGCCCGCTGCCCTGTCCGCTGTCGTCCACCGCGCCACGCGTGCGGGCCTCGTCCGCCTTGTAGAACCGGTCGAAGACCCGCTCCCGGGCCCCCGGCGGCAGTCCGGGGCCGTGGTCGGCGACCTCCAGCGTCACCCACTCCCCGTCCGCCGCGAGGGCCGTCCCGAGGGTCACGGTGATCGGCGGGGCTCCGTGCCGCAGCGCGTTGCCCACCAGGTTCGCGACGATGACGTCGACGCGCCGCCGGTCGACCACCGCCCGTACGTCCTCCTGGAGACGCGTCCGCACCCGGTCCGTCCAGCCGCGCAGCGCCAGCGAGGCCCGTACGGTGCCGGCGAGGTCCGTCTCGGTCGCGTTCAGCCGTGCCGCCCCGGCGTCGAAGCGGGAGATCTCCATCAGGTCCTCGACCAGCCGGGCCAGCCGTGCCGTCTCCGCGCCGACGGTACGGGCCGCCCGCGCCGCGTCCGGCGGCAGCTGGTCGGCGTCCTCTTCCAGGACGGTGGCCACCATCGTCATCGCCGCGAGGGGCGTGCGCAGTTCGTGCGACACGTCCGCCACGAAGCGGCGTGCCTTCGCCTCCTGCCCGCGCAGTTCCGCGTCGGAGGCCTGGAGCGCGTCGGCGGACTCGTTGAACGTCCCTGCCAGGTCGGCGAGTTCGTCGTGCCCGGTGACGGCGACCCGGCTGCCGAGGTCTCCGGCCGCGAGCTCGCGGGTGGCCCGGCCCAGCTTCCGTACCGGACGAAGGACCGTCCCCGCGGCCAGCAGCGCCAGGACGGCGGACAGCAGCACCACCGGCGCGATGCCCGTCCGTACGGAGTCCAGCAGGGCGGCGGTGTCGTCGCGTTCGGCCCGCAGATCGGTGATCGCGAAGACCTCCAGGCCGGAGGTGCGGTGGTCCCCGTCGGCGTACCGCACCGGCATGCCGACGACCAGATAGGGCTCGCCCCGCCACATCACCCGCTGGAACCGGGCCCCGCTCCCGGCGCGCACGGCGGCGCGCAGCTCGGCGGTGAGCCGTTCCTCCGTGTCGGCGAGCGAGTCGGAGACCGCGACGAGGTCCTGGTAGCGGACGACCACGATGCGGGCGCCGATGCCGTCCGAGACCTTCGCCGCGAACCGGGACAGCGCCCGCTGGTCGGGCGGTACGTCGAAGTCGGCGGCGACCGCGGTGACCCGCTCCCGGAGGTCGTTCACGGCGGCGTTCTGGGTGCGCTGGAGGACGGCGGTGCGGGCGTCCCGGTAGGCGAGCGCGGTCGCGGTCACGGCGCTGACGAGGGCGACGACGACGAAGGTGACGACGAGCCGGGTGCGGAGCCCGCCGACCAGCCGCCGGGTGCGCCTCTTCGGGGCAGCGCCGCGCCTGCCTCCGTCCGTGCGAATCGCAGCGGCTGTGTCCGTAGGGTTCACAGCGGCCCGAAGCGGTAGCCGAAGCCCCGCACCGTCTGTATGTAACGCGGCTTCGCGGGCACGTCCTCGATCTTGGCCCGCAGCCGGCCGACCGCCGCGTCCACCAGCCTGGAGTCGCCCAGGAAGGTGTGGTCCCAGATGGATTCGAGGAGCTGCTCGCGGCTGAGGACCCGGCCGGGGGAGGCCGACAGCTCCAGCAGCAGCCGCAGCTCGCCGGGCGGCAGCGCGAGAGGGACGCCGCGCTTGGTGACGGTCAGTCCGGCGCGGTCGATCACCAGCCCGGCGAAGCCGGCGTCCTCCTGCCGCGCCTGCCCGGACGGTTCCGCGCGCCGCAGCGCGGCCCGGATGCGGGCCTCCAGCACGGGGGCGGTGACCGGCTTGACCACATAGTCGTCGGCGCCCGCCTCCAGGCCGGTCACGATGTCCGAGTCGTCGCCGCGCGCGGTCAGCATGATGACCGGCATGGCGGTGGTCCTGGCGCGGATGCGGCGGCACACCTCGAAGCCGTCCATGCCGGGCAGCATCAGATCCAGCACGGCCAGCTCGACCTTCCCGCCCCCGGGGCCGTCCAGCAGGGCGAGAGCCGCCTCGCCGGTGGCCGCCGTGTCGACGTCGTACCCGTGCCGGCGCAGCACGAGCTCCATTCCGTCCCGTACGGACGCGTCGTCCTCGATGAGCAGTACATGCGGCATGGGGCCGATTATGAGCACGCCCGGACCGTTTCCGCCCAGCCCCTACGAGGGCGGACGCGCAGGTCGGGGGCATTGTTACGTTCTCATCATGTGGCCATGGACGGGCCATCATCCGCGGCGGCGAGCGTGCAGTGCATGAGCTTCCTCAGGACGAACCCCCGCGCCACCGCCCGGCTGCGCGTGGCCACCCTCGTGGCCGTGCCCGTACTCGCCCTCTGCGTCGCGTGCGGCGGCGATGACGGCAGCGCCGGCGGGGAGAAGAAGAAGGACGAGGCGATCGCCGACATACCGGACGCGCCGACCGCGAGCGCCACGAAGGGCGAGAGCGAACCGAGCACCGGGCCCGCGGGCAAGAGCGCCTTCTACGACGCACAGATGAAGTTCGTCCAGTGCATGCGTGCCAAGGGCGGCTACAAGGAATACCCCGACCCCGGACTCAGCGGATACCTCGACTGGACGAAGATCAACGAGATCGGCTCCCAGCCCGGCCGCAACGACGGCATCAAGGCCGGCAAGAACAACGTCTGCCTGCCCGAACTGCAGGCCGTGATGGCGGCCGAGCCCAAGCGCGACCAGCAGAAGTCCTACGAGTCGATGCTCGCGCACGCCAAGTGCATGCGGGACCACGGCGTCTCCAAGTTCACCAACCCGACCATGAGCGGCGGCAACGCGATCCCCGGCGGCGACCCGAACCCGGGGTCCCCGTCCATCGACCTGGACTCACCCGCGTACAAGCAGGCCCGCGAGGCGTGCCGGACGAAGCTGCTCGACGGCCTGGACGGCATGCAGTGAAGCACCGCACCGCGTTTCTCACGCTCGGCGCGGTGACCGTCGCCGCCGCCGTCACCGGGGGCGTCCTGTTCCTCGGCGACGGCGGCGACGCGGGCGCCTCCGGGAAGGGCGGCGACCTGCCGCCCGCCACCGCGACCGTCGTACGCACCGACCTCGTGCAGTCCAAGACGGTCGACGGCAGGCTCGACTTCGCGCAGCGCCGCCCCGTCAAGTCCGCCGTCGAGGGCACCGTCACGGTGGCCGCTTCCGAAGGCAGGACGGTGACCATGGGGCAGGCGCTGTACGAGCTGAACGACAAGCCCGTCACCCTCCTCTACGGGCCGGTCCCGATGTTCCGCGGGATGAAGGTGGGCGACCGCGGCAGCGACGTACTCCAACTGGAGCGCAATCTGCGCGACTTGGGGTACGGGTCGAAGCTGTACGTCGACATCTGGTACGACAAGGACACCGAGGCCGCCGTCAAGCTCTGGCAGAAGTCCCTGAACCGCGAGACCACCGGCAGGGTCGGCAGGGGCGATGTCGTCTTCCAGCCCGGCCAGGTCAAGGTCGTCGCCGTCGACGCGGCGCTCGCCGACCACGTCGGGCCGGACACCCCGGTCCTGACGATCGCCTCCACCAAGCCCGTCGTACGGGCGGAACTGGACCAGACCGACGGCGCGCTCGTTTCCAGGAACACCAAGGTCGAGGTCACCCTGCCGAGCGGGCGGACCGCGGCCGGCAAGGTCGCCGGGACGGTGCGCCCCGAGGAGCCCGCGTCCGGGGGCGGAGCGGGCGCCCAGGACGGCATCACCGTCGAGGTCGTCCTGGACGGCGGCGCGGGCGCCGCGTCCGGCGAGGACGCCAAGGCGTCGGCGAGCGTGAAGTTCGTCAGCGAGGCGCACCGGGGCGTCCTCGCGGTTCCCGTCGAGGCGGTCGTCGCCCTGCGCGGCGAGAACGGCGGCTACGGCCTCCAGGTCGTCCAGGGCAGCACCTCAAGGATGGTGCGGGTGGAGACGGGCATGACCGCCGACGGACAGATCGAGGTCAGCGGCCCGGACCTGCGCGAGGGCATGAAGGTCGGAGTGGCGAAGTCATGACGTCGGCCCCGGTGATCGAACTGCGGGACGCCACCAAGTCGTACCCCGGCGGCGTCCACGCCCTGCGCGGAGTGAACCTCACCGTCGAAGCGGGCGAACTGCTCGCCGTCGTCGGCCCGTCCGGCTCCGGCAAGTCCACCATGCTCAACGTCATAGGCACCCTCGACAAACCCACCACGGGCACCGTCCGGGTCGCCGGGTACGACGTGTCCCGGCTCTCCGACTCCCGGCTCTCCGCGCTGCGCGCCCGCCACATCGGCTTCGTCTTCCAGCACTTCCACCTGGCGGCGGGGCGCGACGCGGTGGACAACGTCGCCGACGGGCTGCTGTACGCGGGCGTTCCGCTGAAGGAACGGCGTGCGCGTGCGCGGGAAGCGCTGGCCGAGGTGCGGCTGGAGCACCGCTGCTCGCACACGCCGAACGAGCTGTCCGGCGGCGAGAAGCAGCGCGTGGCCATCGCCCGCGCCCTGGTGGGAGAGCCCCGGCTGCTGCTGGCGGACGAACCGACCGGGGCACTGGACACCGCGTCCGGGCAGATCGTCATGGAGCTGCTGCACGAGCTGAACGCGTCCGGCACCACCATCTGCGTGATCACCCACGACAACGGGATCGCGGACTCGCTGCCGCGCCGGGTCCGCTTCAAGGACGGCGAGATCGTCTCGGACTCGCGGTCCGGAGCGCGCCCCGCCTCCCGCACGGAAGAGGCCGGCCCATGAACAGCAACGGCCTCAAACCCGCCCGTCTCTCCCCCCGCGACATCCTCCGCGTCGGTGCGGTCGGCCTGCGCGCCCGCCGTGCGCGCGTGGTGCTCTCGGCGCTCGGCATCGCCATCGGCATCGCGACCATGGTCGCGGTCGTCGGTCTGTCCGAGTCCAGCCGCGCGGGCCTGATGGCCCAGCTCGACCGCCTCGGCACCAACCTCCTCACCGCCGAGGCGAGCGAGGACCCGATGGGGAAGCCGGTCAAACTCCCCAGGAACGCGGTCGCGATGGTCGAGCGCGTCGGCCCGGTGCGGCACGCCACGGCCACCGCCGACATCGACGCCCGCATCCGCCGCAGCGACGTGGTCCCCGAGGAGCGCACCGCCGGCGTCACCACCCAGGCGGCCCGCCTCGACCTGCTGTCCACGCTCGGCGGCGAGGTCGACAAGGGCGCCTGGCTGGATCCGGCCGACGAACGCCTCCCCGTGACGGTCCTCGGCGCGGTGGCGGCGCAGCGCCTCGGCATCACCCGCACCGGCGAGACGATCATGATGAACGACACCCGTGTGGTCGTCGTCGGCATCCTCAAGCCGCTCGAACTGGTCCCCACCCTGGACCGGGTGGCCATGGTCGGATTCCCCGCCGCCGAGCGCTACTTCGCCTTCGACGGCCACCCCACCACGGTCTTCGAGCGCTCCACGGATGCCTCGGTGGAGGACGTACGGGCGATCCTGGCCCGTACCATCAGCCCCGGCAACGAGGCGAGCGTCAGGGTCTCCCGCCCCTCGGACGCGCTGGCCGCCAAGGCCGCCACCGACAAGGGCCTGACAACCCTGATGCTCGGCCTGGGCGCGGTGGCCCTCCTGGTCGGCGGGGTGGGCGTCGCCAACACGATGGTCATCTCCGTCCTGGAACGCCGCCAGGAGATCGGCCTGCGCCGCTCGCTGGGCGCGACCCGCAACGCGATCCGGCTCCAGTTCCTGACCGAGTCGCTGCTGCTGTCGGCCCTGGGCGGAGCGACGGGCGCGCTGCTGG
This sequence comes from Streptomyces sp. NPDC104309, assembly GCF_055584025.1. Lineage (NCBI taxonomy): Bacteria > Bacillati > Actinomycetota > Actinomycetes > Kitasatosporales > Streptomycetaceae > Streptomyces > Streptomyces sp. NPDC104309. The sequence goes on along the minus strand of NZ_JBVJMV010000004.1, from coordinate 376,214 downwards.
GCGCGGCGGCGACGTTCGGCTTCGCGCGGGTCCAGGGCTGGACGGCGGTGGTCCCGCCCTGGTCCCTGGCGGGCGGCCTGGCCGCCACCTTCCTGATCGGCGTGATCGCCGGTCTCTATCCGGCGATCCGCGCCTCCCGTCTCCACCCGACGGTCGCTCTGAACGCGACATGAGGCGGCTGCGTACGGGACGCCGTCCTGGGGCGGCGCCCCGTACGCCCCACGGGCTCCACGCCGGAAGCGCGGCCGTTGACCCGGGGCGGCGTGCCACATGCTCCCGAGCCGCACATGCGAGAGCATCGCACCTGGTCACAGGGCGTATGACGGCTGTAGCCGCAATCACCTCCCTGTGCCACGGTGAGGTCATGGAGGGCAATCGGCACACCCACGCACACGACCACCACCATCACGCGCCCCGTCACACCGGCGCCGAGCACCGGCAGGGGGCGGGAGGCGCGCTGCCGAACAGCGGCGCCGAGCACCGGCACGAGGCGGGAGGCGCGCTGCCCACGCGGCTGTGGCACCGGCTCGCCCATGTGCTCATGCCGCACAGTCATGAGGCCGGTGACAAGGTCGACGCGGTGATGGAGACCTCCCGAGAGGGGATGCGCACGCTGTGGATCTCCCTGGCGGTCCTGGGGGCGACCGCCGTCGTCCAGGCCGTGATCGTCGCCCTGTCCGGCTCGGTGGCGCTGCTCGGCGACACGATCCACAACGCCGCCGACGCACTGACCGCCGTCCCGCTCGGCATCGCTTTCGTGCTCGGGCGGCGGGCGGCGAACCGCCGCTACACCTACGGCTACGGCCGCGCCGAGGACCTGGCCGGCGTTCTCATCGTGGCGACCATCGCCGCGTCCGCGGCCCTGGCCGCCTGGGTGGCCGTCGACCGGCTGCTCAACCCCCGTGACATGACCCACCTGTGGGCGGTCTCCGCGGCTGCCCTGACCGGGTTCGTCGGCAATGAGTGGGTCGCCCGCTACCGCATCCGGACCGGCCGCAGGATCGGCTCCGCCGCGCTGGTCGCCGACGGCCTGCACGCCCGTACCGACGGTTTCACCTCGCTCGCCGTCCTCCTGGGGGCCGGCGGTGCCGCCCTCGGGCTCCAGGCGGCGGACCCGGTCGTCGGTCTGCTGATCACTCTCGCCATCCTGCTGGTTCTCAAGGACGCGGCCCGCGAGGTCTGCCGGCGTCTGATGGACTCGGTCGACCCCGCCTTCGTCGAAGCCGCGGAGCGCGCGCTGCGCGGTGTGGAGGGGGTCCTGGACATCGGGCAGGTGCGGATGCGGTGGATCGGCCATGTCCTGCGCGCCGAGGCCGACATCGTGGTCGGTCCACGCCTGACCGTCGTCCAGGCGCATGAGTTGGCCGTCGACGCCGAGCATGCCCTGATCCACGCGATTCCCCGGCTGACCGCCGCGACCGTCCATACCGACCACGCCCCCATCGGCAGCAGGGACCCGCACGCGGCCCTCACCCACCACGCCGAGCGGCCGGGGGGCCACCGCCCCCGGCGCCCTGCACCAGCCGGCACAGGGCGGTTCTGAACCCGTCGTTCAGCCCGGTCGGGATGGTCGTGGTCACGATGGCGCCGACCAGCAGCGTCACCAGGGTGATGAGAGAGCGAGGTATGCGACGCCGGTCTGCCCCCGGTCCGTCCTTCTTCGGTGCCCGCTCTTCGTCCGCATGCCTGTGAGCCCCCTGCGCGACCCGCTCGACCGACCCCCGTCCGCCGTGGGCGGCACAGAAGCGGAAGAAGCGATCCCGAGAGGGTCACAGGACCCGGTTCCGGACCCATACGCCGACCGGGCCCGGACCTCGTGCAGGTCCCGGGCCCGGCCGACGTGGTGGCGCGGTGTCAGATCCCGGCTGCCGCCGCCAGGTCCCGCTTGATCCCGGCGAGCAGCTGGGCGCCCTTCGCACGGGCCGCGGGCAGCTCTTCCACCGAACCGACCGGCACCACGACCTCCAGGTAGCACTTGAGCTTCGGCTCGGTGCCGCTCGGGCGGACGATCACCCGGGCGCCCTGGAGCCGGTAGCGCAGCCCGTCGGTGGGCGGCAGCTGCCCGGTGCCCCGGGACAGATCCTCGGCCGAGGTGACGGCGAGTCCGGCGAGCGCGGCCGGAGGCTGCTCGCGCAGCCGCCGCATGGCGTCCGCGATGACCGACAGATCCTCCACCCGGACCGACAGCTGGTCGGTGGCGTGCAGCCCGTGGGTGACCGCGATGTCGTCGAGGAGATCGAGGAGTGTGCGCCCCCGCTCCTTGAGTACGGAGGCGAGTTCGGCGACCAGGAGCGCGGCCGTGATGCCGTCCTTGTCACGCACGCCGTCCGGGTCGACGCAGTAGCCGAGCGCCTCCTCGTACCCGTACCGCAGACCCTCCACGCGGGCGATCCACTTGAAGCCGGTGAGGGTCTCCTCGTACCCGAGGCCCGCCTTCTCGGCGATCCGGCCGAGCAGCGAGGAGGACACGATCGACTCGGCGAGGACACCGGTCGCGCCGCGGTCCACCAGATGGGCGGCGAGCAGCGCGCCGACCTCGTCGCCGCGGAGCATCCGCCAGCCACCGTCGGCGGCCGGGTCCGGGACGGCGACGGCGCAGCGGTCGGCGTCCGGGTCGTTGGCGATGACGATGTCGGGGTCCGTGCGGCGCGCGGTGGCGAAGGCGAGGTCCATCGCGCCGGGCTCTTCCGGGTTGGGGAAGGCGACGGTGGGGAACGCCGGGTCGGGCTCGGCCTGCTCGGCGACGAGCACCGGGGCGGGGAATCCGGCGCGGTCGAAGGCGGCCGTCAGCACGGACGTACCGACTCCGTGCATCGCCGTGTACACGACGCGGGCGGTACGCGGCGATCCGGCGGCGAGCACGGTGTCCGTACGGGCCAGGTAGGCGTCCAGGACCTCTTCGCCGAGGACCTCCCAGCCGTCGTCGGGGCGGGCCACGCCGTCGAGCGGGCCGACCGCGGCGATGGCGGCGGCGATCTCGCCGTCCGCCGGGGGGACGATCTGGGAGCCGTCGCCGAGATAGACCTTGTAGCCGTTGTCGCGGGGCGGGTTGTGACTGGCGGTCACCTCGACGCCCGCGACGGCGCCCAGGTGCCGCACGGCGTACGCCAGCACGGGCGTGGGCAGCGGGCGGGGGAGCACCGCCGCGCGCAGGCCCGCACCGGTCATCACGGCCGCGGTGTCGCGGGCGAAGTCGGCCGACTTGTAGCGGGCGTCGTACCCGATGACGACGAGTCCGCCGCCCTGCCCCCCGGCCTTCAGGAAGGCGGCGAGCCCGGCCGCGGCGCGGATGACGACCGAGCGGTTCATCCGCATCGGCCCGGCGCCCAGCTCGCCGCGGAGTCCGGCCGTGCCGAACTGCAGCGTGCCGGCGAACCGTGCGGCGAGCTCGTCGAGGTCCTCGGCGGCGATGAGCTTGGCGAGCTCGTCGCGGGTCTCGGGATCGGGGTCCTCCGCGAGCCACGTCCTGGCCTGCGCGATGAGGTCCTGCTGCACGGTGTCCGCCTTTCTGCGGGGTGGGGCGGGGCTCGTCACTGTCGAGCCCCACCGGCGTTCGAGGAGCGGGCGTCCGGGGCGGCGTCCCCGGTCGGGGGCAGGGGACGGGCCCGCCGCGGGCGCATCGCACCCGCATCGCACCCCACCCCCGGCACCGCCGGATCCGCTCAGATCCGTTCGAGCACCCGTGCCAGCAACGCCCCCATCCGCGTGGCCGAATCGCGCCCGGCCTGCAGCACCTCTTCATGGTTGAGCGGCTCGCCGCTCAGGCCCGCCGCCAGGTTGGTGACCAGGGAGATGCCCAGCACCTCGGCCCCCGCCTCCCGTGCGGCGATCGCCTCCAGCACGGTGGACATGCCGACCAGGTCGCCGCCCATGACGCGGACCATGTTGATCTCTGCGGGGGTCTCGTAGTGCGGGCCGGGGAACTGCACGTACACACCCTCTTCGAGGGTCTCGTCGACCTCCTTGCACAGCGCGCGCAGCCGCGGCGAGTACAGGTCGGTCAGGTCGACGAAGTTGGCGCCGACGATGGGGGAGGCCGCGGTCAGGTTGATGTGGTCGCTGATCAGGACCGGCTGGCCGGGGCGCATGCCCTCGCGCAGACCGCCGCAGCCGTTCGTCAGGACGACGGTCTTGCAGCCCGCGGCGACGGCGGTGCGCACCCCGTGGGCGACGGCGGCGACGCCGCGGCCCTCGTAGAAGTGCGTCCGGCCGAGGAAGACCAGGGCACGCTTCTCGCCGATCCGGTACGAGCGGATCGTGCCGCCGTGGCCCTGCACGGCGGGCGCCGGGAAGCCGGGCAGGTCGGTCACCGGGAACTCGGCCTCCGGGGTGCCGAGCGCATCGACCGCGGGTGCCCAGCCGGAACCCATCACGAGCGCGACGTCGTGGGTCTCGGCGCCGGTCAGCTCGCGCAGGCGGGCGGCGGCGTCGTCGGCGGCGGCGTACGGGTCGCCCTGGATGTTGTCCGGAATAACTGATGCGTTCACGCGGATGAGGGTAACCGGTGATTCCCTACGCGCGTAGATGCTCATGCGCAGAGTCTGTGTGCGCTTCCTCGTACATTCACACAAAAGCCCTGGTCCGCCAGGCCCTGTCCTGCCGATCTTCGCGGGCCCGGAACGCCTGGCACAGCACCTCGCCGCGTTGTCGGAGTCGCCCAAGTACGTACCAGTACGAGGGCGATCCTCCGCCTTGCGATGCACCGCACCGGACGCCCCGGGCCGATCCACGAAGATCGACGGGACAGGACCTGGGCCGGCGGGGTCAGCAGGGTCGCTTGCGCAGTTCCATCACATAGTCGTGCGGCGCGCCCGCGGACTCCGCGGCATCCGCGATCTCGCCCAGATAGCGCGCGGACGGCAGCCCGCCCTCGTACCCGTTCAGCACGTACATCCAGGCCGGCTCCTCGCCGTCCAGGGTGTGCACGCGCACCCGCATCCGCCGGTAGATGTCCAGACCGACACCCTCCCACCGGTCCATGGAGTCCTCGTCCATCGGCGCGATGTCGTACAGCGCCACGAAGACCTGGGAACGGGGGGCCTCCACGACTGTGGCGAGCGCGCCTTCCCAGCCCATCTGCTCCCCGCCGAAGGTCAGCCGCCAGCCGTTGAGCCAGCCGGTGCCGCGCAGCGGGGAATGCGGTGCGCGGCGCGTCATCAGCCGCGCGTCGAGGTTGCCGGCGTACGCGGCGTAGAGCGACATGGGTCCGAGGGTACGGGAGGTGATGGGGAGAACGTCGATTCCTGTGAGGAAGACCCCGTACGGGGTTCCGTTTCCCGTCCCGGACCCCCGTCGAGCACGCCCCGGCGCACGTATGGAGGGCCCCGGGACGAAGGACCTTGGCGCGTGCGGGACAATGAAGTACGTACTGCATTCCCCGGGGCGACCCCCCGGACCCCCGGCCGCGGTAGCGGACGGCCGCGGGATGACACATGCGAGGCGGACTTTTCGTGACCCGGATCGTGATCATCGGCGGCGGACCCGGCGGGTACGAGGCGGCGCTGGTGGGCGCCCAGCTCGGCGCGGAGGTGACCGTCGTCGACTGCGACGGCCTCGGCGGCGCGTCCGTGCTCACCGACTGCGTGCCCTCGAAGACCCTGATCGCGACGGCCGAGGTGATGACCACCTTCGACTCTTCGTACGAGGAGTTGGGCATCATCGTCGCGGACGACACCCCGCCCATCGAGCAGGCGGCCCGCGTCGTCGGTGTCGATCTCGGCAAGGTCAACCGGCGGGTGAAGCGCCTGGCGCTCGCCCAGTCCCACGACATCACCGCCTCCGTCACCCGTGCGGGGGCGCGCGTGATGCGGGGCCGGGGCCGTCTCGAAGGCCTCCAGGCCGCCGACGGCTCCCGCCAGGTCGTCGTGACCGCCGCCGACGGCACGGAGGAGGCGCTCACCGCCGACGCCGTGCTGATCGCGACCGGCGGCCACCCCCGGGAGATTCCGGATGCGCTCCCCGACGGCGAGCGCATCCTGAACTGGACCCAGGTCTACGACCTCGACGAGCTCCCCGAGGAGCTCATCGTGGTCGGCTCCGGCGTGACGGGCGCCGAGTTCGCGGGCGCCTACCAGGCGCTCGGCTCGCGCGTCACCCTCGTCTCGTCCCGCGACCGGGTGCTGCCGGGCGAGGACCCGGACGCGGCCGCCGTGCTGGAGGACGTCTTCCGCCGCCGCGGCATGAACGTCATGGCCCGCTCCCGCGCCCAGGCGGCCAAGCGGGTCGGCGACCGGGTCGAGGTCACCCTCGCAGACGGCCGGGTCATCTCCGGTTCGCACTGCCTGATGGCGGTCGGCGCGATCCCGAACAGCGCGGGCATGGGCCTGGAGGAGGCCGGGGTCCGGCTCAAGGAGTCCGGCCACATCTGGACCGACAAGGTCTCCCGCACCAGCGCCCCGGGCGTCTACGCGGCCGGTGACGTCACCGGGATCTTCGCCCTCGCCTCGGTCGCCGCCATGCAGGGCCGGATCGCGATGTACCACTTCCTGGGCGACGCGGTGGCGCCGCTGAATCTGAAGACGGTCTCCTCGAACGTCTTCACCGACCCCGAGATCGCCACCGTCGGCTACAGCCAGGCCGACGTCGACGCCGGCCGGATCGACGCCCGGGTGGTCAAGCTGCCGCTGCTGCGCAACCCGCGCGCCAAGATGCAGGGCATCCGTGACGGCTTCGTCAAGATCTTCTGCCGGCCCGGCACCGGGATCGTGGTCGGCGGCTGCGTCGTCGCGCCGCGGGCGAGCGAGTTGATTCACCCGATCTCGCTCGCGGTCGACAACAATTTGACGGTCGAACAGATCGCAAACGCTTTCACCGTGTACCCGTCGCTGTCGGGATCGATCGCGGAAGTGGCCCGTCAGTTGCACACCCGCAAGCTCGCGGGCGAGGCGTAAGAGGCTTCGGAGCCAGGCAATCCCCGGCAACTCCCGGCAAGTCGGGTGACCGGAGGACCGTCGGGCGATCAGTACGGAACAACAAGGGGGCCGCCTCTACCACTTGGCGGCCCCTTGTATGCGCAACTTCTCTTATTCGGCGCAAACTGCTGAAAACACTCGGGCGGTCACGTTACTGTCAGTTTCGTGTTCGCTGCAGAACGTCGTCAGTTGATCCTCGAAATGGTGCGTGCCAACGGGGCGGTATCGCTCCGTGAGCTCGCCCGCGTCGTCCAGACCTCCGAAGTGACCGTACGGCGGGACGTGCGGGCACTGGAGGCAGAAGGACTCCTCGACCGCCGGCACGGCGGTGCGGTCTTGCCGGGCGGTTTTACGCGGGAGTCCGGCTTTCCGCAGAAATCCCATCTCGCGACCGCGGAGAAGACCGCCATCGCCGACCTGGCCGCCGGTCTCGTCGAAGAGGGCGAGGCCATCGTCGTCGGTGCCGGTACGACCACGCAGGAGCTGGCCCGCCGGCTCGCGCGGGTCCCCGGTCTGACCGTCGTCACCAACTCCCTGCTGGTCGCCCAGGCGTTGGCCCATGCCAACCGGGTGGAAGTGGTGATGACCGGCGGAACGCTGCGCGGCTCCAACTACGCCCTGGTGGGCAGCGGTGCCGAGCAGTCCCTCCAGGGGCTGCGGGTCTCGCGCGCGTTCCTCTCCGGGAGCGGGCTCACGGCGGAGCGCGGCCTCTCCACGTCCAACATGCTCTCGGCGAGCGTGGACCGGGCCCTGGTGCAGGCTGCGGCGGAGGTGGTGGTCCTGGCGGACCACACCAAGCTCGGCTCCGACACCATGTTCCAGACGGTGCCGACGGATCTGATCACCCGCCTGGTGACGGACGAGCCGCCCGGCCACGACGACCGTGCCGCCACCGAACTGCAGGCCTTGGCGGATCAGGGGGTGCAGATCGCGGTGGCCGGCGCGGGCAGTGGCCCCGCACCGGCCGAAGCCCTTCCCCCGGGCCGTCAGGCCCGCCGTGACATGCCGCTGCCCGGTCAGCGCCGTACGCGCGGAGGCGGCCCCGGGGGGCCGGGCCCGCAGCAGTTGCGCAGCGCGGGGGTCCTGGCGGAACAGGGCCAGGGAGACCGGGCGAGAGTGGCGGATCTGCGGCGCCGGTAGCGAGCGGTGCGGTGCGGGTGCGGTTCGTCAGCCGCGCGCCCGTTCCGCACCGCACCCGGCGGAATCAAGCCTTTCCGGCGGTCGATGACCGGGGGACCCGGGGCGGCGCCACCGGTCACGGGCAGGGGCGGGCGGAGGGACGAGCCCCGCACCGCGGCCCCGCGACGCCCACACCCGCCCCTCAATTCGCCTCCGCGTTCGGCCCCTTCAGTCCCTGCAAGGTAAGCATCAGCAGTCGGCTCGCCAACTCCGTGTCGTCCGGAGACTGTTCCGCGGCCAGCGCGATCGCGTTCGTCAGCTGCATCAGGTCGTCTATGGACACGTCCGCCCGCACGGCCCGGCTCGCCTGGGCCCGCTCCAGCAGCACCGCTCCCGCTTCGCGCAGCGGCACATTGCACTGCGACAGCGCCGAGGTCTCGTCCCGTGACGTCGACATGAGCGCCTGGGCGAGCCCGCGGTACTCGCCCGCGTGGGTGATGATCGCGCCCAGCCACTCCACCAGGCCCCGGCACGGCTGCTGTGCCCCCGCGAGCTCCCGGGACCGGTTGATCAGGGAGGTCAGGGCCTCCTGGAAGACGGCGTTCATCAGCGCGTGCCGGTTCGGGAAGTGCCGGTACAGCGTGCCGATCCCGACGCCCGCGCGTCGCGCGATGTCCTCCAAGGACGCGTCGGTGCCGTGTTCCGCGAAGGCGGTACGGGCCTCGCCCAGCAGCCGGTCGTAATTGCGGCGCGCGTCGGCCCGCATGGGCCGGGCCGATGTCTGTGCCGTGCTCATCGCCATTGCGCAGTCCTCCCTTTTTCCGCCCCGGGGTCCAGGATGCCATCGCGTATCGGGAGGAAGCCTCCGGATTGTTTCGGAGGTAATCTCCGCTTTGGCGTCCCCCGGAGGCGGGACCGCCATGCCGGCCGGTCCGGCCCGGGTGCTCAACGCGTACACCCTCGCCTTCGGCGGGCCGATGCTCGTCGGAGGCCGGCTGAGAGATCCCATCGACCGCCGCCGCGCGTGGCTTTCCGGGGCTGACCCCGGTCCTGCTGCTCGCCGCGAGGACGCCCGCCGCACCGTCCGCTGCGTCGCTCGTCGAGGAGTGGCACGGCGCCGACGGCCAACGGCCGGGGCCCCTGCCGAGTCGTACGACTCCGCAGGGGCCCCGGCGCGAGGACAGGCCGACCCCGTGGGTCAGTCCTTGATCTCGCAGATCACGGCGCCGGACGAGATCGAGCTGCCGACCTCGGCGGCGAGTCCCTTGATGGTGCCGGCACGGTGCGCGTTGAGCGGCTGCTCCATCTTCATGGCCTCCAGGACGACGACCAGGTCGCCCTCCTGGACCTGCTGGCCCTCCTCGACGGCCACCTTGACGATGGTGCCCTGCATCGGGGACGCCAGTGTGTCGCCGGAGACCGCGGAGCCGGACTTCTTCGCCGCCCGGCGCTTGGGCTTGGCGCCCGCCGCGAGTCCGGTACGGGCCAGGCTCATCCCCAGCGACGAGGGCAGCGAGACCTCAAGACGCTTGCCGCCGACCTCGACGACGACGGTCTCGCGACCGGTCTCCTCCTCCGCCTCCACATCGGCGGTGGCGGTGAAGGGCTTGATGTCGTTGACGAACTCGGTCTCGATCCAGCGGGTGTGGACCCGGAACGGGTTGCTGGTGAACGCCGGGTCGGCGACGACCGCACGGTGGAACGTGATGGCGGTGGCCATGCCCTCGACATTGAACTCGGCCAGCGCGCGTGCCGCCCGCTGCAGCGCCTGCTCACGGGTCGCGCCGGTCACGATGAGCTTCGCCAGGAGCGAGTCCCAGGCGGGCCCGATGACGGAACCGGACTCCACGCCCGCGTCGAGGCGGACACCGGGGCCGGTCGGCGGGGAGAAGACGGTGACGGTGCCCGGGGCGGGCAGGAAGCCGCGGCCCGGGTCCTCGCCGTTGATCCGGAACTCGAAGGAGTGCCCGCGCAGGGCGGGGTCGTCGTAGCCGAGCTCCTCGCCGTCGGCGATGCGGAACATCTCGCGGACGAGGTCGAGGCCGGTGACCTCCTCGGTGACCGGGTGCTCGACCTGGAGCCGGGTGTTGACCTCCAGGAACGAGATGGTGCCGTCCGTGCCGACGAGGAACTCCACGGTGCCCGCACCGACGTAACCGGCCTCCTTGAGGATGGCCTTCGACGCCGCGTACAGCTCCGCGTTCTGCGCCTCGGAGAGGAACGGCGCGGGGGCCTCCTCGACCAGCTTCTGGTGGCGGCGCTGGAGCGAGCAGTCACGGGTGGAGACGACGACGACGTTGCCGTGGCTGTCGGCCAGGCACTGCGTCTCGACGTGGCGCGGCTTGTCGAGGTAGCGCTCCACGAAGCACTCCCCACGGCCGAACGCCGCCACGGCCTCACGGACCGCGGAGTCGTACAGCTCCGGGATCTCCTCCAGTGTGCGCGCGACCTTCAGCCCGCGACCGCCACCACCGAAGGCGGCCTTGATCGCGATCGGCAGCCCGTGCTGCTCGGCGAACGCCACGACCTCGGCGGAGCCCTCGACCGGCTCCGGAGTGCCGGCCACCAGCGGGGCACCGGCACGCTGTGCGATGTGCCGGGCGGCGACCTTGTCGCCGAGGTCCCGGATCGCCTGCGGCGGCGGGCCGATCCAGGTCAGACCCGCGTCCAGCACGGCCTGGGCGAACTCGGCGTTCTCCGACAGGAAGCCGTAGCCCGGGTGGATCGCGTCCGCCCCGGAGTCCTTGGCAGCCTGGAGCACCTTGGCCATGTCCAGATAGCTGGCGGCCGGGGTGTCACCGCCCAGGGCGAATGCCTCGTCGGCCGCGCGTACATGCAGAGCGTCGCGGTCCGGGTCGGCGTAGACGGCCACGCTCCCGATCCCGGCATCCCGGCATGCCCGAGCAACACGGACAGCAATTTCGCCACGGTTGGCGATGAGCACCTTGCGCACGATGGCTCCCTCCTTGAAACAAGCTGAGTTTAGGGACTACCGACACGGTCCTACGACCCGTCCCCACTGGTGAGCTTGCCCACACGGAGTGTGATTCGAGGCTTGCTCAAGTCGCGAAATCCCTTGTGGCACCACGGTACGCCCGGATTCATGACCGCACAGTAGCCACGAGGTGTGGTCCAGGTCTCTGTTCGTGCAAGCAGCCCAGTCCGGCGTTTCTTTGTCGAGTCCCCACTAATGGGCGAACGATTCTTTGCCCGACGCACGAGGGCGCGACAAGGGGGGCGCGGGGGAAGCGCACAGGTACGCGTCAGGAGTGTCTGGCGGAGGCGAAGGATGCCGGGGCCCTTGTCCCGGGCGTTACCCATTAGTAGGGTCCGCGCTATCGCACGTACTGCAGGTAACAGGGGGTGATCACCGTGGTGCGCAGACCGGTGGCGTTCGTGGCGGCGATCGTGCTGTTCGTGGAGGCCGTGGGCATCGTGGTCGTCAACGGCATCCTGGCGACGGTCGTCAAGAACCAGGACATGTCGCTGGCCGGGCTGGAACCCGCCGCCATGGTCAACGGCACCTGGGCGATGGGCGGTGTCTTCGGGCTGTATCTGCTGCTGTGCGGGCTGGTCCTCCTGCTGACCGGCATCCGCGACCGGGCACCCGGCCGCGTCGGCCGCATCGCCCTCATCACCTGCGCCGTGGTGCACGGGGTGCTGGGCGCGCTGACCGTGGGGCTGGTCGGCTGGGCCGCGTTCGCGTGCCTGATGGTGGTGCTCGGGCTGATCGTGCTGGCGCTGGTGGCGTACGGGCCCGAGCCCGGGACCGGCCGGCCCGCCGAGGACGCCGGGCCGAACGCTCCGGCTCCCGTCTGACCCGCACGGCCCGACCCGCATGGCCCGACCCGGACGGACTGGTCCGAACGGTCGTCAGCCGACCGCCCGCACGCCGCGGACCAGCGTCCGGTCCTCCTTGACGCGATCGACGACTGGAACCCGACTCGAACGGCCGAACCGGACCGACGGGTCCGAACGGTCCGGCCCGGTCGGCCCGACTCGAACGGCCGAACCGGACGGTCCGGCGGGGTGGCCGGTCCGGCTCAGCCGCGGACCCACAGCTCGGTGACGGAGATCCCCAGCTCACCCAGCAGCCGGCGCAGCAGCGGCAGCGAGAGCCCGATGACATTGCCGTGGTCGCCCTCGATGGAGTCGACGAACGGTGCCGAGCGGCCGTCCAGCGTGAAGGCGCCCGCGACGTGGAGCGGCTCGCCCGTGGCCACGTAGGCGGCGATCTCGGCGTCCGTCGGTTCGCCGAAGCGGACGGTCGTGGACGCGGTCGCCGAGGCCGTACGGCCGGTCGCGGTGTCGATCACGCTGTGGCCGGTCCGCAGCACCCCGGCCCGGCCGCGCATGGACTTCCAGCGGGCGATGGCCTCCTCGCCGTCGGCCGGCTTGCCGAGCGCCTCGCCGTCGAGTTCGAGCACCGAGTCGCACCCGATGACCAGGGCACCCGCCGCCTCGGGCCGGCCGGCCACCGCGGCGGCCTTGGCCTCGGCGAGCACGAGCGCCAGCTCGGCCGGTGTCGGGGCGCTCAGCGCGTCCTCGTCCACCCCGCTGACGATCACCTCGGGTGCGAATCCGGCCTGCCGCAGAAGGCCGAGACGGGCGGGGGAGGCGGAGGCGAGCACGAGACGGCGCTGATCAGTCATACGCGCCATCGTAGAAGCCCCTCACCGTGTCCCGAGCACGAACATCGCGACCACCATCGCGAGCGCGAGCACCAGCCCCGCGCGCCGCATCATGTCCTGGGCGTCGCGCAGTTCCTTCGGCGGCTTGTTCTCCGGGTCGGACCACAGCATGGGACCGATCCTGGTGCGGGGCCGGACGACGCGCCTGAGTACGGGTACTCAGCCGCCCTGGTGCGTACGGGCCAGATCGCGCCCGTACGCACCGAGGTCCGGACCCGAAGGGGCCCGGACCTCCGAAAACGCCTGCGGACGGGTAAAGGCCCGGTGCGCGAGGGAGAGGGGTTCCGGGCAATCCGGACGAAAGACCTAGCCGGGCCAGTACGTCCGCGCCCAGGCCCGCGGCCCCGGCAGATGGCGTGCGCGCCGGGCGATGCGTCCCGGGTCGGACCACTGACCGGGCAGCGCCGGAGCGCCGGAGGGCACCTCGGACATCGGTACCCCGGCGCGTGCCCGGACCACCGCCAGCGCGGCAGCCAGCTCCTCAGGGGTCGGGTTGCCCCGTACGACCTTGATCATGGCCAGGACCCTTTCTAGAGGGGGATGTTGCCGTGCTTCTTCGGGGGCAGCGACTCCCGCTTGGTGCGCAGCTGGCGCAGCGCCTTCACGATGTGGGCGCGGGTGTCGGACGGCATGATCACCGCGTCGACGTAGCCGCGCTCGGCCGCCACGTACGGGTTGAGCAGGGTGTCCTCGTAGTCCGCGATCAGCTCGGCGCGCTTGGCTTCCGCCTCGGCCGGGTCCGTGACGGCGGCGATGGTGCGGCGGTGCAGGATGTTCACCGCGCCCTGCGCGCCCATCACGGCGATCTGCGCGGTTGGCCAGGCGAGGTTGATGTCGGCGCCCAGGTGCTTGGAGCCCATGACGTCGTACGCGCCGCCGAACGCCTTACGGGTGATCACCGTGATCAGCGGGACCGTCGCCTCCGCGTACGCGTAGATCAGCTTGGCGCCGCGGCGGATGATGCCGCCGTACTCCTGGTCGACGCCGGGCAGGAAGCCGGGGACGTCGACGAAGGTCAGGACGGGCACGTTGAAGGCGTCGCAGGTACGGACGAACCGTGCCGCCTTCTCGCTCGCGTTGATGTCCAGGCAGCCGGCGAACTGCATCGGCTGGTTGGCGACGATGCCGACCGGATAGCCCTCGACGCGCCCGAAGCCGGTGAGGATGTTCGGGGCGAACAGGGCCTGGGTCTCCAGGAACTCGCCGTCGTCCAGCACGTGCTCGATGGCGGCGTGCATGTCGTACGGCTGGTTCGCCGAGTCCGGGATGAGGGTGTCGAGCTCGCGGTCCTCGTCGGTCGTGGCGAGGTCCGCCTCCTCCGGGAAGGCCGGTGCTTCGGAGAGGTTGTTCGAAGGGAGGTACGACAGCAGCGACTTGACGTACTCGATGGCGTCCTTCTCGTCGCCCGCCATGTGATGCGCCACCCCGGAGGTGGTGTTGTGGGTGCGGGCGCCGCCGAGTTCCTCGAAACCGACGTCCTCGCCGGTGACGGTCTTGATGACGTCGGGTCCGGTGATGAACATGTGCGAGGTCTGGTCGACCATGACGGTGAAGTCGGTGATCGCGGGGGAGTAGACCGCGCCGCCCGCGCACGGTCCGACGATCAGCGAGATCTGCGGGACGACACCCGAGGCGTGCACATTGCGGCGGAAGATCTCGGCGAACAGGCCGAGCGCCGCCACGCCTTCCTGGATACGGGCACCGCCGCCGTCGTTGATGCCGATGATCGGGCAGCCGGTCTTCAGCGCGAAGTCCATCACCTTGACGATCTTCTCACCGTAGACCTCGCCGAGCGATCCGCCGAAGATGGTGAAGTCCTGCGAATACACGCAGACGGGGCGGCCGTCGACCGTGCCGTAGCCGGTGACGACGCCGTCCCCGTACGGGCGGTTCTTCTCGATGCCGAAGTTGGTGGAGCGGTGCCGGGCGAACTCGTCGAGCTCCACGAAGGAACCCTCGTCCAGCAGGAGGTCGATCCGCTCGCGGGCGGTCAGTTTGCCCTTCGCGTGCTGCTTCTCGACCGCGCGCTCGGACCCCGCGTGCGTCGCTTCGTCGATGCGGTGCTGCAGGTCCGCGATCTTGCCCGCGGTGGTGTGGATGTCGATCTCTTCCGGCTCGGACATCGGGTGGCGGCTCCCTGCCTGGTCACGGGGACGACTGTGCTGCTGATCAGGTACTGAACACCTACTGATCCGTAGGGTATCGGCGCGGATACGGTTCGGCGGTGCGTCGTTTGCCACACCTAGTCTGGCTTGCATGACACCTTCGGATGCGCCTCACAGCCGCTGGTCGGACCTGGACCGGCCGCCCCTCAACGTCCCCGCGCTGCGCCGCGGGCTGCTGCGGCCGGGCGGCCTGTGGACCTCGCTCGACGTCGTGGAGACCACCGGGTCCACCAACTCCGACCTCGTCGGACGGGCGGCGGCGGGTCTCGGCGAAGGCGCCGTGCTGGTCGCCGAGGAGCAGACCGCGGGCCGCGGGCGCCTCGACCGCGCCTGGACGGCCCCGGCCCGCTCGGGCCTGTTCTTCTCCGTCTTCCTGACGCCCGGTGACGTCCCGGTCCGGCGGTGGGGCTGGCTGCCGTTGCTGACCGGCGTCGCGACGGCGACGGGTCTGGCCCGCGCGGCGGGCGTGGACACGGCCCTGAAGTGGCCCAACGACCTGCTCGTCACGGTGGCGGGAGAGGAGCGCAAGGCGGGCGGCATCCTGGCCGAGCGCGCCGGGAACGGCGTCGTCGTCGGCATGGGCCTCAACGTGTCCCTGCGCGCCGATGAACTCCCCGCCGCCACGGCCGGCTCGCTGGCCCTGGCCGGAGCGGTCTCCACCGACCGGGAGACGCTGCTGCGCGGCGTACTGCGCTCACTGGAGCATTGGTACGGCCAGTGGCGCGCGGCGGAGGGCGACGCGGCGGCGAGCGGACTGCAGGAGGCGTACGCGGCGGGCTGCGCGACCCTCGGCCGCACGGTACGGGCCCAACTGCCCGGCGACCGCACGCTCACCGGCGAGGCCGTGGCGATCGACGGCGACGGCCGCCTGATCCTGGCCACCGACGACGGTCTCCAGGAACCCGTCTCGGCGGGCGACATCGTGCACCTGCGGGGCATCGGCGGCGGCCTGGTCTGAGGAAGCGGGCCGGGGCGGTGCGGCGTGCCCGCTTCCTGCCGCCTTCTGGAGTGTGTACGGGGTTTTCGGGACACGTACCGGGCCGGGGCGTGGGCCGCCGGGGTGTGTCTGCTTCCGGCCTCTGCACCCGGCGCACCGGAACACGTACCGGGGGCATGAGGCCTTGCCCTCCTGGAAACCCCCCACCGGCGGCAACCACCCACGCCCCCTGGCTCACCCAGGAACATTCCCGGAGGCCATAGGGACGTGAGCCACGGCACACCTGCCGTATCGTTGAGGCGATCCACCGACAGATCGGCAGGGCAGTGCGCAGGGAACGGGCAGGAGGCGGCTGGTGACCGTCGACGACACGACCTCCGGTGCGGGCGCGGAGCCCCCGTCGGAACCCTCGGTCCACCCGACACCGCATCACGAAGTCGACCATACGGCGGAACCGACCGACGACCCCCTCGCGATTCGGCTGGAACAGCTGATCCTGGGCGCCGACCGTCGCTACACGCCGTTCCAGGCGGCCCGTACCGCCGGTGTCTCGATGGACCTTGCCTCCCGGTTCTGGCGGGCCATGGGCTTCGCCGACATCGGGCAGGCCAGGGCGCTCACCGAGGCCGATGTGCTGGCGCTGCGCCGGCTCGCGGGACTCGTCGAGGCGGGGCTGCTCAGCGAGCCGATGGCCATCCAGGTGGCGCGGTCCACCGGGCAGACCACCGCCCGGCTGGCGGAATGGCAGATCGATTCCTTCCTGGAGGGGCTGACCGAACCGCCCGAGCCCGGAATGACCCGCACCGAGGTCACGTACCCGCTGGTGGAGCTGCTCCTGCCGGAGCTGGAGGAGTTCCTGGTGTATGTGTGGCGGCGCCAGCTCGCCGCCGCCACCGGCCGGGTCGTGCAGGCCGCCGACGACGAGGAGATGGTCGACCGGCGCCTGGCCGTCGGCTTCGCCGACCTCGTCGGATTCACCCGGCTGACCCGGCGGCTGGAGGAGGAGGAGCTGGGCGAGCTGGTCGAGGCGTTCGAGACCACCTCGGCCGACCTGGTCGCCGCCCACGGCGGCCGGCTCATCAAGACCCTCGGCGACGAGGTCCTCTTCGCCGCCGACGACGCGGGCACCGCGGCCGAGATCGCGCTGCGTCTGATCGAGGCGATGACCCAGGACGAGACCATGCCGGCGCTGCGGGTCGGCATCGCGTTCGGCACGGTCACCACCCGAATGGGCGATGTCTTCGGTACGACGGTGAACCTCGCGAGCCGGCTGACCTCGATAGCCCCCAAGGACGCCGTGCTGGTGGACGGGGCGTTCGCGGAGGAGCTGACCCGTACCGGCGACGCGCCGGTCTCCGAGGCGCAGGCGGCGGAGGAGGCCGCCGCGGCCGAGAAGGAGCGCCGGGACGGCATGGAGCCGTCCCTGCCCAAGTACCGCTACGGGCTGCAGCCGATGTGGCAGCGTCCGGTGCGCGGCCTCGGCGTGGTGGAGCCCTGGCTGTTGGCGCGCCGGGGCACGTCCCGGGCCTGAACGCGCCCGGACCGCTGTCCGGGGAGCCCCATAGGATCCCTCCGGTAACGATCGTTAACCGGAGGGGTGCCAGTCATGACCGTCACGTCCGAGCAGCGGTTCGGGGAATTCGTCGTCGTACGGGTCCACGAGGGGCAGGAACACGTCGCCGAGCTGGTCCTCGACCGGCCGGGAGCGATGAATGCGGTGTCCACGGACATGGCCCGCTCGATCAACGCGGCCTGTGCCGCGCTCGCCGCCGACCCGGGCGTACGGGTCGCCGTCCTCACGTCCAGCCATGAACGGGCCTTCTGCGTGGGCGCGGACCTGAAGGAGCGCAACTCCTTCACCGACGCCGAGCTGCTGCGTCAGCGCCCGACGGCCCGTGCCGCGTACACCGGCGTACTGGAACTGCCGATGCCGACCATCGCGGCCGTGCACGGCTTCGCACTCGGTGGTGGATTCGAGCTGGCCCTGTCCTGCGACCTGATCGTCGCCGACCGCACGGCCGTGGTGGGGCTGCCCGAGGTGTCGGTCGGTGTCATCCCGGGCGGCGGCGGCACGCAGTTGCTGCCGCGGCGGATCGGTGCGGCGCGCGCCGCCGAGCTGGTCTTCACGGCGCGGCGGGTGGACGCGGCCGAGGCGCGTGAGACGGGGCTGGTCGACGAGCTGGTGGAGGCGGGACGGGACCGGGAGACCGCGCTGGCGCTCGCGGGGCGGATCGCCGCCAACTCCCCGGTGGGGCTGCGGGCTGCCAAGCGCGCGCTGCGCCTGGGGCACGGCCTCGATCTGCGGGCCGGTCTCGAAGTCGAGGACGCCGCCTGGCGGTCGGTGGCCTTCTCCGGCGACCGGGCCGAGGGAGTGGCCGCGTTCAACGAGAAGAGGAAGCCGAACTGGCCCGGTGAGTGACGTTGCGTGTTCAAGGAGACACGCAGCGAACGCGATCGACGTCGCAAACTGATCAAATCACCACAAAACTACATAAGCTGTAGCGATGGGTGATGATGTGCGGCTGCGGGCCGTGGTTTCGCTCGCGCAGACGATGGCGGCGGCGCACACCCCGCGGGGGTCGTGGCGAGCGGCTGCGCTGGGGGCGTGCGAGGCGTTGGGTGGCAGCTTCGCCGCGCTCTCCGTCTGGGAGCGGGGGCGCGGGCGGCTGCGCGTTCTGGTGAACGCCGGCGAACGGGCCGAGGGGGAGGAGGAGTTCCCCGAGGAGGAGACGTATCCGGTGTACCAGTTCCCGGAGATCACCGAGTTCCTGCACGAACGGTGGGCCGGTGGCGGTGAGCCGGACGCCTGGGTGGAGACCGCCGACGGTCCGGCGGACGGGACGCCGTGCGCGGGGGTGCGGGGGTACGGGCGCGGGTACTGCGAGCAGCGGGTGGCGGCCCTGCGCCGGCGCGGGCGCGGCTGCTGCGTGGTCGCGCCGATCGTGCTGCACGGGCGGGCCTGGGGCGAGCTGTATGTGGCCCGCCCGGTGGGGCAGCCGGTGTTCGGCCGGGAGGACGCGGACTTCGCGACCGTGCTGGCCGCGGTCGTCGCCGCCGGGATCTCCCAGACCGAACGGCTCGAAGAGGTCCGCAAGCTCGCCTTCACCGATCCGCTGACCGGGCTGGCCAACCGTCGTGCCGTCGACGTGCGGCTCGACGAGGCGGTGGAGCAGCACCGGGCGGACGGGGCGGTGGTCAGTCTGGTCGTCTGCGACCTCAACGGACTGAAGCGGGTCAACGACACTCATGGTCATGCCGTCGGGGACCGCCTGCTGGAACGTTTCGGCTCGGTACTGTCCCGCTGCGGCGCCATGCTGCCCGGAGCGCTCGCGGCCCGGCTCGGCGGCGATGAGTTCTGTCTGCTCGCGGTGGGCCCCGAAGCGGACGAGGTGATCCGGGTGGCCGCCGAACTCTGCGAGCGGGCGGCCGAGTTGGAGCTCGGTGACGGGGTGGCGTGCGGGCTCGCCTCGACCGGTGATCCGATCGGCCCGGTGGTGTCGGCGCGACGGCTCTTCCGGCTGGCGGACGCGGCCCAGTACCGGGCGAAGGCGGCCCGCTCCACGGAGCCGGTGGTGGCGGGGCGTGACGGGGAGGTGATCCGGCTGGCCGACGCGCCGCCCAGGTCCCCGCACGACCGCCGCCACCTGCGTGGCAGCCGTCCCTGACCGTGTGACCGGATCGGTAGCGGCCTCGCCCACGATTGGCAGTGGGAGAAGGAGCGGTGTCCGGGGCCTTCGAATCCAAGGCGGAGGAGGGAGTCGGATGGGGCCTCCCCTGCTCGAACGCAGCCGAGAGCTTGGGGAAGGAGCGTCGGCGACTGACGACAACGCCGGAGGCGGAGGTCCCGGACACCGCGACGCCGCTGACAATCGCGGGCGAGGCCGTAAGGGGTCAACCGCGCGACCACTAGTGACATGAAGGGATTCAATCCGTACGCTTCTGAATATGGATATGCATACAGTCGTGGTGGGGACGTCCGGCACCACCGCCCAGGACGTCATCGCCGTGGCCCGCGGCAACGCCCGCGTCGAGCTCTCCGCGGACGCCGTGAGCGCGCTCGCCGCCGCCCGCGAGATCGTGGAGGCGCTCGCCGCCAAGCCCGAGCCGGTCTACGGCGTCTCCACCGGCTTCGGAGCGCTGGCCAGCCGGCACATCAGCCAGGACCTCCGGGCACAGCTCCAGCGCAACATCGTCCGCTCGCACGCCGCCGGCATGGGCCCGCGGGTCGAGCGCGAGGTCGTCCGCGCCCTGATGTTCCTGCGGCTGAAGACGGTCGCCTCCGGGCACACCGGTGTGCGCCCCGAGGTCGCGCAGACCATGGCCGACGTCCTCAACGCGGGCATTACCCCCGTCGTCCACGAGTACGGCTCGCTCGGCTGCTCCGGCGACCTGGCCCCGCTCTCCCACTGCGCGCTGACGCTGATGGGTGAGGGCGACGCGGAGGGTCCCGACGGCACCGTGCGCCCCGCCGGTGAGCTGCTCGCCGCTCATGGCATCGCCCCGGTCGAGCTGCGCGAGAAGGAGGGCCTCGCCCTCCTCAACGGCACCGACGGCATGCTCGGCATGCTCGTCATGGCCCTGGCCGACCTGAAGAACCTCTACACCTCGGCCGACATCACCGCCGCCCTCTCCCTGGAGGCGCTGCTCGGCACGGACAAGGTGCTCGCCCCGGAACTGCACGCCATCCGCCCGCACCCGGGCCAGGGTGTCAGCGCCGACAACATGCTGCGGGTGCTTGCCGGTTCCGGCCTCACCGGTCACCATCAGGACGACGCGCCCCGTGTGCAGGACGCCTACTCCGTGCGCTGCGCCCCCCAGGTCAATGGCGCCGGACGCGACACCCTCGACTACGCCGGCATCGTCGCGGCCCGCGAACTGGCCTCCGCCGTCGACAATCCCGTCGTCCTGCCCGACGGCAGGGTCGAGTCCAACGGGAACTTCCACGGCGCCCCCGTCGCGTACGTCCTCGACTTCCTGGCGATCGTCGCCGCCGACCTCGGTTCGATCACCGAGCGCCGCACCGACCGGCTGCTGGACAAGAACCGTTCGCACGGGCTGCCGCCGTTCCTCGCCGACGACGCCGGGGTGGACTCGGGCCTGATGATCGCGCAGTACACCCAGGCCGCCCTGGTCAGCGAGATGAAGCGGCTCGCGGTCCCCGCCTCGGCCGATTCGATCCCGTCCTCCGCGATGCAGGAGGACCACGTCTCCATGGGCTGGTCGGCGGCGCGCAAGCTCCGTACCGCCGTCGACAACCTCGCCCGGATCGTCGCCGTGGAGCTGTACGCGGCGACCCGCGCCATCGAACTGCGCGCCGCGCAGGGCCTCGTTCCCGCCCCCGCCTCGCAGGCGGCCATCGAGGCGCTGCGTGCGGCGGGTGTCCAGGGGCCGGGGCCGGACCGCTTCCTGTCGCCGGACCTGGCCGCGGCGGACGCGTTCGTCCGTACCGGAAAGCTGGTCGCGGCGGTCGAGCCGGTCACCGGACCGCTGGCCTAGGGCCTTTCGTCTGGATCGGGCCGGATCGGGGAGCGGGGTCCGGTGCCGTGGATCGCAAGGCGGAGGAGGGAGTCATGGCGGCGCCATGGCGACCGACGACAACGCGGCGAGGCGCGGCACCGGGGCACGCGAGCCCGGCCTGATCCATACGAGAGGTCCTGGGGGCCTTTCGTCTGGATCGGGCCGGATCAGGGAGCGGGGTCCGGTGCCCGGTCCGGCATGATCGGGACGAAGAACCCTGAAGATCCCGGCCTGTTCAGGCGGACAGGGCGTCGGTGCGGCGCATCGAACCGTGGGTGCGGCGGACCGAGCAGGTGACGAACGCCGCGCCGATGGCCAGGAACGCGGTGCCGCCGATCAGATACGGGGTGGTGTCGACCCCGGCGCCGGTGTCGGCGAGCCTCGGGCCCGTCGCGGTGCCTTCGGCGGCGGTGGCCTGCCGGCTCCGGGCGCCCGGAGCGCCGGCCGATTCGTCCGTCGCGTTGGCGGACGGGACGAACCACAGGGCGGCCAGCAACGTGCCCGCGGCGGTGGCGGTCAGGAGCGGGCGGCGAGCAGCGGCCACGGAATCGATCCCCCTTGTCACAGCCGTGAGTTAGGCCTGTACGCCGATGCTAGTGAAAGCAGCGGGTCGCGGGAAAGTCGCAGGGGCGGGGAGCTTACGCTCCGGCACATGAGCACTTCTGAGACATCACGGTTTGTTCGGCTTCGCGTCGAAATGGTGTTGGAGATCACGGACCCCGACGCCCTCAGCGGCACCGCGCTGGAGTCCATCGCCGCCGAGTACGGGGAGCCCGGCGGTGAGGCCGCCGAGGAACGCGTACGGGCCGAGGAGGCCGTGCGGGAGGACGGCGCGGAGGCCCTCGCCTCCCTCGTCGATCCGTTCGACCTGGTCAGCGAGGTGCCGGGGGTCGAACTCGCTCAGGCGTCCTGGACCAGCGAGACCGTCGACTACGACCCGGACGACCCGGACGGCTGGGACCTCGACGAGGACGAGGAGGGCGGCGATGAGGACGACGAGGTCGACGAGGTCGACGAGGTCGACGAGGTCGACGAGGTCGTCCCGCACAATGGGTGAGGACGACGGCGGACACAACGACGTGAGCGGCGGCGCGGAACAACGGCTCCGGCAGGTGTGAAGCACCGGCCCCGGCCCGCTTTCCGTGGGCCGGGGCCGTGGTGCGTACCGGTCTCGCATATACGTGATCGGAAGCGGGAACCACCGCTGCTACGGATGCGTCGGTGAGTGTTGTTCCCCACATCTCTCTTGGATGTGGAACGAAGGACCCTTTCCATGGGTTCTAGGAACATTGACGGGTTTCGCCGGGCGTCGGCGGCTCTGCTCGGGGTTTTTGGGGATTCGGCAACGATGGAGAAGCGTGTGATGACGGGAAGCAAGCGGCGCAGGGGCCTGATGGCCGCGTCCGCACTGCTTGGCGGCGTGCTGGTGCTCACTGCCTGCAACGAAGGCGACGCGAGCGGCGGCAGCGCCCAGAGCTCGAAGAAGTCGCAGGCCGAGGTCGACAAGGCGGCGGCCCAGGACGCGTCCGAGGCGCAGATCGCGATCGCGCCGAAGAACGGCGTGACCAACGCGAGCATCAACAACGACGCGAAGGTCACTGTCGCCAAGGGCACGCTGTCCCAGGTCGCCATGACCACGCAGGCCGGTGCGGCCGTCAAGGGCACGCTCGCCGCCGACGGCAAGAGCTGGAAGCCGGACGTCCAGCTGGAGCGCTCGACCACGTACAAGATCAGCGCGACGGCCAAGGACTCCAAGGGCCGCGAGGCACACGAGAACTCCTCGTTCACCACCGTCTCGCCCGCCAACAGCTTCATAGGCAACTTCACCCCCGAGGACGGCTCCACGGTCGGCGTCGGCATGCCGGTCTCGGTCAACTTCAACAAGCCGATCACGGACAAGAAGGCCGTCCAGGACGGGATCACCGTGACGTCCAGCAGCGGCCAGCAGGTCGTCGGACACTGGTTCAACGCGCAGCGTCTCGACCTGCGCCCCGAGAACTACTGGCAGGGCGGCTCCACCGTCACGCTGAAGCTGGCGCTGGACGGCGTCGAGGGCGCGAACGGCGTCTTCGGTGTGCAGCAGAAGACGGTCACCTTCAAGATCGGCCGCAACCAGGTCTCGACGGTCGACGCCAACACGAAGATGATGACCGTCACCCAGAACGGCAAGACGATCAAGACCATCCCGATCTCTTCCGGCTCCTCCGCCAACCCCACGTACAACGGGCAGATGGTGATCTCCGAGAAGTTCAAGGAGACCCGGATGAACGGCGCGACGGTCGGCTTCACCGACGGCGACGGCAAGGGCGAGTACGACATCAAGGACGTGCCGCACGCCATGCGGCTCTCCACCTCGGGCACCTTCATCCACGGCAACTACTGGGGCGCGCGGTCGATCTTCGGCAGCGCCAACACCAGCCACGGCTGTGTCGGTCTCGCCGACGTGAAGGGCGCGAACGACGCCAACCAGCCCGCCGCCTGGTTCTACAACAACTCCCTCGTCGGCGACGTGGTCATCGTCAAGAACTCCCCGGACCGCAACATCACCCCCGACAACGGCCTCAACGGCTGGAACATGAGCTGGGCGGAGTGGACGGCGGGCTCCCAGGCCTGACCCGCACGCACCATCCCTCCCGCAGTCCCGAATCCCGTACGGAGGCGGCGGCACCCGGATCCCCTCGGATCCGCGGTGCCGCCGCCTTCGGCGTACGCGGTGTTCTCATCCGGCTCTCATCGTGGCCTTAACCCACCATCACGACCGGTCCGTAGCTTCGCGCCATGTTCTTCACCTACCTCCGGCGCGAGCTGCGCCGCCGCAGAAAGGCGGCGCTGGTCGTCGCCTCGGGACTCGCCCTGGGCATCGCGCTGGTCATCGTCGTCAGCTCGGTCTCCTCCGGCATGAGCAAGGCCCAGGACAAGGTCCTGCAATCGCTGTACGGCCTCGGTACGGACATGACGGTCACCAAGGCCGCCGTCGCTCCCGGCTCCGGCGGCGGACGCCCGAAGTTCGAGTTCGACGCCAAGGGCATCGACGACGACTCGACACAGAGCAGCGACCGGGTCCTGGTACAGGGCTTCCAGACGCTGGCCTCCTCCACCGTCGCCGCGATCGGTGGACAGAACGGTGTCGCGGGCGCCGTCGGCGGACTCAGCCTGAACGTCATGAAGGTCGACGGCCAGTTCAAGCGCGGCGAGTTCAAGCAGCAGGGCGACACGGGAGGCCAGGACAACCGGGGCGGTCCCGGCGGGCAGGGCGGCGGCGCCGCGCAGCCGCAGGGCGAGGTCCGGGGCGGCGGTGCCTCCTTCGATGTCAACGCCTACTCCGTGTACGGCACCGATGTCACCCAGCAGGGCCTCGGCCCGCTGACCTCCTCGAAGATCACCAAGGGCCGTACGTTCAAGACGTCCGAGACCGACGCGAAGGTCGCCGTCGTCGACTCCGCGTACGCCAAGGAGAAGAAGCTCGACGTCGGCAAGACCGTGACCATCCACGGGACCAAGTTCACGATCGTCGGGGTCTCGACCGCCGACAGCGGTGACGCGGCCGCCAACCTCTACATCCCGCTGAAGCGGGCGCAGACCCTCGCCGACTCGAAGAACAAGGTCACCACGGTCTATGTGAAGGCCGCGGACTCGCAGCAGATCGACAAGGTCAAGTCCACCATCCAGAAGAACGTCCCGGACACGACGGTCACCACCTCCGCCGATCTGGCCGACACCGTCTCCGGCTCCCTCTCCACCGCCTCCGACCTGGCCGCAGGCGTCGGCAAGTGGCTGTCGATCGCGGTTCTGGCCGCCGCCTTCCTGGTGTCCGGGCTGCTCACCTCCTCGGCGGTCAGCCGCCGGGTCCGGGAGTTCGGCACCCTCAAGGCGCTCGGCTGGAAGAGCGGCCGGGTCACCCGCCAGGTCGTCGGCGAGGCGCTCGTCAACGGGCTGCTGGGCGGGGTGCTCGGCATCGCCGTCGGACTCGCCGGCGCGTACGTCGTGACCGCCATCAGCCCCACCCTCACCGCACAGCTCGGCTCCTCGGGCGGCGGCAGGTTCATGGCCGGTCCGGGCGGTCCCGGCGCGGCCAGGACGCTCGACGTCGCGCTGACCGCACCCGTCTCGCTCTCCATCATCCTGATCGCCGTCGCCCTGGCCGTGGCGGGCGGGCTGATCGCCGGCGCGTTCGGCGGCTGGCGGGCCTCCCGGCTGCGCCCCGCCGACGCCCTGCGCCGCGTCGAATAGCCCCCCCGGCGTCCCACCCCCTTTGTTCCAGCAGGAGTTGACCCATGTATACGCTCAGAGACGTCACCAAGCGCTATACGCGCGGCAAGACCACCGTCCACGCGCTCGCCGGTGTGGACCTGACCATCGAGGACGGCGGACGGCTGGTCATCCAGGGCCCCACCGGCGGCGGCAAGTCCACGCTGCTGCAGATGCTCGGCGGTCTCGACCGCCCCACGAGCGGCAGTGTCGAACTCGACGGTGTGGACCTCGCGAAGCTCGGCGAGGCCAAGCTCACCCAGGTGCGCGCGCAGAACATCGGCTTCGTCTTCCAGAGCTTCAACCTCATCCCGACGCTCTCCGCCCAGGAGAACGTCGAGACCGCGCTCGTGCCGCTGGGCGGCAAGGCGTCCGAGCGGCGCAGGCGGGCCGCCGAGGCACTGGACTCCGTCGGACTCGGTGAACGGCTCGGGCATCTGCCCGGCGAGATGTCCGGGGGCCAGCAGCAACGGGTGGCGATCGCCCGAGCGCTGGTGAAGCGGCCGAAGGTGCTGCTCGCCGACGAACCCACCGGCAACCTCGACGAGTCGATGCGCGACGAGGTCATGGAGGTGCTGGAGACCATGTGGAAGGAGCACGGACTGACCTTCATCATGGTCACGCACGACAGCGCCATCGCCCGGCGGGCGCCACGGCTGGCGACCATCCGCAAGGGCGAGGTCACCATCACGGAGAACGCGGCGGCCTGAGAGGGGACGTGCGGGGGCCGGCCGGGCCGGTGAGGCCGGGGTCCTGACCGGCCGCGGGGCGTGGCCGGTCCGGGGTCAGTGGTGGGCGGCCGCGGTCCCGGCCGGGTTCACCGGTGGGCCGCGGCGTTCCGGTGGGCGACGAGGTCGCTGCGGCGGACCTGGCGCAATCCCGTCGGATCGGTCTGCCCGCTGCTCCAGAGGGCGCTGAGGGGAAGGGGGCCGGGGCCCGTGAGGTACGCGCGCAGCGCGTACCACGGTTGCAACGGCAGCCGGCCCAGTCCGTACAGCCAGCGCCGCACCAGCCGGCCGGGCCCCGGGCGTCCGGCGTCGGGCAGTCCGATCACCCGTATCCCCATGATCAGCTTGCCCGCGCCGCCTCCGGCGAGCGCGGTGAGGACCACGTGATTGAGGAACGAGAAGGCGAGCGCGGGGCCGAGGAGCAGACCGACGGCCTCGGCGATGTCGGCCGTGACCACGTACGGCCGGGCGAGTAAGCCGCCGGTGACCAGACAGAGGTAGCCGTCGAGGCCGATGGCGAGATAGCGGCGCATGTCGCCCACCCGCGGCGGGACGCGCGGCGCGGCGCGCTGCCCGGGGACGGGCGGCAGCGCCGGGCGGCCGTACGGTCCCGCAGGCCCTGGCCGCCCGTGTCCCAGCGGCGGGCGGGTGGCCGGTGCGGTCGTCGGCCGGGAACAGCTCGGGGTACGTCTGTGCCCCCGTGGCGTCGTCATGACGGCATCATGTCCGATCGCCCGCTCCCACGTGCCCCGGATGCGCACTCACGTCCCTGCCCGCGCAGGGGCGCGTTTTTGCCACGTCGCACCCGGGGTCGTCCGGATCAGGCCGGATCAGCGACCGGGGCACGCGAGCCCGGCGTGATCCGAGCGAGGGACGCCGGTGCTGTGGCCGGAAAGGTTTGCCGGAAGGTCGCGGCGTCCGGTGCGGTGCGTCGCACGGCGGAGGACCGCCCTCGTGCCGGACGCACTCGGGTGGGGCGACAACGTGGCGAGGTGCCATGCCGGGTGTCGCGAGCCGGTGAACCCTTCCGGTCGCAGCGCTAGCGTGTTCACCGCCGCTCCCGCTCAGCCACTGAACGGAACTGCCTGTGCAACCCTCCGTCGAGACGCCCGAACTGCCCACGCAACGTACGCGCCCCGACGGGTCCCAGCGGGTCGACGCCGTCTGGCAGAGGCATCGCGTGCCGCTCCTGGCCACGGCCCTCTCCGTGCCGCTCCACGCGCTCTGGGCGGCTCTTCTCGCCACCGGCGGCGGAGACCTCGCGGCTCAGGTGGCCTGGACCGATTTCGTGGCACGGCATCCCGGCACCCCGTACAACCTCTCCTGGTACGGGGGAATCCACGTCGCCAACTACAGCGTCGTCGCACCGCAGTTGATGGCGGTGCTCGGCGTGCGGACCGTCACCGTGCTCTCGGGGGTGGCCGCCTCCTGGCTGGCGGCGAGCCTGTGCGTCCGCAGTGGGATGCGCAGTCCCCTGTGGCCCGCTCTGCTGGCAACGCTGACCCTCTGGTGCAATGTGGCGTCCGGCCGTTCCACCTTCGCCCTGGGGGTGGCCCTCGGGCTGGGCTCCTGCCTGGCGCTCGTGGGCGGCTCGCGCCGCCTGGTCCGCTCCGCCGTCCTCGGCGCGCTGGCGACCATGGCCAGTCCGGTCGCCGGACTCTTCCTGCTGGTCGCGGGCGCGGGCTGGCTGCTGGACCGGGACTGGCGACGGGCCGCCGTGCTGTGTGCCCCGCCCGCCGCCGTGGTGGGACTGACCACCCTGCTGTTTCCCTTCAGCGGCGAGATGCCGATGGCGACGAGCGATGTCTGGAAGCCGGTCCTCTTCGGCGTGCTGCTCCTCGCGGCGGCGCCGCGGGAGTGGCGTGTGCTGCGGTTCGGCGCGGGGGTCTACGCGGTCGGGGTCGTGCTGACCGTTCTCGTTCCGTCGCCGGTCGGCTCCAACGTCATCCGCCTCGCCGAGTTGTTCGGACCACCGGTCCTGCTCGCCGCGCTGCTTGCCCACGGGGTGCGGTTCTGGCAAAAGGCCGCCTTCGGCGCGGCCCTGGCCCTGTCCCTCCAGTGGGTCACGCAGCACGCCGTCCATGTGCTGGAGATGTCGACTCCCGTCCCGGCCTGGGCCACGGAGACCAAGGGGGTGGTGGCCGCCCTCGACCGCCTCGGGGCCGATCGCACACGCGTCGAAGTGGTGCCCGCCGTCAATCACCGGGAGACGAGCGCCCTCGGCCCCCACGTCAATCTGGCCCGTGGCTGGAATCGCCAGCTCGACGTGGAGCGCGGCGCGCTCTTCTACGAAGGCTCCTTCTCCGCCGAGAAGTACCGCGACTGGCTTCACCGGTGGGCGGTGGGATACATCGTCCTGCCGGAAGGCACCCCGGACTGGGCCGCGAAGGACGTGGCCGCGCTCGTGCGCGACGAGCCGGGCTGGCTGAGGCCCGTGTGGCAGGACACACATTGGCGCGTCTACCGGGTGGAGGACGCGACGCCCATGGTGTTGGGCGCCGGCTCGTCCGTCGTCCGCGGCGACGGCGCCGGACTCGTCGTACGGACCCGCGCGCGCGGGTCCGTGATCCTGCGTGTCGCCTACTCCCCCTGGCTCCGGACCGACACCGGCTGTGTGGAGCGGGCGGGCGAGTGGACCCGGCTGAAGGCGCCGGCGGCCGGGGAGTACCGGATCGACTCCTCGTACGGACTGCTCCGGCAGGGAAAATGCTGAGCCGGTACGCGGCGCCCGCGCCGACGGACGACGGGTCGTGCGGGCCCCGTGCCGGTGGCCGGGCCGTCTCCCGGCCCGTGGGCGGTGGGTGACGAGGACCCGGCACGGGCGGCCGGTCCCGGCAGCGGGCCCCGGCTCTCCGGACCACGGTGCGGCCGGCTACGCGTCCCCGCACCACGGTGCAGCTGGCTACACCACCGTTCCGGGTGGCCGGTCCCTCGTGGCGACGGGCGTGCGACGGAAGGATGGAGCCATCACGAGAGACCACCCCGACCACGGAGGATCATCATGAAAGCACTGCTCTGGACCGTGCTGTGCGCGGCGGTCGCCGCGAACGTCTGCCTGAACTTCCTCGTGGGGGACGGCGGCCTGCAGATCGCGCTGAGCGTCGTCTCCGGTGTGGTCGTCCTCGCGTCCGGCGCGGGCCTGTGGATGCTGCGCCGCCCGGCCGACGCATGAACTCGGCCACGGCCGGGGGCCCACTATGCGGATACCGTGGCGCATCTTTCCGGGTCACTGGGACAATCGGTATGCCACAACGGTTCTGTACGTCGCTTTCGTGAGCCGCAGAGCGCGCGATACCGGGCGACGCCCTCAATGGGGAGGGGGACCGCTGGTGCCCTTCGGGACGGGGGCACCTTCGCGCGCACTGCCGACCCACGGAAGGTCTTGATCAGATGCCGGTCACCCCTGACTCCGCTACCCCGCACGCCACCGAGAACCGTGTCATCGAGCCGCTGTACGCGGAGATACTCCGCCGCAA
Source organism: Streptomyces sp. NPDC104309 (assembly GCF_055584025.1). NCBI lineage: Bacteria > Bacillati > Actinomycetota > Actinomycetes > Kitasatosporales > Streptomycetaceae > Streptomyces > Streptomyces sp. NPDC104309. The sequence goes on along the minus strand of NZ_JBVJMV010000004.1, from coordinate 346,422 downwards.
CCAGGGCGAGAAGGAATTCCACCAGGCGGTACGAGAGGTCCTGGAGACCCTCGGCCCGGTCCTCGCCAAGCGGCCCGAGTTCGTGGACGCCCGGATCATCGAGCGCGTCTGCGAGCCGGAGCGCCAGCTCATCTTCCGCGTGCCGTGGTCCGACGACTCCGGCGACATCCACGTGAACCGCGGCTTCCGCGTCGAGTTCAGCAGCTCGCTCGGTCCGTACAAGGGCGGACTGCGCTTCCACCCCTCGGTCAACCTCGGCATCGTGAAGTTCCTCGGCTTCGAGCAGATCTTCAAGAACGCGCTCACCGGCATGCCCATCGGCGGCGGCAAGGGCGGCGCCGACTTCGACCCGAAGGGCCGTTCCGACGCCGAGATCATGCGGTTCTGCCAGTCGTTCATGACCGAACTCCACCGTCACCTCGGGGAGTACACCGACGTTCCCGCCGGTGACATCGGCGTCGGCGGCCGGGAGATCGGCTACCTGTTCGGTCAGTACAAGCGGATCACCAACCGCTACGAGTCCGGAGTCCTCACCGGAAAGGGCCTGGGCTGGGGCGGCGCCCAGGCGCGCACCGAGGCGACCGGGTACGGCTGCGTCCTCTTCACCGCCGAGATGCTCCGCAGCCGGGGCGAGTCCCTCGACGGGCAGCGCATCGCCGTCTCGGGCTCGGGCAATGTCGCGATCTACGCGATCGAGAAGGCCCAGCAGCTCGGCGCGACGGTGGTGACCTGCTCCGACTCCAACGGCTACGTCGTGGACGAGAAGGGCATCGACCTCGCCCTGCTCAAGGAGATCAAGGAGGCCGGCCGCGGCCGGGTCTCCGAGTACGCGGAGCGGCGCGGCGAACACGTCAGGTACGTCGCCGGTGCCGGCGTCTGGAACGTCCCCTGCGATGTGGCCCTGCCCTGCGCCACCCAGAACGAGCTCCATGAGGCCGACGCGCTGACCCTCGTGCGCAACGGTGTGAAGGCCGTCGCCGAGGGCGCCAACATGCCCACCACACCGGAGGCCGTACGCGTCCTTCAGGAGGCGGGCGTCGCCTTCGCCCCCGGCAAGGCGGCCAACGCGGGCGGCGTCGCCACCAGCGCCCTGGAGATGCAGCAGAACGCCTCACGCGACTCCTGGACGTTCTCCCACACCGAGGAGCGCCTCGCCGAGATCATGCGCCACATCCACGACTCCTGCTACACCACGGCGGAGCGCTACGGCAGCCCCGGCAACTACGTGGTCGGCGCCAACATCGCCGGCTTCGAACTGGTCGCGGACGCGATGCTCGCGCAGGGCCTCATCTGATCCGCCGGCCCCTTGAACGACCGCTCGGCCCGGCCGTCCTTCACGGCCGGGCCGAGCGGTGTCAGGCGGCCGGCAGCGCGCGGCGCCGAAAGGTCTCCGCCAGGCCCGTGTTCACGACCACCACGACTCCGAAGAACACCGCCGCCACCGGATGTCCCACCGCGTGGACGGCGCACACACCACCGCCGAGCACCACCGCCTTGACCAGCAGAACCCCCGCGAGGGGCGGCCGGAAACGGGCGCGGGGGGCGGCGAACATTCCCCAGAGCACGATGGCCACCGCCGGCGTTCCGATCCCCAGCAGCAGCCGGCCGGCCACGCCGTCCCCGGTGGTGAATCCCCACCAGGCCAGAGCGGCCAGCGCGGCCAACTCGACGACGAACGCCACGACTTCATTGACCATGAACCAGGGCCGCCCGGCCGGGACGGCAGCGGTGCCGCGGCCTTCGCTCGTCATCGGTGGAGAACTCCTCTTCGTCCGATGGCCGATCCCCGCCGGAAAGCGATGACCGGCCGGGGTCGGTGGCCGGTCTTCATCCGGTTCCACCCGGGTTCAGGGAGCGCCCCCGGCCCGGGTGACGCTCGATGCCGGTCGTCAGGGCGTGGGCAGAGGCACGAGCCCGCACAGGAACTCGGACGCGTCGAGCAGTTCGCGGGTGAGCCGTACGCCCGTCAGCCGCTCGGCGAGTGCGAAGGCGGCTTCCGTGTGCAGCTCGTAGCTCCGCTCGTCGTCCTCACTCAGATCGAAGCCCGCCGCCCGCATGGCGTCCAAGGAACCGTCGGGATCGCTGCCATCACGTGAGTAGGCGAAGAGCGGCTCGAAGTGGAGTCGCCGTTCGCCGTCCTCGTACCAGTTGAAGTGATCAACGGCGTTGACGTTGCGGAAGTGCGACACGGCCGTCGTTCCGCGCGAGAGCGGAACGAGGAATTCGTCGCTGATTCCGAGGTAGCCATTGGGCTCGATCATCAGTGCCCACTCGCCGACCCCGGTCACCCCGGCGAACAACCGGTCTCCGTCATGCGTGTCCCAGACCTCGTACGCGGGCTCGCTGAGAGCGTCGACGCCGGTTATGCGGCACAGCTCCGTCGCGCCCAGCCGTGTCAGCAGGGCGTCGGGAGCCGACCCGCGCACCAGCGTGACGCAGTACGCCTCGGCCAGAGAGGGAAAGTGCTCGTCGAACCAGAGATAGTCATGCGCGGTCGCTTCAGACATGACGCAAGCATGGCAGTCGCCACTGACATCGCCGGGCGCGTGCCCGGACCGGATCACCGGACCGGGCCCTGTCGCGTCAGTCCTCGGTCGTCGGCGCGGCGGCCACACCGATCGGGCAGGAGACACCCGTACCGCCGATCCCGCAGTAGCCCGCCGGGTTCTTGTCGAGGTACTGCTGGTGATATGCCTCGGCGGGCCAGAACGTGCGGCCCTCGGCCGGGAGGATCTCCGTGGTGATCTCGCCGAAGCCGGAGCCCGTGAGGACCTTCTGGTACGCCTCGCGGGAGGCCGCCACGGCCGCCGCCTGCTCGGGGGAGTGGGTGTAGATCGCCGAGCGGTACTGCGTGCCCACGTCATTGCCCTGACGGAAGCCCTGGGTCGGGTCGTGGGACTCCCAGAACAGCTTCAGCAGCCCGGCGTACGAGACGCTCTTCGGGTCGAAGACGACCCGGACCGCCTCCGTGTGGCCGGTCAGGCCCGAGCAGACCTCTTCGTACGCGGGATTCTCGGTGTAGCCGCCCTGGTAGCCGACGAGCGTCGTCCAGACGCCGTCCGTCTGCCAGAACTTGCGCTCGGCGCCCCAGAAACAGCCCAGCGCGAAGTCCGCGACCTCCAGACCCTCCGGGTACGGGCCCAGCAGTGGGTTGCCGAGGACCGTGTGGCGGGACGGGACGGTGAATTCGGGGGTGGGGCGGCCCTTCAGGGCCTCCTCGGGGGTGGGGAGCTGCGGGGTACGGCGTTGCAGGAACATGCGGGGGCTCCTCCGGGGCTGTGGTCTACGGTCCGTACAACGCGGTGCGGGCGCCGGAGATTCCGGCGCCCCCGCCGCCCCGCCGCGTCCGTGGCGGTCGGTCGCGGTCAGTCGTCCTCCGCGACCTTCAGGGCGCTGTACTCGTGGCACGTGGTGAAGAAGCTCTTCGGAGACGTGTAGTACGACCAAGGGGCGTACGGCGACGGGACGTTGTCGGCGACGGGGTAGTCGATCAGGCGGAACTGCTCCATCGCCTCCTCGTACCGGTCCTGCCAGTACAGCGTCCAGGCGAGCATGTGGCGGGCCCGGACCAGCCGCCGGTCCCCGTCGTCGGCCGCGTCGGCGGCAGCCACGTCGGCCAGGCAGGCGTCGGCCGCGGCGATCAGTTCCGGGCTCTTGTAGTACTCGTCCGGGTCCGTTTCCGAGCTGCTTCGTTCCTCCTTGAACGCGGCGTACAGCGGGAGCAGAGAGAGCAGCCGGCCGGGGCTGCTCCGCCTCGCCGCCTCGTGTGCGAGGTACCCGGCCTGCCGGTACGAGCCGGCCCAGCGGTGGCACCAGTACCGGAGCGCCGTGTCGTGGGCCGCGAGGTGAGGCCCGCCGCGCAGGACGATCTTCGCCCACAGGGCACGGCACTCGGCCCGGTCGTAGCCGAGGGCGAGGGCGCAGGGGATCTCGGCGACGTACGGACACGGGTCGTCGCCCGCCAGCGCCTGGGCCTCGTGGCATGCCTCGCGAGCCCTGGCCATCACCTCGCGGAAGACGGAGGACTGCTCCCACGTGGGGTGCTGCGTCGGACGCGTACCGTGCACCTGCGCCGCGACGCCGATCAACGCGCCGGCGTGCACGAGGGCCGCGCCCGCGTCCTCGGGGCGTTCGGCGCGCCAGGCCAGCAGCCAGGTGTCGTCGATTGCGGCCTCGTCCTGGAGGACGGCGGCGCGCCGGTAGCGCTCCTGCCGGTCCCGGCCCGCTTTGCGGAGGAAGGCGGCGCCCGCCCGCCAGTCGCCGGAGCGGAGGGTGGTGCGGATCTCCTCGTCGCGGATTTCCTCGTCGGGGATCTTCTTGTCGTGCGGGTCGGAGGTACTCCCGGGGGCGGTCCACGGCGGCGTCCTGCGTACCTTCTTCCGGGCCTTCGCCCGGAGGTACTCGCGCAGAGCGGTGGCCGACGGGAGCAGCCGGGGTGTGGTCGTGGAGGGCTCCGGTTCGATGCGGGGAAGCGCGGCGTGGGGAAGGGGGCGGAGGTCGGGGTCGAGCAGGGCGCGCAGCGGCTTTGTGTCCGGGACATCCGCCACCGACGCGTCCAGCGCCGCCGGGAGCAGCTCCGCGTGGCCCGGCGGCAGCTCCAGGGATGCCTCGTCGTCGGTCCAGGGAAGCCGCCAGCGGGCACGTCCCTGCCGTACGTACTCGGCCTCGGCCAGTTTCCGCAGCCCGAAGCGGAATGCGTGCCTGGCGAACTCGCGGGCCACGCGGCCGGTCGCCTGCCGGGCCTTGGCGGACTTGTGGAGACAGTCGGCGATCTGCCACTGTGCGCCCGCGTCCACGGCGTCGAGCGCCTCTGCCGCCGAACCGTCGCCGCCGGTCACCGAGGCGACCGCCCTGACCATGTACCGCGTCGTCGTCTCCTCGTGCACCGCCACCGACTCGTGTGCCAGATCCGGCCAGTCGACCCGGCGCAGTCGCAGCAGCTCCGGTGCCAGCACCTGCTCTTCGACAGCGGCCAGCGTGCGCTCGGTGTCGACGAGCAGGTCCAGGGCCGGTGCCACGGGCGCCGGCGCGCGCCCGTCGTCCGGCAGCGCCTCGATCCGGGCGATGCGTTCCGTGAACAACCCATGCGTGCGAGAGGCGCCGGCTCCGGGCGGCAGGGAGTCGCGCATCTCGTCCAGCTCGTCCCTGCGCGCGGCCAGCACGTGCCGGAGGCCGCCGAGGACCTGGCCGGGCAGGGGCAGCAGCCCGGCCTTCACGCCGAGCAGGGCGTACGAGTCCATGTACTCCTCGTGCGTGCGGCCGAGGACCTGGAACTCGCGCAGCGCGCACGCGCTCACGTCGCGGCCCGCGATCCGCACGGCGGCGACGTCGGCCGCGGCCTTCGCACGGCCGATGTCGGACATCGTGACGCGTGTGCAGAAACGTTGGTACCTCCGGTACCGCTCCGCCAGGAAGCGGTACGAGGCGCCGGCGTGGCCCGGGTCGATCTTCCTGGGCTTCCCGCCCTTGGCGCGTGCCTTCGCGGCCTTCTGCTCCTGGCGTTCCCGCTCCCTGGCGACGGCCTTCTCCGCCTGTTCCCGGAAGTGGGCGACGGCGCGGGCGGTTCGGTCCCGGCCGCGTGTGACGACCGCGGCGAGGCGGGTGTCGGAATGGGCGTAGCGGCTCATCTCGTGCGCGAGTACGAAACGTAGCTGGGCCTCGGACATTCCGGCCAACAGCGTTACACCGACGAGGAGTCGGCGCCGTCCGGCGACCAGGCCGAGGAGCCTGGTGTGCTCGACGGCCGAGGCGTTCACCTCGGCGGTGAGCACGAGGTCGTCGGGCGCGCGGGTTCCGGTCCGGTCGGCGAGGTCGCGGACCATGGCCCAGAGCCGGGGCTGCCGGGAGTCGTCGACGCGCAGCCCGCGTACGTCGTCGTGTTCCGGCGTGCGCGGCAGGGACATGCTGCGCACGATCGAGAGCGCGGGCACCGAGGTGCGGGCGAGGAACATCACGGCGACGGGAAGCCACGCCCAGCGGAAAACGGCCCAGTCGGCGACGCAGAGGACGGCGAGCAGGAGGACGCCCAGCAGGTGGAAACCGGCGAGCAGGGCAACGGCGCGGACGGCGCGCAGAGTCAGGGTCATCGGACGGATTCCCCCCACGGAAAGGGTGGTTGGCGGCGACGGTGGTGGTCGTGGTGCGCGTGGGGAATCGGAGTATGTCGTCCCGCGGACGGGCGCGGCAATGCGATAACGGGGCAGCTGGTGACCGAGGCCGCGCCGCCCCCGGTCGTCACCCGGGGAGCGGGCGCCGGGCGCCGGGGCGCACGGCTACCGGGGCAGCGTCGCCGGACTGCCGCCGTTCGCCTCGTAGCCGGCCACCGCCAGCGCCCGGTGGACGGTGTACTCGGCGGCCGGGTCGGGGCTCTGGGTCCACGGCAGCGCGCCCACGTGACCGTCGACGTGGACGAGCTGGTTCATCGCCTCCGACCAGCGTTCCATCCGGACGAGGAAGAGGATCAGCAGGTGCCGGACATGGGCGAGCATCGGATCGTCCGGACGGGCCGCGTGTACTGCGAACAGGGCACCTTCGACCGCCTTGGTCACCACCGCGCTGCGGTAGAAACCCTGCACGAGATTGACCTCGGGCAGATGCTCGTACACCGCGAACAGCGGCAGCGCGGCCAGCAGCGAACCGTGCGGGGCGCGGGCGGCGGCCGTGGTGGCGAAGCGATCGGCCTCCTCGCGCGATCCGTGCCACTTCTCGCACCAGTAGTGCAGCGCGGCGATGTGGGCGCCCATGTGGGCCGGCGCCCGGTCGATGATCTTCGCCCAGAGCTGGTCGAACTCCTCGTGGGAGTAACCGAGTCCGCGGGCGACGGCCAGTTCGACGAGGTACGGGACCGGGTCACCGGGCGCCAGCAGTGCCGCCTCGCCGCAGACCGTACGGGCCTCCTCCAGGATGATCCGGAAGTCGTCCGTCCCCGCGGTCGACGAGCGCCATGCCTGCTGCACCAGGAACTCGGCGTGCACCGCGGCGCCGCCCGCGTCCTTCGGTGCCTCGGCCCGCCACTTCCGCAGCCACGCGCCGCCCGCACCGGGCTGCTGCGCCAGTTCCAGCGAGGCGGCACCGGCGAACGCCTGCACCCGCTGCCACCGCACCTCGCCCTCCTTGGGCGTGCCGGCGAGCAGCTGCGAAGCCGCCCGCCAGTCCTGGGAGCGCTGCACGACGTCGAGCACATCCAGGAGATCCTGGTCCGGGCCCGGCAGCCGGACGTCCAGTTCCTCCTGGCGCGCGAAGCCGTAGGTGTCCGGGTCGGCGGCGTCCGGCGAACCGGGCGCGACCTGCCGGATACCGCCGCGGCGGCGCAACACGAACGGGCCGATGACCGCGGCGAGCATGCACAGCGCGATCAGGAACCAGAGAATCTCCATGCCCCCATTGTCACCGGACGGCCCGGTAGCCCGGTGGGCGCCCTCGTGACGAACTACGCTCGGGCCCCATGAGCGACCAGCACAGCTTCGAGACTCTCGCGATCCATGCGGGAAACACCGCCGATCCCCTCACCGGCGCCGTTGTTCCGCCCATCTACCAGGTGTCCACGTATAAGCAGGACGGCGTGGGCGGACTGCGCGGCGGCTACGAGTACAGCCGTAGCGCCAATCCGACCCGTACCGCCCTGGAGGACAATCTCGCGGCCCTGGAGGGCGGCCGCCGCGGGCTCGCCTTCGCCTCCGGCCTCGCCGCCGAGGACTGCCTGCTCCGTACGCTGCTCACCCCCGGCGACCACGTGGTCATCCCGAACGACGCCTACGGCGGCACGTTCCGGTTGTTCGCGAAGGTCGTCTCGCGGTGGGGCGTGGAGTTCTCGGTCGCCGACACGTCGGACGTGGCGGCGGTACGGGCGGCGATCACCCCGCGCACCAAGGCGATCTGGGTGGAGACCCCGTCCAACCCGCTGCTCGGCATCACCGACATCGCCGCGATCGCCGGTGTGGCCCGCGCGGCGGGCGCGCGACTGGTCGTCGACAACACCTTCGCCAGCCCCTACCTCCAGCAGCCGCTCGCCCTGGGCGCCGATGTGGTGGTGCACTCCACCACGAAGTACATGGGCGGTCACTCGGATGTCGTCGGCGGCGCGCTGATCGTCAACGACCCTGAACTGGCCGAGGAGTTGGCGTACCACCAGAACGCGATGGGCGCGGTCGCCGGACCGTTCGACGCGTGGCTGGTGCTGCGCGGCATCAAGACCCTCGCGGTCCGCATGGACCGGCACAGCGAGAACGCCACCAAGATCGCCGACCTGCTGACCCGGCACCCCAAGGTCACCCAGGTCCTCTACCCGGGGCTCCCCGAGCACCCGGGTCACGAGGTCGCCGCCAAGCAGATGAAGGCCTTCGGCGGCATGGTGTCCTTCCGCGTCGTGGGCGGCGAGGAGGCCGCCGTCCACGTCTGCAACCGGGCGAAGCTGTTCACCCTCGGCGAGTCGCTGGGCGGTGTCGAGTCCCTCGTGGAGCACCCGGGCCGCATGACGCACGCCTCGGCGGCCGGTTCCCCGCTGGAGGTGCCGGCCGACCTCGTCCGGCTGTCCGTCGGCATCGAGTCCGCCGACGACCTGATCGCCGATCTGACTCAGGCGCTCGGCTAGGGGCTTTCGTCCAGGCAGAAGGGCCTGCGTCCCGTCCCGCGAGGGGCCCCGAGTCCCGCCCGGCGGGCCGGGGCGGACGCGGATGACCGGGCGGGTTCGAGGGATCGGGCCCGTCCGGCCTCACTCAGGCGTCGGCCGTCTCGTCGTCCAGCGATGCCCGGATCTGGTCGCGCAGTTCCGCGCCGTCGGTGTGCTCGTGGACGGAGACGGCGTGCTCGGCCGCGGCCCGTACCACTTCCTCCTCCTCGCCCGAGATGGTGAGCGAGCAGTTCGTGACGCTCGGATACTTGCGGCAGTCGGCGACTTTCCTGGTCATCGCAGCCTCCTCGGCCGGTTGCCCCTTGTCGCCCCGTTCCAGGATAGTTCGCCCCGGTCCGGCCCTCACCAGCCGTCCAGCGGCGGCGTCGTCTCGGCGGGCGGCACCTGCCACGGCTGCGCCCTCACCGCCCACACCGTGAAGGCGACCACCGCGGCGAACACCACCAGCAGCGCCAGCCTGCGGGCCAGGAGCCGTCGGCGCAGCATCCGGCCGCCGCGCTCGGTGGCCCGCCGTGCCAGGTCGGCGGGCACCTGCGGATGCGGGCCGTCCAGCATGCGCCGGACCTCGTCCTCCCGGTTGCCGCCCCGGCTCACGGCGCCGCCTCCAGCGACCGTCGCGGCCACCGCCGCGCCGTGGGCCGGCGGGTGCCGCGCATCGTGGCCACCGAGCGGTTGCAGATCGACCGGAGCCGTTCCACCGGAAGCCCCAGCAGGGCCGCGGCCTGCTCCTCCCCGACCCCCTCGTACAGCCGCAGTACGAGAACGAGGCGCTCCTGCGGTGTCAGCCGGTCCAGCGGTCCGCCGCGCGGCCGGTGGTGCCGCCAGACCTCGTGGGCGAACCGGACGGCCAGCTCCCGCCGGGTGCGGTCGTAGGGGTCCTCGCCCCGCAGCTGTCCCCACTGCGCGTAGGTGTGGGCCAGTGCGGCCATGAGTATCCGCTGGGCCCGCGGGTTCGCGCCGGGCGGCCGCAGGGGCTCGGCGGTGAGCAGCGTGGCCGTGTGCAGCAGTCGGCCGGCCGCGCCCGCCACGAAGGCCTCGAACTCCCGGGCGCGGCGCCGCTCCCGGCCCGCCTGGCGCTCTCGCACAGTGCTCATCCGAGCCGTTGCGGGGGCTTCAGGTCAAGAGGCGTGCGTCCGGTGGCCCGTGCGGAGCCCCGGGTGTCGCGGCATCCGCCGGGCGGGAACCGGGGCCTCCCGTTCGGATCACGCCGGACTCCGGCCTGATCCGAACGTCAAGACGCTAGGCCCTGTCCTGCCGATCTTCGCTGATCCACGAAGATCGACAGGACAGGACCTAACCGGCCGGGGGTGCCTGGTGCGTGATGGTCTGCCGGGCGGCCAGCGCGGCGTTGAACCGGGTGAGCAGTGCGCAGAACGTCTCGCGCTCCTCGGCCGTCCAGTCGTCCGTGACCTGTGTCATGAGCTCGCGCCGGGAGCCGCGGACCTCGTCCAGCCGGGCCTGGCCGCGCGGTGACAGCTGGAGCACGACGGCCCGGCCGTCCTCCGGGTGCGAGGTCCGCTTGACCAGGCCGGTGTCGACGAGGGGCGCGACCTGCCGGGTCACGGTCGAGGAGTCGATCCCCATGCCCGCGGCCAGTGCCTTGACGCCCATCGGGCCCTCCCGGTCCAGCCGGTTGAGCAGCAGATAGGCGGCCCGGTCCATCGAATTGCGCACCTGGCCGACACCGCCGAGGCGGGTCTGCTCGGCACGGCGGGCGAATACCGCGACCTGGTGCTGCAGCGCGTCGAGCACGTGGTCGGAATCCGTGGATGCGGGGGTGGCGCCCCCGGAAGGAGACGCAGCTGTCGTCATGTCCTGAGGGGGCATGGCCGGGGGCTCTCTTCGTGCGGTTTCGGGTGGGTGGGGGACAGAGTACGCGGCCACGGGGCAACGCGTACCAGCGCTGCACAAACCTGTGGACAACGGCGCAGGACGGGACCGTATGAGGCGTTCGGCCCCCTGCCGAGCTGCAAGACTTACGGTATGAACTTCCGCGCGCCCGGCCACTTTCCTCCGCTGATCCTCGACGACGTCCTCGGGGCGCAGAAGATGCTCTCCGGTGTGGCCCGGGTGACCGCCATGGAAGGCAGCCGCCACCTCACCGATCTCGTGGGCGCCCCGGTCCACCTCAAGTGCGAGAACCTGCAACGGACCGGTTCGTTCAAACTGCGTGGCGCGTATGTGCGGATCGCCGGTCTGTCACCGGTGGAGCGGGCGGCCGGGGTCGTCGCCGCGAGCGCCGGAAACCACGCGCAGGGCGTCGCGCTGGCCTCCGCGCTGCTCGGCGTACGGTCGACGGTCTTCATGCCGGTCGGGGCGCCGCTGCCGAAGGTGGCCGCCACCCGCCAGTACGGGGCGCAGGTCCGGCTGCACGGCCATGTCGTCGACGAGACGCTGGCTGCCGCCGAGGAGTACGCGCACGAGACCGGTGCGGTCTTCATCCACCCCTTCGACCACCCCGACATCATCGCCGGGCAGGGCACGGTCGGCCTGGAGATCCTCGAACAGTGTCCCGAGGTGCGCACCATCGTCGTCGGGATCGGCGGCGGGGGTCTCGCCGCGGGGATCGCGGTGGCGGTCAAGGCGATCCGGCCGGACGTGCGGATCGTCGGCGTGCAGGCGGCGGGTGCGGCCTGCTATCCGCCGTCGCTCGCCGCGGGCCACCCCGTGTCGGTCGGCCCGCTGCACACGATGGCGGACGGCATCAAGGTGGGGCGCCCCGGCGATGTGCCGTTCGAGCTGGTCCGGGAGCTGGTCGACGAGGTCCGTACGGTCTCCGAGGACGAGTTGTCGAGCGCGCTGCTGCTCTGTCTGGAGCGGGCGAAGCTGGTGGTGGAACCGGCCGGCGCGAGCCCGGTGGCGGCGCTGCTGAGCGATCCGGAGTCCTTCCGCGGGCCGGTGGTCGCGCTCCTGTCGGGCGGCAACGTGGACCCGTTGCTGATGCAGCGCATCCTGACCCACGGCATGGTCGCGGCCGGCCGCTATCTGAGCCTGCGGCTGCGGCTGAGCGACCGGCCGGGCGCGCTGGCCACACTGCTGGGCGTGCTCTCGGTGGTCGACGCCAATGTGCTCGACATCGGCCATGTGCGGACCGATCCCCGGCTCGGGCTCACCGAGGTCGAGGTGGAGCTGCAGCTGGAGACGAAGGGGCCGGAGCACTGCGAGGAGGTCTCGGCGGCGCTGCGCGACGCGGGCTATCTGGTGATGAGCTGAGTTCGTCCACCGCTTCGGAGTGGAGGCACCGCCCATCGCGGGCGTGTGCGCCGCACCCGCGTCCGTGGGATGCCGCACACGCGGGGGAGCCCCCGGCCCGACGGGCCGCGGGCTCCCCCGCGTGTGCGGTGTGCGGTATCAGCCCGTGTAGGGCTTCGCCGCGAGGATCTTCACGGTGGCGGTCTTGCCGTTCGGCAGCTCGTACTCGGCGTCCTCGCCCATCTTCTTGCCGTTCACGCCGGTGCCGAGCGGCGACTGCGGGGAGTACGTCTCGATGTTCGAGCTCGCGTACTCGCGGGAGGCGAGCAGGAAGGTCATCGTGTCGTCCGGGTCGTCGTCGAAGGCGATCGTCACAACCATGCCGGGCTCGACCACGCCGTCGTCGGCAGGTGCCTCGCCGACCTTCGCGTGCTCCAGGAGCTGGGTGAGCTGGCGCACCCGCAACTCCATCTTGCCCTGCTCCTCCTTGGCCGCGTGGTACCCGCCATTCTCCCGGAGGTCACCCTCCTCACGGGCCGCCGCGATCTTTACGGTGATTTCCGTGCGCGCGGGACCAGACAGGTACTCCAGCTCGGCCTTGAGCTGGTTGTACGCCTCCTGCGTGAGCCAGGTGACGTTTTCGCTGGTCTGGGTCACAGGGTGCTCCTCGTCGGTACTGGGAATACAAAGCATCGCCCTACCCGTAAGCATGTGCCCCTACGGGTGGGCGAAACCACGAGCCTAACAATTCCCCAGGAAAAGGGGGAGAAGGTTAACCACCGGGACTGCGTTTACGCAGGTCAGCCGCGTCAACAGCGATTTTTCTCCGGCGTGCGGCGGTCAGCGCGCCGCGCCGCCGGCGTCAGTGCGCGGCCCCGCCGTCGTCGGTGCAGCCGAGCAGCTCGACGTTGGTCGCCCTGGATGTCGTACGCAGTGACAGGACGCGGTCGATGCGATCCGTGCGGTCGTCGAAGCGGAAGTCCTTGCGGGCCACGTCACTGCCGTCCTCGTGCTGCGAACGGAGGGTGCAGTAGCCCTTGGTGTCCTTGCCCTTGCGCACTTCCAGGTGCACATCGACCCGCTCGTCCGAGACGACCTTGAACTTGATCACCTCGGCGCTGATGCCCTGGCCGCCGACGTAGTCGTAACCGATCCAGCCGAGCACGCCGAGGAGGGCGACGCCCAGCACCGAACCGATGATCCTGAGCCTGCGGTCCGCGCGCTGGTCGGCGGAGCGGCCGTAGCGGTTCTCCGGAAGGGCTTCGCGCACCGCCGTCATGATCGTTCCTCCCGTACCGGGGATCGAGGAATTTTCCGCCCCCCGGTTCGGTCACTATAGAAGCCTCCCGCACACCGTCCGACCGCCACCCCACACCGGCGTCCTTTCGCGACGCACCACTTCATGGCGACCAATCACTGAGGATCGAGTCTTGACTGAGCAGCTGCGACTGATGGCCGTTCACGCCCACCCCGACGACGAGTCGAGCAAGGGCGCGGCCACCATGGCCAAGTACGTGTCCGAGGGGGTGGACGTGCTGGTCGTGACCTGCACGGGCGGCGAGCGCGGCTCCATCCTCAACCCGAAGCTCCAGGGCGACGCCTACATCGAGGAGAACATCCACGAGGTGCGCAGGAAGGAGATGGACGAGGCCCGGGAGATCCTGGGCGTCGGACAGGAGTGGCTCGGCTTCGTCGACTCGGGCCTGCCCGAGGGCGACCCGCTGCCGCCGCTGCCCGAGGGCTGCTTCGCCCTGGAGGACGAGGAGAAGGCGGCGGGACGTCTCGTCCGCAGCATCCGCGCCCACCGGCCGCAGGTCATCACGACGTACGACGAGAACGGCGGGTACCCGCACCCCGACCACATCATGACCCACAAGATCACGATGATCGCCTTCGACGGCGCGGCGGACACCGAGACGTTCCCCGAGTCGGAGTTCGGGCCGGCCTGGCAGCCGCAGAAGCTCTACTACAACCAGGGCTTCAACCGGCCGCGCACGGTGGCGCTCCATGAGGCACTGCTCGCCCGCGGCCTGGAGTCCCCGTACGGCGAGTGGCTGAAGCGCTGGAAGGAGTTCGAGCGCGACGAGCGCACGCTGACCACGCACGTTCCGTGTGCGGATTTCTTCGAGATCCGCGACAAGGCGCTCATCGCGCACGCGACGCAGATCGACCCCGACGGCGGCTGGTTCCGCGTTCCGATGGAGATCCAGAAGGAGGTCTGGCCGACCGAGGAGTACGAGCTGGCGAAGTCTCTCGTCGATACCTCCCTCCCCGAGAGCGACCTCTTCGAGGGCATCCGCGACAATGCCTGATATGTACGCGACCCAGGCACTGACCCATCTCGTCCCTCTCGCAGAGGGGGTCGGCGACAACAAGGTGACTCCCGGCGTTCTCGGCTTCATCGTCTTCGCGGCACTCGCCGGCGGCGTGTGGCTGCTGATGAAGTCCATGAACCGGCACATGGGCAAGGTCGACTTCGTGGAGGCCCCGGACCCGGAGGCGGTGCCCGACGCCGCCGTGGGAGCGGGTTCCGCGAAGCGGAAGTAGGTACGGGGCGCCCGCCGGGGCCCGACGGCCGCCCTGTTCCAGGACGGCCACCGGGGCCTCCGGCGGCGGCCCGGTTCCCGGACCGTCGCCTCATGGGGCCGGGGCCCGACGGCCGAGGACGAGGCGGCGTCCGGTGCGCCGTCACACCCTCGGCGGGACCGGCACGCCCATGATCTCCCGGGCGTGGCGCGTCGGCGTCATGCCCAGACGCCACGCCTGCCAGCCGTCCTCCAGGTCCACGCCGCGGTTCAGCACCACGGTGAACGCCTCCGCGCAGTCCTCCAGCTTCCCGTCGCGCGTCGGGTGACCGGCCCGGAGCAGGTCGGCCAGTTCCTGCTGGGCCACCACCGTGCCCACCTCGCTGCCGCCCGGTGACGCGTAGGGCAGCAGCGTGCAGCGCAGGAAGCGGGCCCAGTCCGCGCCCCGCGTGTCGCCGTAGGAGTCGAACAGCTCCGCCGCCTCGCCGCACAGTTCCAGCGCCTGCGGGGCGCGGTTGTTGCCCGCGTCGATCAGGGCCAGCTCCAGACAGGTCCAGGCCTCGCCGTGGGCGACCCCGATGCGCCGGAAGTCCGCGCGGGCGTCCATCAGGAGCTGCCGGGCGAAGCCGGAGTTGCGCAGATTTCCGGTCTGGACCGCCCGCTGGTCGCGGGTGACCCGGCCCGAGTGGTGCCGGGCGCACGCCAGCCCGTACACGTCCCGCATCCGGGAGAACATCGTGCGCGCCCGCTCCAGCTGCCGCACCGCCTGGTCGGTGTCGCCGTTCTCCTCCAGGGCCTGGCCCAGGTAGTACAGCGTCCACGCCTCGCCGCGCGCGTCCTCGTTGTCGCGGTGGCGGGCCAGGGCCAGGTGGAGCTCCTCGACCGCCGTGGCCGGGTCGCCGTCGAGCAGCCGGGCGCGGGCCAGCTGGGTCAGCGCCCAGGCCTCGCCGCGCTCGTCACGGGTGCGGCTGTACAGATCCAGGGCCGTACGCAGGGCATCCTTCGCCCGGCCCACGTCGCCCATCCGCAGCAGGGTCTGGCCCAGCTGGAACTGCGTCCACGCCTCGCCGTGCAGCGACTCGCCCTCCCGGTGCAGGATCAGCGCGGAGTCCAGGAGGGTCAGGGCCTGCGCCAGATGGGCCCGGTCGCGTTCGACGGCGGCCAGGGCGTGCAGCGACCAGGCCCGGTCCTCGGCCTGCTCGTCGGAGGACTGGAGCTCGATCGCCTCCCGCAGCCGGGCCGCCGCCTCGGTCAGATTGCCCTGGTGGTGCAGGGTGATGCCGAGCGAGCAGAGCGCCAGCGCCGTGCCCGCCTCGTTCTGCGCCTCGCGGTAGAGCCCGACCACCGACGACAGCGTGGTGCGGGCCTTGTCCAGCTCGCCGAGCTGACGGGCCGCGATGCCGGTGCGCCACTGCACCGAGCGCTCCAGCAGCCCCTTGTCCACGGCCTGCGTCAACTCGCTGATCTCGCCCAGCCGGTAGAGGTCGCCGCGCAGCAGGCAGTAGTCGCACAGCGCGCCCAGCAGATCCAGTACGGCCCCCTGGTCGACGCCCTCCGCGTGCCGCAGCGCCGAGGTGATGAAACTCGACTCGTCGTCCAGCCAGCGCAGCGCCGAGTCCAGCGAACCGAACCCGTGCGGGCCGAACTGCCCGGCCCGGGTCGACATCTTGCCGTCCACCATGCGGATCACCGCACCGGCCAGGTCCGCGTAGTTCCGGATCAGCCGCTCCTGGGCCGCGGTCCGGTCCGCCGCCTCCTCCTCGTCCCGCAGCCGGGCCAGGGCGAAGCCCCGTACGAGGTCGTGCAGCCGGTAGCGCGAGCCCCGTACATGGTCCAGGAGACCGGCCCCGGCCAGGTCCGTCAGCAGCCGCTCGGCCACCTGCTCGTCGGTCGAGAGCAGCGCGGCCGCCGCCGCGGCGCCGAGGCTCGCCCGCCCGGCCAGCGCGAGCCGGCGCAGCAGCCGCCGCGCCTGTTCGGACTGGTCGGTGTAGCGCAGCCACAGCGCGCGCTCGACCGGCGCGACCGGCCCGTACGCGGCGAGATCGGCGGCGAGGGCGCCGCGGGTGCGCGGCCCGAGCGAGGAGCCCGCTATGCGCAGCGCCAGCGGCAGCCCGCCGCAGAGCTCGGCGACGGTGTCCGTCGACCGGGAGTCGTACGGGCCCGCCTCCTCCGCTTCGGCAGCCTCGCGCAGCAGCTCCTCCGCGCCCGCCCCGTCCAGCGCCCCGACCGGCAGCTGATGGACCCGGGCAGGGATGTCGGCGGGCAGCTCCAGGGGCTCTCGGGAGGTGACGAGGACGAGGCTGTCGGAACGCTCGGGGAGCAGAGTGCGGACCTGGGCCGCGTCGCCGGCGTCGTCCAGGACGATCGTCACCGGGGTGCCGGTCAGGTGCTGGTGGTACAGCTCGCTCAGCCGCCGTACCTGCTGCTCGGCGGAGGCCCTCTCACGGAAAAGCAGTTGCTCGCGGGGCGCGCCCAGCCGGTTCAGCAGATGCAGCAGCGCGTCCCGGGTGGGCAGCGGCGCCTCCCCGGCCACATCGCCGCGCAGGTCCACCACGCAGGCGCCCCGGAACTGGTCCTTCAGGCTGTGCGCCGCCCGTACCGCGAGCGTGGTGCGTCCGGCGCCGGGCGTACCGTGCAGGACGACGACGGTCGGCTTGGTCTCCGTCGACGCGCGGGCCTCGCGCACCCACTGCGCGATCTGCGCCAGCTCGGTCCGCCGCCCGGCGAACGGCCCCTGGGCAGCGGGCAGATGGCCGAACGACTGCTCCAGGAGCGCGCGCATGCGGGCCGCGGCGCTGCGGTCCCCGCCCCGCAGCTGCGGGGCGGTCCGCGACTGTGCGGGGACCTTCTTCGCCGGTCTGCGGGACGAGGGGGTGAGCATCCGCTGCTGGTCGAGGAACGGGCGGATGCCCCGCACCTCCAGCGCCGCCAGCCACTGCAGTCGCAGCTGTTCGGCGCCACCGGGCTGCCCGAGCGCACCCGCCCGCCGATGGGCGGCGGGCCAGTGCGAGGCGGTGACCTTGGCGACCGTCGCCGTGGCCCCCGCGACCGCGACGACGGCACCCGCGCCGAGGGCCGGCCCCGTCGCCGTACCGAACGCGACATCCGCGCCGACGGCGGCGACCGCGGCAACTCCCGTTACCAGCAGGGGAGTTCCCAGGGCCGCCCGGCTGAACCGCCGGGACAGCGGCTGCTGTCCGGCCTCCGCCGCGTCCAGGGCCCGCAGATATGCGGCGTACTCGTCGTCCGCGCCCGCCGCCAGGGAATCGAGCGCGGCCCGTCCGCGTGACATCAGCGTTCCGGCGTCGGCCCGCCCGCCCGATCGCCGTACCTCTTCCTCAACGGCGCGTACCAACAGCCGTTCGGCTTCCGCCCGATGGCTGTCCCGCATGTGCGTCCCCCTCCGGATACGACGATTGCAGCTGCCTCAGCCGGCATCGCCGCCCAGTCTCCTGCGTACGGCGCGTCAGCGCGAGAGAACGAGGCGATCAACCGGGCCTGAGAGAGCGCGGGTATGCCGAATCGCCTGGACCGTGAGACTTCCCCGTATCTCCTCCGGCATGCCGACCATTCCGTCGGCCGGGCAGGTCCGGCGGCGCGCCCGAGTTCCCGCCGTCGATGATCACCGAGTTCCCGTTGCGCCACCATGCCCGCACCGGGGCGGAGGGCGCCCTCGACATGGCCGCCGACACCTGCGCTGCGATGGCCACGGGAGGGATGTACGACCGGCTCGACGGCGGCTTCGCCCGCTACTCGATGGACCGGGAGTTGAGGTGAAACGTTTCGCACTTCGGGAAAAAGACATTTCAGGACCGTGTCCTGTGCGGTGATCGGCCCTCCTCGACCTCGCAACCGCCTTCCGGTGCTACAAACAACTCCTCCGAATCACCACTACAGAAAGTCGTCTTGGAAAAGTCGGTCGCCCGCCGACCTCCCCAGCTCGATCCTCACCGACCTGACCGGCATGCACCGCCACACCGCGATCCGCTGTCGCCTGCGTCGGACGCAACTGGGCCGAATATCTCGCGGCTCGGACCAAGGACCAACAGGGGAACAGATTTCGGCGTACGAGTGAATGCGCTCAGCCACGTACGGGTGAATGTGATCAGTTCTTGAGGTGCTGAGGATCCGCGCCCGACATTCTGCTGCTTGCCAGTTCGTGGACAGAGAGCAGCTGAGATGGTCTTGGACCCGCATCGTTGGTTGGAACTCCATTCCTTGCAGCGCCGCGGCGCCGACAACACCCCCGCGTTATTGACGACGACGGCGGTCGTCGAGCTGCTTGTTCGGCACGACGCCACCCACAGTGGTTGCGAAGTGAGCTCCCGATTCGACATTCGACTTAAGGAGAACTTGTGATCTCAAAAACGAAGAAGGTCGCGCGTTCCGTGGCCGTGGCGTTCGCCGCAGCCGCCGCGTTCACCATGATGATGCCGACCAGCCCCGCTCTGGCCATCGACCATATCCCCTGTCGCGGTGGGGAAGACTTCTTGAAGATCTGGTCGCACAACGGCGGGAGTCAGAGTGTGGACTGCTACGCGAACGGTGGGAGGACCTCCTTCGGCGGGTGGTGGGTCGACAAGATCTCCACGGGGAACAACGACTTGATCTACTACGACGACAATGGTGATTCGGTGAAAATCGAACGGTGGCACGAGATCACCTTCCCGAACCATCCGCCGAAGGTCAACGCCATCGAAATCCTGTGAAAAGTTGACGGACCGGTTGCCCGGGGATGGCCATTTTTCACTGATCGCCCATTCCTGGATGCCGCCGCTTCCTCGGCGAGCATCGGATTCCCCGTAGCGCGAATCCGCTCGCACCCGGCTCACTGATGCCGGCCACGCCTTTCCGGGCGTGGCCGGTAATCGAGCGTCTCCTCGCCGCGCGAGCAGCGAAGTCCCGGCGCGAGCCAGTTGCTCGCGGTTGACCGAGAAGCCGTTGTTCCGGCGCGCTGACAACCCGGGGACCGGTGGGGCACCTTTGCCGGTCGAAGCGTGACTTGCCGTCCCGCCAGGAGTGGCACGAGAGGGTGACAGCCGTGAACCGCCCGGGTGGTACGACTTCGCCCTGTCTGCTTCAGCATGCCGGGAACCCCCTGGTCCGGGGCTCTCACGTCGCTTTGACGATCACGCGGCTCGCGCAGAGCTTCGGCCAGTCGTCGAGGTCGGAGGTCAGGATGGGCGGACGAGCGCCGTGCCTCAGCCTCCGTACTCGCGCAGCATCTCGATCATGTTGCGGAGCAGCGGTATCGCCGCGTCGCCGGCCTTGTCCTTGTCGTTGAAGTGCATCAGTTCGTTGCGGACCTCGCGCAGTTCGTTGAGGCAGTCCGTGAAGGACTTGCGGTCCAGCGGCCAGCCCAGCCTGTCCCACTGCTCCTGATTGCTCAGGACTTGCTGGTAGTCCCCGTAGGACAGCTGGTCGAAGGAGGCGAGCTCACGGCGTCCGTCCGGGTCGCAGAGAGCGATCACCTCGGCAAGGTCGAGCCCTTCCGATATGACCCGGCGCAGCTGCCGGTCAAGATCGCCGATGAGCAGGAACGGCCGGGCCGTGGCGCCGTATTCGGCGGCCACGTCGGCGACGGTGATGATTCCGGCGATCCGGTTCGTCTGGTCCCTGACCAGGAGGAAGCCGAACTGTTCCAGAAGGGGCAGGGCGTCGATCAGGTGGTCGGCGTAGCTGACGGCGTGCGCTCTGACGACGGCCCGGGAGAAGGGGGCCCTGTCGTCCGAGTGACGAGCCAGCGCGATGGATTCCCAGGTGACGGCCCCCTGGAGGTTCCGAGGTCCGTTCAGCACCGGCAGCTGCGAGTACCCGTTGAGCCGCATCTTGGTGAACGCTTCCTCGAAGCTCGCCGAGGAGGTCACCGATTCCACCCCCCTGAGCGCCGAGGGCAGGTTGCCGACCGTCTGTCCCTGGATCGGCTGGTCCTCGTCCTCGTCGGAGGTGGGCCCCGGCGCGCCGGTCATCCTTGTTTCCTCCTGCTCCGTCGCCGCTTCCTGCTCCCTCGCCGTCCCCACCGTCCCCTGCCCCGTCGCCGCCTCCTGCTCCTTCGCTGCCCCCTGCCCGGCCGTTGCCTCCTGCTCGTCCTCGGCGTCCACGGGTGGTCCGGTCAGGGTGACCCGGTCGTCGAGCCCCACGGCCACGAAGTCCGGCACGGTGGACAGGCCGTGGTTGGCCAGCTCGGCCGCTACCTGCTCGCTGACCAGGTAGCCGCGCCGGGACGCCCCCCACCAGCCCAGCAGATCCCGGACGGTGAGGGCGATCGGAGTGTCTGCGTCCGCTTGCTTTCGGGCGTCCTTCAGCCGGGCGTGCCGGGTGGCGGAGCCGTCCGCCGCGGAGCCGCCGAAGGGCGGCTGCTCCGCTACCGTGTCCAGCAGTCTCTGTCGCAGAACGTCCAGCAGGGTGCCGTCGTCCACTGCCCAGGCGGTCCAGCCGTCGAAGGGTCCCCGTCCCGAGGCCGCGGCGGCTGCCGCGGAGGGGGACTTGAACCGCCGGCCGTCGCTCAGCTCGATCCTGCCGTCCGCGGTAACCCGGGCGAGATGCGCTTCCCTCGACCGCTTAAGCCGGAAGATGAGCTGTGCCCCTGCGGCCAGCAGCCCGGCGCCGACCAGGTCCGAAACCCGTACCCGCCGTCCCTCAATCAGGTAGGAGGCCCGCCCGGGAGATTCCTCCGCGCCGTCGCCCATCGTGGAGTCCGTCACCGATGTCTCCCCCTCGAAACCGTTCCCGCCTCGTAAGGATCCGATCCTCACAGAGATCCTCCCGTGGCGCCGAGGAACCGGGGGACGGCGGACGGCCTGTTCCGGGGCCGCCCCGGGCCGGCCCGGCTGTGCCGCAGGCAGG
Organism: Streptomyces sp. NPDC104309; assembly: GCF_055584025.1. Taxonomy (NCBI): domain Bacteria; kingdom Bacillati; phylum Actinomycetota; class Actinomycetes; order Kitasatosporales; family Streptomycetaceae; genus Streptomyces; species Streptomyces sp. NPDC104309. The sequence continues at coordinate 325,230 of NZ_JBVJMV010000004.1, read as the reverse complement.
CCCCGTCGCCCTCGTAGGCGAGGATGGACCCATGCCGAATCGCCTCGCGAACGAGACCTCTCCGTATCTGCTCCAGCATGCCGACAATCCTGTCGACTGGTGGCCCTGGTCGCCCGAGGCGTTCGAGGAGGCGCGCAGGCGGGACGTGCCCGTGCTGCTCAGCGTCGGCTACGCGAGCTGCCACTGGTGCCACGTCATGGCGCAGGAGTCCTTCGAGGACGACGACACCGCCGCGTACATGAGCGAGCACTTCGTGTGCGTCAAGGTGGACCGTGAGGAGCGTCCCGACGTGGACGCCGTGTACATGGAGGCCGTGCAGGCCGCCACCGGGCAGGGCGGCTGGCCGATGACCGTCTTCCTGACCGCCGACGCCGAACCCTTCTACTTCGGTACGTACTTCCCGCCCGAGCCGCGCCACGGCATGCCCTCCTTCCGCCAGGTGCTCGAAGGCGTCGCCACGGCCTGGACCGAGCGCCCCGACGAGGTCACCGAGGTCGCCGGACGTATCGTCCACGACCTGACCCAGCGCTCTCTCGCCCACGGCGGCGAAGGGCTGCCCGGCGAACCGGAGCTGGCGCAGGCGCTCCTCGGGCTCACCCGGGAGTACGACGAGAAGCACGGCGGGTTCGGCGGCGCACCCAAGTTCCCGCCGTCGATGATCATCGAGTTCCTGCTGCGCCACCATGCCCGCACCGGGGCGGAGGGCGCCCTCGACATGGCCGCCGACACCTGCGCGGCGATGGCCATGGGAGGGATGTACGACCAGCTCGGCGGCGGCTTCGCCCGCTACTCGGTGGACCGGGAATGGGTCGTACCGCACTTCGAGAAGATGCTCTACGACAACGCGCTGCTCTGCCGGGCCTACGCACACCTGTGGCGGTCCACGGGCTCGGAACTGGCCCGCCGGGTCGCCCTGGAGACCGCCGACTTCATGGTGCGCGAGCTGCGCACGGCGGAGGGCGGCTTCGCCTCCGCGCTCGACGCCGACAGCGAGGACGGAGCCGGCCGGCACGCCGAGGGTGCGTACTACGTATGGACGCCCGAGCAGTTGCGGGAGGTCCTGGGCGAACAGGACGCGGCCTTCGCCGCCGACTGCTTCGGTGTCACGGAGAAGGGCACGTTCGAGGAGGGCGCCTCGGTCCTCCGGCTCGCACGGACCGGCGCCGCGGTGGACGCGGACCGGGCCGCCGAGGTACGGGCCGCGCTGTTGGCCGCCCGTGAGCTGCGTCCCCGTCCCGGGCGGGACGACAAGGTGGTCGCCGCCTGGAACGGTCTGGCGATCGCCGCGCTCGCCGAGACGGGGGCGTACTTCGACCGCCCCGATCTGGTCGAGCGCGCCACCGAGGCGGCGGATCTGCTGGTCCGGGTCCACATGGGCGACGTCGCCCGGCTGTCCCGTACCTCCAAGGACGGACGGTCCGGCGGGCACGCCGGGGTCCTGGAGGACTACGGCGATGTCGCGGAGGGCTTTCTCGCCCTGGCCGCGGTCACCGGCGAGGGCGTCTGGCTGGAGTTCGCCGGGTTCCTGCTGGACATCGTGCTCCAGCACTTCACCGGCGAGGGCGGCCAGCTCTACGACACGGCGGACGACGCCGAGCAGCTGATCCGCCGCCCGCAGGACCCCACCGACAGCGCGACCCCGGCGGGCTGGACGGCGGCGGCCGGTGCACTGCTCTCGTACGCCGCGCACACCGGCTCGGAGGCCCACCGTGCCGCCGCGGAAGGGGCGTTGGGCGTGGTGAAGGCGCTCGGCCCGCGCGTTCCCCGTTTCATCGGCTGGGGCCTCGCGGTCGCCGAGGCGCTGCTCGACGGGCCGCGCGAGGTCGCGGTCGCCGGGCCGGTCGGCGGCGAACTGCACCGCACGGCGCTGCTGGGGCGGGCGCCCGGCGCGGTGGTGGCGGCGGGGGAGACGGCGGGGACGGAGTTCCCGCTGCTGGCGGACCGGCCGATGGTGGGCGGCGCGCCGACGGCGTATGTGTGCAGGCACTTCGTCTGCGACGCCCCGACGACGGACCGGGAGGAACTGGCGCGGAGCCTCGGGTCGAGCCTGTCCGACGGCTGAGGACGGAGCCGTCCGGGATGGAGGGCGAAGCCCCGGCTACAGCGTCAGCCCGCCTTCGAGCGTGTCCAGCGCCTGGTTGATCAACGCGATCAGGTCGCCCTCCTGACCGTGCTCGCCCCAGTACAGCGTCACCTCGCGCAGCGCCCCCAGCACCGCCGCGATGAACACCCTGACCTCCAGGTCGTCGGCGCCGCGGCCGCTGCGGTCGGCGAGCACCTGGGCGAGCACCTTCGCCGTGTCCGACATGGTCTCCGTCATCCGCGCCCGGATGGCGGGGACCTCCACCATCAGCCGGGTGCGCTGCCGCAGTTCCTCCTCCTCGCTCGCGAGGAACGCCGTCAGTGTCTTGGCCATGAGGAACCGCAGCGACTCCAGCGGCGGTTCGTCGGCCGGCCGGTTGCGCAGCTCGGCCTCCATGACCGGGTCGTACTCGTCGGTGAGGACGATGTCCTCCTTGGTCGCGAAGTACCGGAAGACGGTGCTCGGCGACACCTCGGCCGCCTCCGCGATCTGCTCGATCGTCGTGGCGTCGTACCCCTGCTCGGAGATCAGCCGATAGGTCGCCCGACGGATCGCGATCCTGGTCTTGAGCTTCTTCCGCTCGCGCAACCCCATGGGGGGCGGCGTTCCGGGGGCGGAAACGGAAGGGGGACGGGAGGTGGCGGCCATGGTCGCCATTGTCAGGCATCGGCGGGTGCCGGGGCCACGTCCGTCCGCTCCCGCGACGGGGTGGGGAGGTTCGTCAGGAACGCCCCGACCAGCAGCGCCGACACCAGGGCCGTGACAGCGATGACGAGCAGGACCACGCTCATGCCGTGGAGATACGCCGCGTCCGCGGAGTCGGCCAGCCGCTGTGTGCGGAACTTCGCCGCGACGACATGGGCGGCGACGACCGAGTCCCCGGCCGTGTCCGCGGCGGCGGCCGGTACGCCGGTGGTGTCGAGCCGTCCGCTGTACGCACCGGCGAGCAGGCTGCCGAGCAGCGCGATCCCGAGGGCGCTGCCCGTCTGCCGTACGGTCATCAGCAGCCCCGACCCGCTGCCCGCACGGTCCGCGGGCAGGGCGGCCAGCGCGGCGTCCATCGCGGGCACGACGGCGAAGCCGAAGCCGACCCCGGCCACGGAGAGCCACAGTGCCGTGAAGCCGTAACCGCTGGTGACCGTCGTACGGCTGCCGAGGAGTGCGGCGAAGGCGAGCACGACCAGGCCCGCCGTCATCGTGGCGCGCGCCCCGAACCGCTGGGTGACGGGGGCGCCCGTCTTCGCGGCGACGATCAGCCCGCCCATCATCGGCAGCATCCGCAGCCCCGTGCCGAAGGCGTCGTGGCCCAGAACCGCCTGGAGGTAGCCGGGCAGGATGAACATCAGCCCCGACATCACGAACATCACCAGCGTCGCGGCGAGCGCGCTCAGCAGGAACGGCCGCTGCCGCAGCAGGGACATGTCGAGCATCGGGCGCTCGGCGCCGCGTTCCCGTACGACGAGCGCGGCGATCAGTACGGCACCGGCGGCCGTCATGCCCAGCACCAGAGGGTCGCCCCAGCCGCGCCCGGGGGCCTCGATGATCGCGTAGATCAGCGTGCCGAGACCGGCCGCGGTCAGGGCGGTGGAGACGGCATCGACCTCCGGGGAAGCCGGGTCGCTGGTCTCCGGGAGCAGGAACACGCAGGCGGTGATGGAGATCGCCACCATCGGGATGTTGATCAGGAAGATCGAGCCCCACCAGAAGTGGTCCAGCAGCCAGCCGCCGAGGATCGGGCCGAGCGGCAGCCCCAGCGCGGAGGCGGCCGAGACGATGCCGATGGCCTTGACCCGGTCCTCGGGCGCGCCGAACAGCGAGGGCAGCACGGCCAGCGCGAGCGGCATGATGAGCGCCGCGCCGATGCCCATCACGCAGCGGGCGGTCACGACGGCCGGTACGGCGTCGGCCAGGGAGCCGATGAGCGAGCCGATCAGAAAGATGCCGAGGCCGGTGATGAGCATCCGGCGACGGCCGAACCTGTCCCCGAGCAGCCCGGCCGGGAGCATCAGCGCGGCGAAGACGACGACATAGGCGTCGGCCATCCACTGCTGCTCACCGGTGGTGGCGCCGAGCTGTCCGGCCATGGTCGGCAGCGCCACATTGAGGATCGTCATGTCGAATCCGAGGACGAGCATGCTCGCGACCAGAGCGCCCAGGGCCCACCAGCGTCGGTTCATGGGAATACTCCTTCGAAAGTCACGGTCAAGTGAAAGTAACTCCCAAAAGAGGGTGAGTGTCAATGCCTGTGGTGTGCCGGGGTGGCGTGGCATGCCGGGGTCCTGACATGGCGAATGGCCGCGGCTTTCGAGCCGCGGCCATTGCAGGGGGAAAGGGTGAAGGGGTGCTCAGCCGTGGTTGTACGCCACCAGTGAGATGCCGACGTAGTGCACGACGAAGGCCGCCAGGGTCAGTGAGTGGAAGACCTCGTGGAAGCCGAACCACCGCGGTGACGGATTGGGTCGCTTGATGCCGTAGATGACGCCGCCCGCGCTGTAGAGCAGTCCGCCGACGACGACCAGTACCAGCACCGCGATCCCGCCGGTCCGCATGAAGTCCGGCAGGAAGAAGACCGCGGCCCAGCCCATCGCTATGTAGCAGGGCGTGTAGAGCCAGCGCGGGGCGCCGACCCAGAACACCCGGAAGGCGATGCCCGCTGTCGCCGCCGCCCAGACCGCCCACAGGAGCGGCGTCCCGGTCGCCTCGGGGAGCAGGAGAAGGGTCAGTGGGGTATAGGTGCCCGCGATGATCAGGAAGATGTTGGCGTGGTCGAGCCGGCGGAGTACCGCCTCGCCGCGCGGGCCCCAGGTGCCGCGGTGGTAGAGCGCGCTCACGCCGAACAGCAGGCACGCGGTCAGGACGTAGACGCCGCAGGCGATCCGGCCGCGGACGCTGTCCGTCAGCGCGATCAGCGCGATCCCCGCGACGATCACGGCGGGGAACATCCCGGCGTGCAGCCAGCCACGCATCCGTGGCTTCGGCGGGGTGGTGTCGGACTCGGCTGTTTCCAGCCCGGCTGGCTCGGGCGCGGCGGCGGCAGCAGTCATTCCCGCATCGTACCTACGGCACCGTAGGTAGCGGTCGCGAGTGGCGATGCTCACGTGTGCGGCCCCCTGGACATATGGGCCAAACGGTCGGATGATCAAATGAGTGCGGTCGGCACCGGATGAGCGCCAACGGGATTCGAAGGGGTCGAAGCGTCCGGGTCGCAGCCCCCACGGGGCAACTACCAAACAGACACCCTCATCTAGGAGCGATCGTGGCGCGCGACATCGCGGCTCCCCTCACTGCACCCACCAACCACCAGGAACTCGTTTCCTGGGTGAACGAGATCGCAGCCATCACCGAGCCCGACCGGGTGATCTGGTGCGACGGCTCCGAGGCCGAGTACGAGCGCCTGTGCGGGGAGCTCGTGGCCAAGGGCACGTTCACGAAGCTGGACGAGACGAAGCGCCCGAACTCGTACTACGCCGCGTCCGACCCGAGCGACGTCGCCCGCGTCGAGGACCGCACGTTCATCTGCTCCGAGAAGGAGGAGGACGCGGGTCCGACGAACCACTGGAAGGCCCCCGCCGAGATGCGGGCCATCTTTACCGGGGAAGAGGGAAACAGCTTCACGGGTGAGCAGGGCGTCTTCCGCGGCTCCATGCGCGGTCGCACGATGTACGTCGTGCCGTTCTGCATGGGCCCCGTCGGCTCGCCGCTCTCCGCGATCGGCGTCGAGATCACCGACTCCGCGTACGTCGCCGTCTCGATGCGCACCATGACGCGCATGGGACAGGCCGTCCTCGACGAGCTGGGCACCGACGGTTTCTTCGTCAAGGCCGTGCACACGCTGGGCGCGCCCCTGGAAGAAGGCCAGGAGGACGTTCCGTGGCCGTGCAACAGCACCAAGTACATCTCGCACTTCCCCGAGGACCGCGAGATCTGGTCGTACGGCTCCGGCTACGGCGGCAACGCCCTGCTCGGCAAGAAGTGCTACGCGCTGCGCATCGCCTCCGTCATGGCGCGCGACGAGGGCTGGCTCGCCGAGCACATGCTGATCCTCAAGCTCACGCCGCCGCGGGACGAGGCCGCCGCCCCGACGTACATCGCCGCCGCGTTCCCGAGCGCCTGCGGCAAGACCAACCTCGCCATGCTGGAGCCCACGATCCCCGGCTGGACCGTCGAGACCATCGGCGACGACATCGCCTGGATGCGGTTCGGTGAGGACGGCCGCCTCTACGCGATCAACCCCGAGGCCGGTTTCTTCGGCGTCGCGCCCGGCACCGGCGAGCACACCAACGCCAACGCCATGAAGACCATGTGGGGCAACTCCGTCTTCACCAACGTCGCGCTCACCGACGACGGCGACGTCTGGTGGGAGGGCATGACGGAGACCGCTCCGGCCCACCTCACCGACTGGAAGGGCAACGACTGGACGCCGGCGTCCGAGACCCCGGCCGCCCACCCCAACGCCCGCTTCACCGTCCCGGCCGGCCAGTGCCCGATCATCGCGCCCGAGTGGGAGGACCCGAAGGGCGTGCCGATCTCGGCCATCCTCTTCGGCGGTCGCCGCGCCTCGGCCGTACCGCTGGTCACCGAGTCCTTCAACTGGCAGCACGGCGTCTTCCTCGGCGCCAACGTGGCCTCCGAGAAGACGGCCGCCGCCGAGGGCAAGGTCGGCGAACTGCGCCGCGACCCGTTCGCCATGCTGCCGTTCTGCGGCTACAACATGGGCGACTACATGGCCCACTGGGTCAAGGTCGGCGCGGACAAGCCGGACCAGTCGAAGCTCCCGAAGATCTACTACGTGAACTGGTTCCGCAAGAACGAGGCGGGCAAGTTCGTGTGGCCCGGCTTCGGCGAGAACAGCCGCGTCCTGAAGTGGATCGTCGAGCGCCTGAACGGCAGGGCCGAGGGCGTCGAGACCCCGATCGGCGTCCTGCCCGCCAAGGGCGCCCTGGACACCAAGGGCCTGGACCTCTCCGATGCGGACCTGGACTTCCTGCTCGACGTCGACAAGGAGGTCTGGCGCGAGGAGGCGGCGCTGGTCCCCGAGCACCTCAACACCTTCGGTGACCACACGCCGAAGGAGCTGTGGGACGAGTACCGCGCGCTGGTCCAGCGCCTGGGCTGACGCCCCCGGGCGCACCCCGCGCGGGTGCGCCCCCACGCACCCCGCGGCCGGGTCTCCGGACATCCGCCCTGACCTGTGGGGTCGACGACCTGCCGCGGTACGGCCCCCGGAATCCCCTCACGGTTCCGGGGGTCACCCTTTCCCGCCCCTTTTATAAAGAACGTCCGGGCATCGCCATATCCTTGCGCGCAATACCTCCACAACGCTTCGATGTTCCTCCACATCGCCTCCGGTCGAGCCGGCCGGGGGCCAACCGGGCCTGGGGGGGGACTCAGTTGAACGAGATCCGGCACCATGGACGCATAGCGGCGACGCCGGCCGCGCTGCGGCGGTCCGGGCCGTCACCCGGACCGCCGCCCCACCGCGCTACCCGTTGTGGCCCCGGTCCTCCAGATACCGGGTGTGGGTCTGCTGCCGCAGCGCCTCCGCCTCCCGCAACGCCGTCGCCAAGACCTCCGCCTCCCGGTGCAACAGCGCCAGCTGCCGCTCCAGATGACGCTCGGGCGGTTCCGTGCCGGGCGCGATCCGCGTCCACCAGCGGGTCCGTACGAATGTGTCGACCGACTCCGGGATGTCCTGGTGCACGGCGCGCGACAGGGCGTGGACGCCCTCCGGGTCGGTGGCCAGCGCCTGGGACACCCAGCCCGGGGCGAGCAACCCCGCCAGCAGCTCCGTCAGTTCGGTGAGCCGGCCGGCCGCGGCGGGCGGCAGCTCCACCTCGTCCAGATACGCCCGCAGGGTCCCGAAGTCGTCCCGCAGCGCGTCCAGTCGGGACGACGGATCGGGGAAGTCCGGGGCGGGCGGGCGCTCGGGAGGTGCGATCAGCGCGCCCGCGCCGTACAGCCCGACGACCACCACCGGCCAGTACGCCCCCGCGAGTCCGGTGAAGGTCAGGGCGAGGCCGGCGATCCCGCAGGCGCTCCCGGTGAGGTTCTTCCGCGATTCGACGTAGGCCAGGACCCTGTTCGCGGACCTGCCCCGCGCCTCGCCCCGCGGCCTACTGGTAGCCACGGATCTCCTCGAACGCCCCGTCCAGGGAGCCCGGCCCCTGGTCCTTCGTCGCGTCGAAGAGCCGGCCGCCGGTCAGCGTGGCGATCCGGTCCAGCTCGCCGCGGTCCGAGTCGCCGAAGACGACCGGGAAGACCGGAGTGGCCTGCCGCGCGGCGGGCAGCGACCGGTAGTAGGAGGCGAAGCCGTCGGCCGTGGCGCCGGCCGTGTTCTCGCCGTCCGTCATCAGCACCACCGAGGTGAACGCGGACTCGGTGCTGTGGCCGAGGTGCTCGTAGGCCGACTCCAGACTCGAATAGATCGCCGTCTCGCCGCTCGCCGTCAGCGCGGCGGTGTCCGCCTTGATCGCCGCCAGGCCCCGCTGCGGATCGGCGGGGTCGACCGTATGCGTACGGACCTGCTTCACGGACGAGCCGAACGGCAGCAGCGTGACCTCCTCCCGCTCCCGGAAGTCCCCGGTCAGCCCGGTCAGTGCGGCCTTCAGCTGCCGCAGCCGCTCCCCGTTCATCGAGCCGGAGGTGTCCAGGACGTACACGGTGCGCGAGGGCCGGCGGAGCTTGTTCTCGTACGAGTGGAGCAGCCCGTCGGCGACCGACCGCGAGCCGGGGAACGGAAGTTCGCGGCGAGCCTCGGCGGCGAGCGGCGCGGCGGGCCGTACCGAGGGCACGACCGGGCGGCGGAACGTCTGCCGGGTCAACTGCCGCTGAACGGCCGGGGTGCGGAAGTAGGCCGTCAGCGCGCGCACCGAGTCCTTCGTCTCCGGTGCGGCGGCGGTCAGCGCGCTGAGCGGGTAGTCGGCGGTCACCACCCCGTCGCGGGGACGGATCACGGTCAGCCCGGTGCGACGGTCGCGGTTGAGCGAGAGCAGCACCGACTCGTAGTTGATCAGCGCGTCGACCGTGCCGTGCCGGGCATACGCGGTGGCCAGCCAGCCCGAGGAGCCGGAGGTCAGCCGCTGCCCCGCGAAGAACTCCTTCAGCTTCCCGCTCGCCCCGCGCACATCGGCGTCGGTCAGGGCGGACTGTGCGCCCGAGAGCCCGGAGGCCACCGAAACCAGAGCGGAGAACCCGGAGTTGGAACGGACCGGGTCGGTCATTCCGTACGTCAGCCGGCCCTCGTCGACCGCTCGGTGCACCTGCGACCAGGTGACGTCCGAGGGCTTCCAGCCCAGCCGCCGCACGGTCGCCGGGCGGACTCCGAGAGCGACCGGCGAAGCCATCAGCGGGGTCTCCGACGTGATGCGCCGGGCCGCGTCCGGGTGCAGCCGCAGATAGTCGTTCGACGACAGCCACACCGCGTCGTAGGCGCCGTCGGCCTTGCCGGACCCGAGCAGTTCGACGGCGTCGAGCGTGCCGGTCCAGGTGGGCCGCACGGTGATCCCGGTCGCCTTCCGGGCCTGCTCCAACAGCGGTTTCATGTCTGTGAGTTCACTGGAGGCGAGGACGCGCAGCGTACCGGGGTGCGGGGCGCCGTCGTCCTTCGTCGAACCGCCGGACGGTCCGCCGTCCGACGCGGAGCAGGCGGCGAGCGGGACGAGCGCGGCGACGGCCAGCAGCGAGGCGAGCGAGCGGGCGACCCGGCGCCGCAGCCGTCTCAGCCGCCGCCGGGGACGGCCCGTCATCCGAGACCCCCGCCCTCAAGGGCACCGGCGGACCGGCTGCGCGCCAAGTGGGCGCCGGCCTGCTGGAGTTCCGCGGAGAGCGACTCCACGGTCGCCGCCATCGACTCGGTGGCCTGCACCTTGTACGTGTCGATGGCGTCGAGCGTCCGGTAGATCTGCTGGAAGGCCGTACACAGCGTCTCCGCGCCCACCGCCGGATCGGCGGCGATGCGCTGGATCTCGCCGCTCTGGCCGGCGAGCATCTCCGCGTTGCCGCGGATCAGGTCCTCGGTCGTGGAGCGCAGCACCTGCACCTGTTCGGTCACCTTGCGCTGGCTCTCCAGCGCCGACGCCAGCATCACGGCGATCCGCAGGGCGGAGACGGTGGTGGTCGCGGCCCGGTCGACGCCCCTGATGAGTTCGTCGTTGTTCCGGCGTACGACATCCATCGCGAGGTATCCCTGCGCGCAGACCGCGAGCTGGGTCAGCAGATCCTGGTGCTTCTGCCGCACGGGGAAGAGCACATCGGCCCGCAGTGCGTCCGCCTGCACCGGGTCGGTGGCCGCGCTCGCCGCGATGCGCTGCTCGACGGCGCCGTCCAGCGCCTCGGTGAGAACCGCGTACTCCTGGAGTTTGCCCATGGTCTCCCAGAGCCGGGTGCGCTCGGTGTGCAGGGCGGCGTTGTCGCGGCGCAGCTCGTCCTGCCCGCCGCGCAGCGAGCCCACGATCCTGTTCAGGGTGGACTGGGCGGACGCGTACTTGGCGACGTGGTCGCGGAGCCTGTTGCCGCCCGGGAGCCTGGCCAGGAGCCGACGGGCGCCGCGGCCCGGGGTGTCGCGCGGGTCGAGGTCCTCGACCGTGCGGCGCAGCTCGACGAGGGAGGCGCCGACCCGGGTCTGCGCGTCGCCCTCCCCGGAACCGGACAGCGAGCGGACGGTGCGCTCCAGCATCCGGTTGGACTGCTGGGCGGCGCCGCGGATGTCGGCCTGCCCGAGCGCGGTGATCTCCCCGATCCGGGTGGAGAACTCGGGCGACCGGGCGTCGAGCCCGGCGAGGCCGCCGATGTACTCGGTGGCGCGGCGGGTCATCTCCGCCCGTACCGAATCGTCGACCGGTACGAGACCGGCGGCCTGCTCGGCGCGGACCGGGGCGACCGGCTCCGGCGGGGTGAGGACGAGGGGCGGGGCGGCCCCGTCGGGCGGGGTGAGGGCGGGCGGCTGGGGCTCTTGGGTCATGGGTGGGGTCTCCCGGGAGGCGTGGACCATCAGCCGCGGGTCCGCCGGGCCATCGCGCGCAGCACCGTGGCGGTGGGCACGGGCGCCTGACGGACCCCGGTCAGCTGTTGGTCGATGTAGTCGGTGTGGCCCTTGGTGGCGGCGGTGAACTCGGCCGCGGCACCCTGGGGCCGGAACCCGTGCCGCACGGCGAGCCCGCGCAGCTCCGGGTCGGTGGAGAGCAGCTCGCCCAGCCGCCGGCCGGCGCCGGTCAGCGGGACGAGGGTGTGGTCGCTGGAGACGGTCGTGTCGGGGTAGAGGAGAACCAGGTCCCCGGCCTCCTGCCGCTGCATCAGCAGCGAGGCGACCTGCGACTCGTACACCAGGACCAGCGGATTGCCGACGCCGCTGATGAAGTCCCTGAACGGGGCGTCGCTGCTGGTCTGCTGCGCGCCCTGCACCTGGATCAGCTTCTTCAGCAGCGGTGCGGTGCGGTCGATCGCGGCCTCGTCCGCGGCGACCCGGCCGCCGTCGGCGACGTATGAGGCCGCGGCGAGGTAGAGCGCGCCGGAGTTGGACGAGACGGGATCGGTGCTGGTGATGAAGACCGTCCCGGTCAACTCGGCGTGCTTTTCGGCACCCTTGAGCTGCTGCCAGGTCTGGTCCGCCCGTGCGGCCCTGAGGTACGGGCCCATGAGCAGCTTGCCGCCGGCCTTTCCGTTCAGCGTCGCGAGTCCGTTGTCCGCCAGCACCTGAGCGGCGCCGCGGTGCGCGACGACGACCAGTGGCGAGTAGAACGGCCTGAGCGGTCCGCCCTTGACGGAGAACCTGCGCCGCAGCTCGTCGGCCGGGGCCTGCGAGCCGGGGAAGGCGAAGTCATGGCCCTTGAGGGGGAGTTGATCCATGGCCCAGGAGCCGGACGTCTCCGCCTTGACGGTGAACCCCTTGGCGGCAAGGGCCTTCACCACGTCGGGATCGGCGAAGAACTCGGCCTTCTCCGATCCGATCACTCCACGCACGGTCTTCGTTGCCGTGCTCGTGTCCCCGGTGTCGCGGCCCACTGCGACGGCTACTGCCACTCCGCCGATCAGCAGCACCGCCAGGACGATTCCCACGATGCGTCTCACACGCGAAGCCTGCTCGCGGAAACCCACATTCCAGGCGGAGTTGGGTGGACGGGAGGTGAAGTAACGGCCTCGCCCGCGATTGTCAGCGGCGTCGCGGTGTCCGGGGCCTCCGCCTCCGGCGTTGTCGTCAGTCGCCGACGCTCCCTCCTCAAGCTCTCGGCTGCGTTCGAGCAGGGGAGGCCCCATCCGACTCCCTCCTCCGCCTTGGATTCGAAGGCCCCGGACACCGCTCCTTCTCCCACTGCCAATCGTGGGCGAGGCCGTAAGGGTCCGCAGATGAACAACACGAGGGCGAGCGACGCGCTGACCTGCGATGTCAAGTCATAAAACCCACACATTAATTCTTTGCGGGCCCTAAGCATCCCAGTACGCAACGAAAACGGAGGCGGAACGGGAGCGGGTCGCTCCGGTGTCCTGCCTCCAGGGTACGGATGGGTGGCACCCGGTCCACGCGCCTCGACGGCCCGTGGACCGGGGCCGTCAGAGGGCGCCGACCAGTCGCGACGGGGCGGCGGTGGCGGCGTCGGCGGCGTCGGCCGCCGCCGCGTGGGCGTCCATGCGCTCGGCCGCGAGGATCGCGACGGCCGTGTCGGCACGGGACGCGGCCACCACCAGTGCCCGGCCCGCGAGGGCGTGCGCGCGGCGGTGGAGCGTGAGCGCGGGTGCATCGGTTCGACCGGCGTGCCGGGCGGGCGGCGCGCCGCGCAGCCTGGCGACCTGCTCGGCGATGCGGTCGCCCGCCACACCGAGGTCCAGCTCGTCGGTGACCGCGAGAAGCGCGGCCAGGTGCCCGGCGAGCTGGATGTCCAGCTCTTCCTCGCGGGAACGGTGCGGGAAGTCGTCGGCGTGGTCGGCCGGTGTGTGGACCGATTTGGTGCGGATCGGTTCGTACATGGATGGCCTCCTGGTGTTGCTGTGGGACCATCCTAGCTTGGATTCAGTCTAAAGTTGTCCACAATCGATTCCGGGATGACCCAGGGAACCGCCGGCCACCCGTCACGGCTGCCCGTACCCGTCCAGGAAGTGCGCGATCCGGGTCACCGCGTCCGTCAGATCCTCGGTCGAGGGCAGCGTCACGACGCGGAAGTGATCGGGCTCCGGCCAGTTGAACCCGGTGCCGTGCACGACCATGATCTTCTCGGCCCGCAGCAGGTCGAGGACCATCTGCCGGTCGTCCTTGATCTTGTAGACCTTGGGGTCGAGGCGCGGGAAGAGATACAGCGCCCCCTTCGGCTTCACACAGGTCACACCCGGAATCGAGGTCAGGAGGTCGTACGCGACATCCCGCTGCTCCAGGATGCGGCCGCCCGGCAGCACCAGCTCGTTGATCGACTGCCGGCCGCCGAGCGCGCTGGCCACGGCGTGCTGCGACGGCATATTGGCGCAGAGCCGCATATTGGCGAGGATCGTCAGCCCCTCGATGTACGAGGAGGCGTGCGCCTTCGGGCCGCAGACCGCCAGCCAACCGGACCGGTACCCGGCCACCCGGTAGTTCTTGGAGAGCCCGTTGAAGGTGAGCACCATCAGATCGGGGGCGATCGTCGCGGTCGGGGTGTGGGTCGCTCCGTCGTACAGGATCCGGTCGTAGATCTCGTCGGAGCAGACGACCAGGTTGTGGCGCCGGGCGATCTCCGTCAGCCCGCGCAGCATCTCGTCGTCGTAGACGGCGCCTGTCGGGTTGTTCGGGTTGATGATCACGATCGCCTTGGTGCGGTCGGTGATCTTCCGCTCGATGTCGGCGAGGTCCGGCATCCAGTCGGCCTGCTCGTCGCACCGGTAGTGCACGGCCGTACCGCCGGCCAGCGACACCGACGCGGTCCACAGCGGATAGTCCGGGGCCGGTACGAGGACCTCGTCGCCGTCGTCGAGCAGCGCCTGCATCGACATCTGGATCAGCTCGGAGACGCCGTTGCCCAGGTAGACGTCCTCGACATCGAGGTCGATCCCCTTGGTCTGGTAGTGCTGCATCACCGCCCGCCGCGCGGACAGCAGCCCCTTCGCGTCGCCGTAGCCGTGCGCCCCGGCGAGGTTGCGCAGTATGTCTTCGAGGATCTCGGGCGGGCACTCGAACCCGAACGCGGCAGGGTTGCCGGTGTTCAGCTTGAGGATGCGGTGACCGGCCGCTTCCAGCCGCATCGCCTCCTCCAGCACAGGGCCCCGGATTTCGTAACAGACATTGGCGAGCTTCGTGGACTGGATGACCTGCATGTCTGGGAGCTTACGACCGTGTTTCGCGGGCCGCCCGGCCTTCCGCACCCGGTTGCCCCACCCGGGTGCGCGACGCGCCGCCGCCCGACTTCCATAGCCATGCGTCCACCGTCCCCGGACCGTGAGAACGCCGGTGGGGGACGGGGCGGGGCTTGGAAAGGGCCGGAACGGGGACGTGACGGAGACGGACGGGTGAGATGCGCCACGTGAGCGGAAGTGTTCGAGGGGTGAGCGCCGTGCAGAGGGCGCGCCCCCGCCCATGCGCCCTCGCGAGGGGGGCGCACTCTCGGCTCCTCCCGTCACTCGGGCAGTCGTGTGCCCCGCGACGTCACTCCGGCAGTCGTGTTCCCTGTGACCTCACTCCGGCAGTCGTGTGCCCGGGGGCAGGTGGATGCCGAAGTCGGTCGCCAGCACGTGGAGCACCTCGTCGTTGCTCGCCAGCCGCCGTTCCTCGCGGGTGCCGTCGTGCGCGGTGACCGTGAGGGTGCGGCCGGTCAGCGACAGATGCGCGTCCGGGGCGGTGCGCTGGACGTACACCTGGTGCTGGAACGGGGAGCGCGGATTGGTCGCTATGTGCCAGTTGATGACCTCGTAGTCCGGTGCCTCGAAGGGCTCCAGCGTGAAGGCGTACTGGGCCTCCCACCCCCCGTCGCCGGTGAGTGCCTGGAGCTCCCACTGCTCCAGCGGCCCGTCGTGCGGAGTGTTCACGAGCCGGTGGCGGCGCGGGGCGTCGTGCAGCTCCGCGTCCGCGACCAGCGGGATCGGCTCCAGCAGCGAGCCGGTGGCGCCGAAGCCGACATCGGCCAGATACGGGGTCGGCCCGCCCGGCACCCGTGCCAGCATCAGCATGTGGGTCCGCGGCCGTACGTCCCCGGGCCCGGCGCCCAGCACCACCCGTGCGCAGAGCAGGGTGATCTCGAACCCGAGCGCGGTCAGCGCGGCGGCCAGCAGCGTGTTCTGCTCGTAGCAGTACCCGCCGCGCCGGCCGCGTACGAGCTTCGCCTCCAGGTCCGCGAGCGCGAGCGAGGGCGCGCTGCCCAGGACCGGGTCCAGATTCTCGAACGGGATGCCCAGCGCGTGGGCACGGTGCACGGAGCGCAGTACCTCCGCCGTCGGCCGGCGTTCCCCGGTCCAGCCGATGCGGGCGAGATAGGCGTCGAGAGCGAGGCCGGGGCCGGGGCGTCGGCCGTGATCGGCCGCGTGGTCGGATGTCATGCGCCGACCGTACGCAAACGGGCGCGTCAGCGGATCAGCAGGTCCACCACGCCCGTCGTGCTCTCGTTGCCCCGCCCGTCCGCGAGGAGGCGTCCCATCAGGGCCAGGTAGGGCGTCAGCAGCTCGCTGCTGACGCCCTGTTCCTCCGCAGTGCGCAGCAGCGTGGCACTGCCCGCGACCTGCATGGCGAGGTTGGAGACGACCCCCCGTGTGTAGTCTCCGTCGGCCAGTTGGGCGGCGGACGTGTGCACGGAGGGCGTCATGGCGACGAGCCAGTCGGCGAGCAGCGGGGCGAGAGTCGCCGGGTCGATGTCCTCCTTGCGGATCAGGGCGAAGGCGTGGGAGACCCCGGCGAACATCCCGTACATCGCACTCAGCAGCGCCACGTCGTGCAGGGCGGCGAATCCGGCGTCCTCGCCGACGTAGGAGGTGCCGGCCGGTACGGCCAGGACGTCGCGGTGGGCGTCGAAGAGGGCGCGGGAGCCGCTGTAGAAGACGTACGCGCCGGAGCCCGGGGCGCCGATCATCGGCGGGACCGCCATGATTCCGCCGTCCAGGAAGCGGGCCCCGCGCTCGCGGGCCCAGGTGGCGCGGGCGCGGGCCCGGTCGGGGGTGGACGTGGTGAGGTCGACCAGATCCTTTCCGGCCAGGTCGACGCCGGTCAGGGTCTCGTCGACCGAGGCGTCGTCGAGCAGGCACGTGACGACGAGCCCGCCCGCCGCCACCGCCTCGGCGGCGGTCGGGGCGGCGAGTGCCCCGTCCGCGGCGAGCGGCTCGGCACGGCCCGGCCCGCGGTTCCAGACGGTGAGCGGATGCCCGGCGGCGAGCCAGGCGCGAGCGAGCGCGGTGCCCATGGCACCGAGCCCGAGGAGAGTGAGCGGCGACTTCTCACCTGCGTTGTCGGTCATGCCGATTAGGCTTGTCGCAGGCCCGGAAGTGATCAAGTACGCACTTCGGAGTGGGTGGTTACCGCCAGGTGAGCGAGCAGGTGGGAGGGCTGGACCATGGGGACCGTACGGAGGCCGGGGGCGTACGTCTGCGGGATCGACGCGGCGATGGACGTGATCGGCGGCAAGTGGAAGGTACTGATCCTCTGGGCGCTCAACGAGCGGGTGTGCCGCTTCGGCGAGCTGCGCAGGATGGTGCCGGGGGTGACGGAGAAGGTGCTCACGTCACATCTGCGAGAGCTTGAAGAGGACGGCATCGTGCACCGGGAGGTGCATGCGGAGGTGCCGCCGCGGGTCGAGTACTCACTGACCCCGCTGGGCTTCGGGCTCAACGAGGCGCTGGCACCGCTCGGCGCCTGGGGAAGGGAGAACGTCCTCGTGGACGCCGAGCGGCCGCTGCCCTGACGGGTGCCCGTGGTTACGCGCCCTTGTCCTCGGCGAGCGTGTGCGCGACCAGGGCGTTGGCGTGTCCGTGCCCCAAACCGTGTGCGGATTTGAGCCAGTTGACGATGTCCACGTGCTTGGTCTGCGGGGAGGACCGGATCAGGTCCTTCCACTCCGCGATCGGGCGGCCGTACTTCTTCTCGATCGACGGGAAATAGCTTGCGGGGCCCCTCACGGCATCAGTCATGGCGGGCATTCTGCCACCGTCGACGGTGATCAACCGGGCGATGTCCGGCGGCCGGGCGGGCCGGGCCGTGCTTCCGCCGCCGTCGGCAGCTCGCAATCCGAGTGCGGCGGTGGACCGCGCTCCGGCACACTGCGCCGGTGAACGCAGTTCCTTCTCCGTCGCCGCAGGCGCGGGCCCTGAGCCATGTCGCGTCCCGGTCCGCGGGCCGGCCGCTCGACCCCGACCTGCCCCTCACGCTGAACTTCCACCCGGACCGGCTGGTGGGCGGCCGGCCGATCCTGGACCGGCTGGCCGAGGACGGTGTCTACCGGTCGCAGTTCGTCACCGGCACCGGCAACGGCGGCCTGACCGCGCACCCGGGCGGAGACCGGTGGCGCTGGGAGAGCCGGATCTTCGGCGGCGCGTACGACGACGCGCCCGCCGAACAGCGGCCGGTGTACGGCGCGTTGAACTTCCGTCGGAAGGCCGTCGGGGCGGCGCCGAGGTTCGGTTCCGCGTACTTCCGGCTGAACGCGGACACCCTGCCTCGGGCCACGTTCTGCTACCCGGACAGCGCCGTCGGGCCGACGGACTTCGGTGTCGCCTCCGGTACGCACCTTGTCGAACTGGCCGAGGCCGACGACCGGGACGCGCTCGACGACTACATCGAGGCGCAGATCCATGGCCCGGTCCTCCTCGACCGCCACGTCGAGGCCCTGGTGCTGGACCCCGGATGCCGGTCCACACCGGTCGAGGCGGCGGCCGGCCGGCTCCCCTGCCGCACGGAGTGGCACGCGGGATTCCGGCTGACCGTCGAGCAGTTGCGGCGCCGTCCCGGCTACCGGGGCGCGGAGATCGTCGAGCTCGGCGCCGAGATCGCGCAGGACGGTGTGCTCGATCCGCGCATCGTCGGGGACGCCGTCCGCGCCGGCCGGTACGAGGCGCAGTCGCTCAAGAGGGTCTGGCACTGCCTGGCCCGCTTCGGCGCCCCGCCGCACCACCCGGCCGATCCGGCCGATCCGGCCGATCCGGCCGATCCGGGCACGGATCGTCGGGTCCGACGGGGCACGCGCTTCCTCACGTGAGTGCTCGTAAGGGAAGGAGTCCGGAGTGCTGGAGCGGCTGAACGAGGCCATGGAGCACATCGAGGGCCGTCTCGACCAGAGGATCGAGGCGGCCGATCTGGCCCGGATCGCGATGACGTCGGAGTACCACTTCCGGCGCATGTTCTCGGCGTTGGCCGGGATGCCGCTGTCGGAGTACATCCGGCGCAGACGGCTCACGCTCGCGGGCGCCGAGGTGCTGGCCGGCGAGCGGACGCTGCTGGAGGTCGCGGTGCGCTACGGCTACACCTCGGGAGAGGCGTTCGCGCGGGCGTTCCGGGCCATGCACGGTGTCGGTCCGGGCGAGGCCAGACGGACCGGCGCGGTTCTGCGGTCCCAGCCCCGGATGTCCTTCCGCCTCGTGGTCGAAGGGAGCAGCAGCATGCGGTACCGGATCGTGGAGAAGGAGGAGTTCCGTGTGGTCGGAAAGAAGGCGAGGGTTCCTCTGGTGCACGAGGGGGTGAACCCGGCCATCGCCGAGTTCATCAGGGGCATCGGCCCGGAGGCGGTGCGGCGCATCGCGGAACTGTCCGACCAGGAGCCGGAGGGAATCGTCTCGGTGAGCGACAACCTCGCCGAGGGCCGCGCGGAGGGGACCGAACTCGACTACTACCACGCCGTGGTGACCGGCGCGGCCGTGCCCGAGGACCTGGACGCACTGGTGGTCCCGGCGGGCACCTGGGCCGTCTTCGGGAACTCCGGGCCGTTCCCGCAGGCGCTCCAGTACGTGTGGCGGGACGTGTTCACCCAGTGGTTCCCGTCCAATCCGTACCGGAGCAGGCCCGGCCCCGAGATCCTGCGCACCCGGCTGTCGCAGGACGGCGGAGAGGCTGAAGCGGAACTCTGGATCCCGGTGGAGCGCACCAAGGTCTGAGGCCGGACGGCCCGACGTCGGACGGTCCGACACCCGACGGCCCGACACCCGACGGCCCGACACCGGATTGCCCGACACCGGGCGGTCCGGTGTCGGGCAATCCGAGACCGGGCGGCCGGAAACCGCCCCTTGTGGGGGCCCCTCGCGTACGCCAACATGCGCATGTCAAAACCGAAGGAACTTCGGTCGCAGGGGCCACTCGGGCCCTGCACAGGTCACTGGAGGGGACCCCCACATGAAGAAGCCTCTCGTCGGCGCGCTTTTCACCGTTCTGCTCCTCGGGGCGGGAATCGCACCCGCGACCGCGGCCACCAGCCACGACGCGGCCGCGACCGGCACGGTCAAGGCACAGATCCAGCCCAAGGAACAGATCAAGCCGAAGGCGGTCAACTTCGCCGGGACCGTCGCGCTCAGCAACTGTTCCGGCTCGGTCGTCCGTACGCCCGACTCCCAGCCCAACGACCCCGCGCTCGTGCTCTCCAACGGGCACTGCATGGAGTCGGGGTTCCCGGGACCGGGCCAGGTGGTGTTCGACCAGCCGTCCACCCGTAGCTTCACCCTGCTGAACGCCGCCGGCAGCGGCGTAGGCACCCTGCGGGCGAGCAAGATCGCGTACGGGACGATGACCGACACCGACATATCGGTGTACCAACTCACCCGCACCTACGCGCAGATCGAGAGCAGCTACGGCATCAAGGCGCTGGAGCTCAACACCGCGCACCCCGTCCAGGGCACGGCGATCACCGTCGTCTCCGGCTACTGGAAGCGCACGTACGCCTGCAACGTGGACGGATTCGTCTACCGTCTCAAGGAAGGCGCGTGGACCTGGAAGGACTCGGTCCGTTACACCTCCGCCTGCCAGACCATCGGCGGTACGTCCGGCTCCCCGGTGATCGACAACGCGACCGGCAAGGTCGTCGCCGTCAACAACACCGGCAACGAGGACGGCCAGCGGTGCACGGACAACAATCCGTGCGAGGTCGACGAGAGCGGCAATGTGACGGTGCGCCAGGGCATCAACTACGCCCAGGAGACCTACGGCATCGTGCCGTGCATCGGAACCGGCAACAAGTTCGACCTCAGCCGGCCGGGGTGTGCCCTGCCCAAGCCGTGAGTGTGTGACCCCGTCGCCGTCGCCGTCGCTGCCGTTCAGGCATCGACGGCGGTGGCCCGCCGCGCCACGCAGCATCGGATCGCACCGCGCACGGAAAAGCCCGCCGGAGTTCGGCGGGCTTTTCCGTGACCTCTCCGCGGCGCCGAGGGGAAACGTGATTTTCTTCGGTCGCCGAGAAATCGGAGCGAAAACGGGTCTCGCGCGTCGTCGCGGACGGGATCCCGGATTCCCGGGCCGGTCCCTGTCCCGTCGTCCGCGCCGATGACCCCACGGGCCGGGATCAGCGCTTGAAGGCGTCCTTGGTCTTCTCCTTGGCCTGGCGCATGTCGCCCTTGGCCTTCTTCGCGCGTCCCTCCGCGGTCAGGCTCTCATTGCCCACCGCGCGTCCGAGGGTCTCCTTGACCTTGCCCCTGACCTGATCGGCCTTGGCATCGACCTTTTTGTGTTTCGCGGCCACAGCGATCACTTCCCATCCGTCCTTCGGAAGAAGGGCGAGGATTCCTCTCAAGGCTACTGACCGGAATGAGTGGATCCAAACGTGTTCGCGTGATCGGACAGCGGATTTCGATGAGGGTTATATGGCCGAATGACGCGGAGAGAATCCGGATGGTGCGGAGAAAGTGGCGGGTGTGTATGTGCCGGGAGTGCCGGACGACGTCCAGGACGAGCGAGCGTCAGGAGGCCGATACTCAGGGTTCCCCTGGAGGGCCGATACTCATGGTTCCCCTGCCTCGCGTTCTTCTACCCGCCCTCGCGCCGCTCCGTGGACCCGGACACCGCGAGACGGCTCACCCGGACCCGTCGACGGCTCACCCGGGCTCATCCGCGAGAGTCAAAAAATTTCGGACGGCGATGTCGAGAACGCGTGACCGGCTCCGTCCCCGCTATGAACGCGATCAGAATGGGTCGCACAGCACCGAGGAGAAACACGATGGCCAAGTACTTGCTGCTCAAGCACTACCGCGGCGCCCCGGCACCGGTGAACGACGTCTGCATGGACCAGTGGACGCCGGAGGAGATCTCGGCGCACGTGCAGTACATGAACGACTTCGCGGCCCGCCTTGAAGAGACCGGCGAGTTCGTCGACGGTCAGGCGCTCGCCCCCGAGGGGACGTGGGTCCGGTACGACGGCGAGGGCCGCCCGCCGGTCACCGACGGCCCGTTCGCCGAGACCAAGGACCTCATCGCCGGCTGGATGGTGATCGACGTCGACAGCTACGAGCGCGCCATCGAGCTGGCCGGGGAACTGTCCGCCGCCCCCGGGGCGGGCGGGGAGCCGATCCACGAGTGGCTTGAGGTGCGCCCGTTCCTGACCGCGCCGCCCACCATCACGGAGTGACTTCTCGGATGGACGAGAACCTGCTCCGGAGCCTCACGCCGAGCGTGCTCGGGATCCTCGTCCGCCGCGGAGCCGACTTCGCGGCGGCCGAGGACGCCGTGCAGGACGCGCTGGTCGAGGCGGTCCGCGTCTGGCCGGCCGACCCACCACGGGACCCGAAGGGCTGGCTGGTCACCGTGGCCTGGCGCCGGTTCCTCGACGCGACCCGGGCGGACGCCGCCCGCCGTCGGCGAGAGGACCGCGTCGACGAGGAGCCGGCGCCGGGCCCGGCGCCCGCTGTGGACGACACGCTCCAGCTCTACTTCCTGTGCGCCCACCCGTCGCTGACCCCGTCCTCCGCGGTCGCGCTCACGCTGCGCGCCGTCGGCGGACTGACCACACGCCAGATCGCCCAGGCCTATCTGGTGCCCGAGGCGACCATGGCGCAGCGCATCAGCCGGGCCAAGCGCACCGTCGCCGGCCATGGGGTATCCCCTGCTCAAGCGGAGCCGAGAGCTCGGGGAAGGCTCGACCGGCCCGGCGACGTCGCCACCGTGCTGCGCGTCCTCTACCTGGTCTTCAACGAGGGCTACTCCGGCGACATCGACCTCGCCGCCGAGGCCATCCGGCTCACCCGGCAGCTCGCGGCCGTGGTCGACCACCCCGAGGTGGCGGGGCTGCTCGCCCTCATGCTGCTCCACCACGCCCGGCGCGCCGCCCGGACCGCGCCCGACGGCAGCCTGGTGCCGCTCGCCGAGCAGGACCGCGGCCGGTGGGACACCGGGTCGATCGCCGAGGGCGTCGAGATCCTGCAGGCGGCCCTCGCCCGCGACCGGCTGGGCGAGTTCCAGGCCCAGGCCGCCATCGCGGCACTCCACGCCGACGCGCCCACCGCCGAGGAGACCGACTGGGTGCAGATCGTCGAGTGGTACGACGAGCTCGCGCGCCTGACCGACAGCCCGGTCGTCCGGCTCAACCGCGCGGTGGCCGTCGGCGAGGCCGACGGACCGCGCGCCGGCCTGGTGGCGCTCGCGGCGCTGAACGACTCACTGCCCCGCCACGCCGCGGTGGCGGCGTACCTCCACGAGCGCGACGGAGACCCGGCGACGGCGGCACGGCTGTACGCCGAGGCGGCCCGGAAGGCATCCAACCTCGCCGAGCGCGACCACCTGACGCGCCAGGCCGCCCGGCTCAACGCCCGCGGGCGTCGCTGACGGATCGCGCCCGGATTCTCCCGCAGCACGCGGCGCGGCCCGTCTCCACTCGCGGCCCGTCTCCACTCGGCGCGGCCCGGTTCAGGGGCCGGCCGGGTCCGCCGGTACCGCAGGTGGGCCCATCGGTGGCTGGTGCGGGCCGCACGCGAGTCGCCGTGCGGCCCGCACCGGCTCACCGGCCGGCGGCGCGTCGGATCGCGGCATCGATCCCGTCGAGCAGCACGCCGAGTCCGACAGTGAAGGTCTCCCGCGCCTCGCGTTCCAGGTACGGCATCGCCTCGTCACCGGGAGCGGCCGAGGGCGGCTGCGGGGCGGACGCCCGCTCCATGGCGCTCAGGGCCGGGTAACGGTCCGCGAAGTCGGGTGCCACCTCGCCCAGCAGCGCCGAGCGGGCGAACCACCACTCCTCGTCCGTCTCGCCCGTCACCGCCGCGGCCTGCCGCGCCTCGGCGACCGTTCCGGCGCAGCCGCGGAGGAAGCGGGACAGCGTGCCGACCAGCCGCCGCAGGAGCGGAGCGTCGAGCCCGGTGCCGTTCAGGAGGCGTACGAGCGTGTCCAGGGCGGCGTACTCGTGCGGACCGAGGACCGGGCGGGCCTGGGAGACCTGGAGCACCCAGGGGTGGCGGAGGTGGAACGCGAGCGTGTCGTGCGCCCAATCGGTCAGCACCGCGCGCCAGTCGCCGGCATCGGCGTACTCCGTGGGCAGTTCGGCGTGGACCGCGTCGTACATCAGGTCCAGCAGCTCGCTCTTGCCGGGGACGTACGTGTAGAGCGCCATCGCGGTACGCCCCAGCCGTTCGCCCACCGCGCGCATCGAGAGCGCGGCCATGCCCTCCTCGTCGGCGACGGCGATCGCGGCGGTCACGATCGCGTCGACGCTCAGCCCCGGTCTGGGGCCCGGCGCGGGGCCGCGGCGTGGTCGCGCCGGCTGTTCGGCGCGCCACAGCAAGAGCATCGAACGGCGGGCATCGCCCTGTCCGGCAAAGACCACCACTTGCGACTCCTTACGCCATAAAGTAACTTCGCCCAGGCAATTCCTTATGCCATAAAGTATCAGTCGCAGAGAGTGGGTGCCGCGATGGGTCAGGCCTTGCCCGTGTCGTACGTACGGGTCGTGGGGGTGGAGCGGATCACCCCGCGGACGGCGCGCGTCGTCTTCGCCGGGGACGCGTTGGAGGAACTTCTGGAGGACCGGCCCGACCAGCAGATGAAGCTGTGCTTCCCGAGGGAGGGTCAGGGGGTGCCCCGTCTTCCGGAGCCGGACGCCGACGACACCTACGGCATGCGGTGGTACGAGGCGTACCTCGCGATCCCCGAACCGGAGCGTCCGCTGATGCGGAGCTTCACCGTTCGCGCGTACGACCGCCGGCGCGGGCTGATGACCGTCGACTTCGTGCTCCACGGGGACGACGGACCCGCCGCCCGCTGGGGCCGGGACGCGCGCCCCGGGGACGTCCTCGGCATGGTCGGTCCGTCGTCGGCCTACGCCCGGCCGCTGCCCGCCGCCGACTGGTTGCTGCTGGCCGGGGACGAGACGGCGCTCCCGGCGATCGGGACACTCCTGGAATACCTCCCGGCCGGGGCGCGGGCGGTGGTCCACGTCGAGGTCGCCGACGAGGCGGAGGAGCGGGTACTCGCATCGCCCGGCGACGTGACCGTCCACTGGGTGCACCGGGACCGGGGCGAGACGCTGGTGGACGCGGTGAGGGGCGCCGTGCTGCCCGCCGGATCCGGCGCGGCATGGCTGGCCGGTGAGGCCGGGGCGGTACGGGCCCTGCGCCGTCACCTGGTCGAGGAGCGCGGACTGCCCAAGAGGGCCGTGGAGTTCAGCGGCTACTGGCGGGAGCGCCTCACCCAGGACGACGCCCCGACCGAGGAGGACCTGGCCTGGGCGAAGGAGCGGGCGGCGGAGGACCGGGACCCGGCCTAGTGCTGCAAACCGTATCTGGGCGTGCGGTCTCGGATGCGGTTGCTGTGTCAACGGATCAAGCCTTAGGTTCAGCGGTCATGGGGGAATTCGAACATTCGGGGAAGACGGGCAGCAGCGTGCTACGCACCAAGCGGCTCTGGGCGGCTGTCGCACTGGGAACGGCCGCGCTGCTCGTCGCCGTCTGGGCCACGGTGGGCGACAAGTGGCCCTGGAGCGGCCTGCCGGACCGCGCGTGCTGGGGCTCCATCGACCGGTCGCTACTGACGAAGGCGGCCCCGTCCGGCGACGGATCCTGGGAGGTCACGGAGGGCAAGGACAGTTGGGGTGACCCGGAGTGCACGGTGCGGAGGGGCGACTGGCGGCTCAGCGCCACCGTGATGAAGGCACCTCTCAAGTCGCATCTGTGGTGGAGCCTCGGCAGGTTCTCGCTGCCCCATGACCTGCCCGGGATGATCAAAGTGAACGGTGATCGCGTGGACGGCTGGCTCCATCTGCCGCAGTGCCGGAACAAGCTGGTGAACGTCAACGTCCCCGGTGCGGAAGCGGACCGGCGAGCCGCTGCGGACCTCGCTGCCAGGACTCTGCTCGCCGTCGGCAATTCCCAGAACGCCAAATGCGGTGGCAAGCCCTTTCCCGTGCCCAGCAGCTTCGACTGGCCCGCGCTGAAGCCGGTACGTCTTTCTCGCGGAGAGTCGCCCTGCGGCGTGGCGGACGCCAAGACCGTACGGAGGTGGGCCGGCGGGGAGGTGTCCCAGCTCGGCGCTCTCGGTGACGCCCCGGTCAGCAGGTGCTCGGTGCTTGAAGACGGCGAGGACGAGCTCGACCTGGGACTCTTCTCGGCGGTTGTCCTGCGTGACAGGGCGACCCTGGACGCGTTCTCGCCGACCGGCGTACGGGCCGAAGTGCTGGTGTCGCCCGGTAGACCCCTGAAGTTGACGGGTGAGGACCTCCGTTACGACCGCGACGCTGTCACGGCTCTGGTGTGCGCCGAAGGCCGCGGGAGCAGGTACGTGCACGTATTCGCCTCGGGTACGGATGCCCAGTACGCGGAGATCAAGCGCGCTGTCCTGAACAAGGTCGCCGCCACCATGGGCTGCCACTGACACGCCGGCCGCTCGCAGCGGCGCGATGCCCCGCGCCACATGCGGTTGCATGCTGGTCCGGGTCGTCGAACCGGGGCCTCTCGTCCGGACCGGCCCGGATCAGCGGGTCCGGCCCACTCCCCGTACGGCCCGGATCAGCGGGTGCGGCCCGATCCCCGCACGGCCCGGCCCGCCAGCACCTGCGTCCGGCGGCCGTCCTCGATGACGAAGCGGCCGTCGATCAGCACGTGCGGGATGCCGACGGGCAACGTACGCGGTTGTTCGAACGTCGAGCCGGCCGCCACCGTCTCCGCGTCGAAGAGGACCAGGTCGGCGCGGTAGCCCTCGCGCACGTACCCCCGGTCGGCCAGGCGCAGCCGCTTCGCGGGGCGGGAGGTGAGGTGGGCGACGCACTCCTCCAGGGACAGGATGCCCAACTCCCGCACGTACCGGCCGAGATACTGCGGGAACGTGCCGTACGCGCGCGGATGCGGCTTGTCGCCCTGGAGGATGCCGTCGCTGCCGCCGGTGTGCACCCGGTGGCGCATGATCTGCCGGACGTTCTCCTCGTGGCCCACGTGCTGGAGGATCGTCGAGCCGAGCCGGTCGTCGATGAGCAGCCGGCGCGCGGTCACCCAGGGCGCCTCGCCCCGCAGCCGGGCGGACTCGGCCACCGTACGGCCGACCCGGTCGGCGAGGCCGGGCGCGCTGACGCCCGAGATCTCGATCGTGTCCCACTCGATCGGCACGCCGTGGCAGCCGTCCGAGCCCAGCACCTCCAGGTGGTGCCGGATCCGCTCCGCCGTCGCGTCGTCCGCGAGCCGGGCGAGGACGGCCTCGGGCCCGCCCTCGCTCGCCCAGCTCGGCAGCATCGCGACGAGGGTCGTGCAGCCGGGGGTGTACGGGTAGGTGTCCAGGGAGATGTCCGCGCCCGCGTCGAGGGCGTCGTCGAGAAGGGCGAGGAGGTCCGGCGCCCTGCCCTCGTTCACGCCGAAGTTCATCGTGGCGTGGGCGAGGTGGAGGGCGCAGCCCGCGTTCCGGGTGAGGCGCACCATCTCCGCGTACGCGTCGAGCGCCCCCGCCCCGTACGAGCGGTGGTGCGGGCAGTAGTAGCCGCCGTGGCCGGCCACCACCCGGCACAGTTCGGTGAGTTCGGCGTCGTCCGCGTACATGCCGGGGGTGTACGTGAGGCCGGAGGACATGCCTACCGCACCGTCCGTCATGCCCTGGGCGACGAGTTCCTTCATCCGGGTCAGTTCGGCTTCGGTGGCCGTCCGGTCCTCCCAGCCCATCGCGTACATCCGGACCGTGCCCTGCGGGATGAGGTAGGCGGCGTTGACCGCGATGCCCCGGCCGTCGAAGTTGCGGTCCAGCCGGTCCAGGTACTCGCCGACCGTGCGCCAGTCGAAGTCGAGATCCGTGTCCTCGGGCGCACCGCCGTTCCAGCCGGTGATCGCCCTGCGTACCTCCGCGAGCGTCCGGTCGTCGACCGGGGCGTACGACAGGCCGTCCTGGCCGAGGACTTCGAGCGTGACGCCTTGCGCGGCCTTGGCGCTGTGGTCCGGGTCGCGGAGCAGTGCGAGGTCGCTGTGCGCGTGCATGTCGACGAAGCCGGGGGAGAGGGCGAGCCCGTCGGCGTCGAGGGTGCGGCGGGCGGTGGGGCGCGGGCCGGGGGCGTGTTCGGGGTGGATCTCGGCGATCCGGCCGCCGTCGACGGCCACGTCGGCGCGGCGGGCGGGTGTGCCGGTGCCGTCGACGACGTGGGCGTTGCGGATGACCAGGTCCATGCGGAGGGCCGCCTTTCACCGGAATCGGGCCCCTCCGGCGTTCGAGGAGCTGGGGTCCGGGGCCGGAGCCCCGGACCCGGGAAGGGTCAGAAGAAGGTGCGGATGTAGTCCGTGACCGTGCCGTCCGCCTCCACCAGCGGAATCAGCTGCCACTTGTCGAAGCTCGTGCACGGATGCGACAGGCCCATCCCCACCCAGTCGCCCACTTCCAGCTCCGCGTCCGGCTCCGTGCGCAGCCAGGTGTGCTGGTCGGACAGACCGTTGACCGTGAGCCCCGTCGCGGGCCGGACCGTGCCGTCGCGGCCGGACCGGACGACCTGCGCCTGCGGGAGGTCGAGGTCGTACGCCGCGTCCCGCTTGCCCGCGTTGAGGAACGCCTGCTCGGCACAGGGCCGGGACACGACCTGCGCCCAGAGCCGGAAGGCGGGCCGCAGAGCCCCCTCCTCCGGGACGCGGTTGAACGGGGTGAGGTGGCGGTAGTGGCCGTCGTCGTGCGAGACGTACGCCCCCGAACGCAGCAGCTTGAGCACCGGGGCGGAGAGGTCCGGGATGTCCGCGAACACGTCCGCCACCGCGTCGAACCACGCGCTGCCGCCCGCGCTGATCACGATGCCCTCGGCCGCCGTCGCCGCGAACCGGCCCGCCCGGTCGAAGTCGGCGGCCAGCGCGACGAGCCGTCGCAGCCACTCGCGTACCCGGTCGTCGGACGCGTCCGGCACCTCGCCCTCGTAGCCGGCCACGCCCACCAGACGCAGCGTCCCGGTGGCGGCCACCGCGTCGGCGACCACCGCGCATTCGGCCTCGGTCCGGACGCCGGTGCGGGCGCCCTCGCCCGCGCCCAGCTCCACGACGACGTCGACGGGCCGGGAGGCGCCCGCCGCCCGCAGCGCCTCGTCCATCAGCTCCACGCCGCGCACCGAGTCGACGTAACAGATGAAGCGGAACTCCGGGTCGGTGTCCAGCTCGCCGGCGAGCCAGCGCAGGGCCGTCGCGTCGACGAGCTCGTTGGCGAGGAAGATCCGCCGGATCCCGTACGCCCGGTAGACCCGCGCTTGGTGCGGCACGGCAGCGGTGATGCCCCAGGCGCCGTGCGCCAGCTGGCGGGCGAAGAGCTGCGGTGACATGGAGGTCTTGCCGTGCGGGGCGAAGGCGAGCCCGTGGCGCTCTGCGTACGTCTCCAGGAGCGCGAGGTTGTGCTCGACCGACTCGGCGGACAGCGCGAGCACCGGGGTGGTGAAGCCGCCCGTGAAGAGACTGCGCCGTTCGGCGGCGAGGGCGCCCACGGTCAGGCCCTCCGCGTCGGGAGGGAGTGCCTTGAAACGGTGGTCGACCAGCTCGTCGGCAAGTCCGGCCACAGGACGGTCGGCGGCCAAGGGGGCCTCCTCGATCGAAGTAGTCGTTGCAGCATATGCAACACCCATTGCGTATATCGCTCAACGCTGTCTAACATCCGAGCCGACGCCGGGTCAATGCCGAGAGCCGGCTCCGCCTCTCCCGGAACCACTGCCCCGAATCACCGAAGCCACCTACCCCGTGAGGAGCCCCGAGTGTCCGGAACCCCGGCCAGGACCGCCGAGACCGCCACGGCCGCCGAGGTCGTGTGCCTCGGCGAGTCCATGGTGACGTTCCTGCCGTCGCAGCCCGGACGCCTCGCCGACGTGCCCTCCTTCGGCCGCGGCATCGGCGGCGCCGAGTCCAATGTCGCCTGCGCGCTCGCCGCGGCCGGGCACCGGACGGCCTGGGTCAGCAGGGTCGGCGTCGACGGATTCGGGGACCACCTCGTGGAGGCGATCGCCGGGTACGGGGTCGACACCTCCGCCGTGCGGCGCGATCCGGACCGTCCCACCGGGATCTACTTCCGTACGGCGACGGACCGGGCCACCGAGGTGCACGAGGTCGCGTACTACCGGGCCGGGTCCGCCGCCTCCGCGATGTCCCCGGACAACGTCCCGTACGAGGCGCTGCCCGCCGCCCGCGTCCTGCACCTGTCCGGCATCACGGCGGCGCTCTCCGCCGACTGCCTGGCCCTGCTCCACGACCTGACGGCGCCCCGGCCCGACCGCCCGCTGATCTCCTTCGACGTCAACCACCGCCCCGGCCTGTGGCGCGACGCCGACGCCGCCCCCGGCGTCCTCCTGGACCTGGCCCGCCGCTGCGACCTGGTCTTCGTCGGTGAGGACGAGGCGGAGGAGGCGTGGCAGGTGCGCGGCGCGGAGGCGATCCGCGCGGCGCTGCCGGAGCCCGCGGTGCTGGTCGTGAAGCGCGGCGGCGCGGGGGCGACGGTCTTCTCGCGGACCGACGGGACCGACACCGTTACCACCGTCCCCGCCCTCCGTGTCGATGTCGTCGCCCCCGTCGGCGCGGGCGACGCCTTCGCCGCCGGGTTCCTCTCCGCCACCCTGCGCGACCTCCCCGTCCGCGACCGCGTCCGGCACGGCCATCTGATGGCCGCCGCCGTCCTCACCGTCCCCGGCGATCTCACCGGGCCTCCGGCCCGCGCGCACGCCGACGCCCTTGCCGCACTGGACGACGACGCCTGGGGGAGACTTCGTCTCGGCCCCGGGTGGACGGGGGACGACCAGGAGGTACGTACGACGTGAGCGGGCGCAGAGAGCGAACGGACCAGAGGAGCGTCCCGGGCGAGGGCCGGGCCGGGAACAGCGAGGCACGCGCATGAGCCAGACCGTCGACCGGGCGCTGAGCATCCTGCCGCTGCTCGCCCAGGGGCCCGCCGACCTCGGGCAGGTCGCCGAGCGGCTCGGCGTCCACAAGTCCACCGCGCTGCGCCTGCTCCGCACGCTCCACGAGCACGGACTCGTCTACCGCCAGCAGGACCAGCGCTACCGCCTCGGCGCCCGCCTCTTCGCGCTCGCGCAGGAGGCCGTCGAGAACCTCGACGTACGGGAGGTCGCCCACCCCCACCTCGTCGAACTCAACGAGAGCTGTGGCCACACCGTGCACCTCGCGGTGTACGAGGAGCACGAGGTCCTCTACATCGACAAGGTCGAGAGCCGCTACCCGGTCCGGATGTACTCGCGGATCGGGAAGCCCGTCGCGATCACCGTCGCCGCCGTGGCCAAGCTGCTCCTCGCCGACCTCACCGAGCCCGAGCGGCGCGCCATCGCCGAGAAGCTCGACTACCCCATGTACACGTCCCGTTCGATCCCGAACGCCGGTGCCTTCCTCAAGGAGCTCGCCGTCGTCCGTGAACAGGGCTGGGCCACCGACCTCGGCGGCCACGAGGAGTCCATCAACTGCGTCGGCGCCCCCATCCGGGGCGCCGACGGGCGGGTCGTCGCCGCGATGTCGGTGTCCGCGCCCAATGTCGTCGTCACGGCCGAGGAACTCCTCACCCTGCTCCCCCTGGTGCGCCGCACCGCCGACGCCATCAGCCGGGAGTACTCCGGCACCAACCAACCCAACCAGCCAAGGAAAGCCTGAACAGCCATGACCGAGAAGATCGCCCTCACCCCGAGCACCCACACCACGCCGCCCGCGAAGTTCTCGCACGGGGTGAAGAAGGGGAACATCCTCCAGGTCGCCGGCCAGGTCGGCTTCCTCCCCGCCGTGGAGGGCCAGGCCCCCACCCCCGCCGGTCCGACGCTGCGCGAGCAGACCCTCCAGACCTTCGCCAACGTCAAGGCGATCCTGGAGGAGGGCGGCGCGAGCTGGGACGACGTCATGATGATGCGCGTCTACCTCACGGACGTCGACCACTTCGCCGAGATGAACGAGATCTACAACAGCTACTTCGGCGAGCAGAACCTGAAGGCGGCCCCCGCCGCCCGTACGACGGTCTACGTCGGCCTCCCCAAGGGCCTGCTCATCGAGATCGACGCGCTCGCGGTCCTCGGCTGAACCAGCTGATCCACTCGCCGCTTCCGCACCACCGCGCACGGCACGGCGCCCCGCACCACGGGAGCGCCGTGCCGCACTCCCCCTACCCGAAATCCCGCCGTTGTCCGACGACGGAGTTGCCCAGGCTGCTCGCCGCCACCCCACACCGGCCGAGACGCCACCCCACACCGGTGGACTCCTCCTGCTCGGCGACGGCACCGCCGGTCTGCTGACCGTCGCCGCCCTCGGCATCAGGACAGCCCTCGGGTCCTGTCCTGGCGCCCCCACCCGTACGTACGCGTGCAGCAGCGCCGCCGGGGGAGCGGCGGCGCTGCTGGTCACTGATGCCGGCCGGTGGTTACGGCAGGCCGTGCACGTGCGGGGCCACCGCGTTCGACCAGGCGTTGCCCGACTTGGCGTCCCAGTTGGTCGACCAGGTCATCGCGCCGCGCAGGCCCGGGTAGGTCTTCGAGGGCTTGAAGGTGCCGCAGTTGGTGCCGGAGGCCAGGCAGTCCAGGGCCGCGTTCACGACCGAAGGGGACACGTAGCCGCTGCCCGCGCCGCTGGTGGAGGCGGGGACACCGAGGCCGACCTGTGAGGGGTCGAGGCCGCCCTCCAGCTGGATGCAGGCGAGCGCGGTGAGGAAGTCCACCGAACCCTGCGAGTAGACCTTGCCGTCGCAGCCGAGCATCGAACCGCTGTTGTAATACTGCATGTTGACGACGGTCAGGATGTCCTTGATGTTGAGCGCCGTCTTGAAGTACTCACCCGCGGTGGACTGCATGTCGATGGTCTGCGGGGCCATCGTGATGACGAGGCCGGAGCCCGCCTTCTGCGACAGCGAGCGCAGCGCCTTCGTCATGTAGGTGGAGTTGAGCCCGTTCTCCAGGTCGATGTCGACGCCGTTGAAGCCGTACTCCTGGATGAGCGAGTAGACGGAGTTGGCGAAGTTGGCGGCGGAGGCGTCGCTGTTGACCGCGACGGACCCCTTCTCGCCGCCGACCGAGATGATGACGTTCTTCCCGGCCGCCTGCTTCGCCTTGATGTCGGCCTTGAACTGGTCGACGCTGTAGCCGTTCAGGCCCGCCGTGTCCAGGTTGAACGTGACGGCACCCGGCGTGGTCGTGGCGTCGGCGAAGGAGACCGCGATGATGTCGTAGTTCGCCGGTACGTCGCTGAGCTTCTGCACGGTCGCGCCGTTGTTGAAGTTCTGCCAGTAGCCGGTCACCGCGTGCTTGGGCACCGAGGTGCCCGGGTTGGGGTTGCCGCCGCCCGACTGGGCCGTACGGCCGCTGACGGTGGCGGACTTGACGGACTCACCGGCCGCGTTGGTGGCGGTGACCGCGAACTGGTACGCCGTGTCGGCGGTCAGACTCGTGATCGTGGCGGAGGTCCCGGTGGAGGTGGTGGCCTTCGCCCCGTCCTTGTAGACGGTGTAGCCGGTCGCGCCGGACACCGCGTTCCAGGACAGGGACACGGAGGAGGACGTGGTCGCGCCGACCGCGAGTCCGGCGGGCGCGGCGGGGATCTCGGGCGTGGGGTCGGTGCCGCCGCCCCCGTCGGGGCCGCTGACCGAGATGTCGTCCGCGTAGTAGGCGGCCTGCCCGTACCAGCCGTGCGTGTACACCGTGACCGAGGTGGTGCTCGGGCCGGTTCTGAAGCTGGTGGTGAGCTGGGTCCAGCTGCCGGAGCCGGGGGACCAGGTCGACACGTCGGTGGTTCCGGTGCCGCTCGCGCCGAGGTAGGCGTATCCGCCCTGCACCCAGGAGCTGAGCGTGTACGTCGAGTCGGGCTTCACGGCCACGGTCTGGGTGCACTTCGCGTTGTCCTGGCCGGCCGGGGTGGCCTTGAGGGCGGCGGTGCCGCTGTGCACGGGGGAGGAGACGGTGGTGCCGCTGCCGCCGGAACAGGTCCAGTTGGCGAGCCCCGACTCGAAGCCGGCGTTCTTGGCGACGTTGACGTCGGCGGCCTGGGCGTTGCCGACGAGACCGGTGGCGGTGAGCGCGCCGGCCGCGAGGACGGCCATGGCGCCGCCGAGCAGTGGCCGGGTGTGGCGCCTGCGGGCTCTGTGGCCGCTGGCGGGGGAAGGTTCCACTTTGCTGCCTCCGTGGGGGAGTTGGGAGCCGTGCGGGATACCTCGGGGGCGAGCCGGCGGGGTCGACCGGCGTGCCGGGGCTGTCCGGGGAGCGACACGGGGATGACGGGGAAGTGGACGTGAAGGACGGTGGCCACCGCTGGCCGATAAACTGGTCCAGACCAATCAAGTTGTCAAGACCTCTGGCAATGACAGCCGCGACGGCCGCCCTCGACCGGCCGTTCCGCGACGGTGCCGTCACCCGTCCGCGAGCCGCCCCGCGGACGTTCCGGAACGGCCGTGGACGGCGAATGAATTGACGTTTTGTTGACCTCGCGCGCCCTCGTGCGGGTGACGTGGCCCAGATGCCCTCACAGTGACGACCCGACCCCCGCCGGGGCATCGCGCCACAGGTTCCGCGTCCGGTCTGACGTGCGGAGACGAATTCCGGGTCGCAGGTAATCGGAAGATGGATTCGTAACACTCCGCAGTGGTACAGGAGTTAACGGTTCTCGATTTGATCCGTTTTAGCACGGGGGTGCGACCCCGCTGTCCCGTGACTGTTGTCGTACTGGCCTCCGAAAAGTGTTCTCTGCCAGGTAGGACGTGGATAAAGTGCTGAAGCAGAACCGCGGAGCAGGAGCGATTGCGGCCTACGTCATGACCGGCGTTTGGCCGGAGCCGAAACGGGGAACAGCGTGCCGACCGCAATAGCAGTGACCAGTGCTGATTTGGTACTACCTCCGACCGACCAGCAGACACCGACGGCTGCCCTGCTGCAGGCTCCCGACGCCCAGGCGCTGGAGATGGCCATCGGTGACATGCACGTGCTGCTCGAACAGCACGGCTATGTCGTCGCCGTCTACCCGACCGGCATCGCGCCCGCCCACGAGCGTCGGCTCTACTCCGTGCGTTCCGTTCTGGAGAGCGACCGCATCGCGCTGCTCAAGGTGGACCTCCCCCCCTTGGGTATCGCCGTACTCGTGCGGCAGCTGCGCCAGTTGTCCATCTGTGACTTCAGCCCGGGAGTGGTCGCCTCCGCCGCCCGGCTGCTGTCCCACTACATCCACGCGGGCGCCCTGCTGAACTCCGTCACCAAGTTCGACCGGGTCCCGGTCGACCTCAGGACGCACGCCAAGTCCTGGGTGCCGGGCTCCCAGTTCGCCGTGGTCGCGGGGCCGGAACCGCAGCTCGTCAAGGTCGGTCCGAAGGCGGACCCACCGACCGGCCCGGAATTCGCCACCCATCTGCTGACCGCCAAAGGGCAGTCGCAGTCCGAGTGGGTGAAGCAGACCCTCGCGCCCGCGTGGCAGGTCCAGTCCATTCACGAGGCCGCGCTTCCCGCCGCTTCCCCCGCATGGTGGGGAACCGGAAAGCTGGTGGAATTCGCCGCCTATCTGCCAGACATCTCCGTCCTGTACCAATTGGTGTCCTCCGTACGTCGCGAGAACTGCCACTGGTGCGGAATGGAACTCATCGGTGACCGCTGCGGGTTCTGCTCCTCCCCGCTGCCCGCGGCCGAGAGCCGAATGCACACCGCCGGTGTCCTCAGCCAGGGAGCGCCCGCACCACCGCAGTCCTAGCGCTTCCGCTTTCCTCCGTAGACGCCCTTCTGTCCGCTGCCCCACGCATCCGATTCGAACGAGGTTGTCCGGCCCATGAACTCCCGCCAGCGCCGCGGCGTGATACTCCTGCTTCTGTCGGTTCTGTGCGCCTTCGGCGCCTTCGCCGGCGTGCTCTCGGTGATCAGCGACGTCAACACCAAGGTCGGGCCCGAAGTCTCGGCCTACCAGCTGAAGTCCGACGTGGCGCCCTACACCGCCCTGTCGTCCGGGCAGTTCGAGAAGATCTCGATGCCCAAGCGCTGGCTCTCCACCAACGCGGTGACCGACCTCTCCGAGGTGAGCGGCAAGATCGCCGTCACCCAGCTGCGCAAGGGCTCCCTGCTCCAGTCCGACATGATGCAGAAGCGCCCCTCACTGCAGCCCGGGGAACAGGAGATCGCCATCATGATCGACGCCGCCACCGGCGTCGCGGGCAAGATCACCCCTGGTGCCACGGTCAACATCTACGCCACCTTCGCCGGTGAACGCGACGGCGATCCCTCCCAGTCGAAGGTCATCGTCTCCAACGCCAAGGTGCTGGACGTCGGCAAACTGACCGCTCTGGAACCGAACCGGGACGGCAAGTCCAACATGGGCACCGAGGCCGTCCCGATCACCTTCGCGCTCAACACGCTCGACACCCAGCGCATCGCCTACGCCGAGTCCTTCGCGGAGCACGTACGCCTCGCGCTCCTGGCCTCCGGCAGCGACAGCACCATCCGTCCGGGCGACCGTACCTACACGCTCGACAAGGACAAGTGAGGATCGCATGACCACCAGGATCCTCCCGGCCGTCGGTGACGTCGACGCGGCCAGATCCGTCACCACCCTGCTCAGCCAGCTCCCCGACGCGGAGCCGGCCACCCCGGTCGGCGACTCGACCCAGCTCATCGACGCCCTCGCCCGGCTCGCGGGCGAGTCGCTCGACGAACTGCCCGAGGTCGTGCTGGTCCACGAGCGGATCGGCCCGGTGCCGGCCCTGGAGCTGATCCGGGAGGTCTCCCTGCGCTTCCCCGCCATCGGGGTCGTGCTGATCACCGGCGACGTCACCCCCGGCCTGTTCGCGTCCGCCATGGAGTCGGGGGCGCGAGGCGTCGTCACCCTGCCCCTGAGCTACGAGGAACTGGTCAACCGGGTCCAGTCCGCCGCCCAGTGGTCCGTCGGCGTACGCCGCCACCTGAGTACCGGAGCCGATGTCTTCACCGGCCCCGGCGGTACGGTCATCACGGTCAGCGGCGCCAAGGGCGGCGTCGGCGCCACCGTCGCCGCCGTACAACTCGCCCTGGCGGCCCAGGCGTCCGGGCGTTCCGTCGCTCTGGTCGACCTGGACCTCCAGGCCGGTGACATCGGCTCGTACCTCGATGTGCAGTTCCGGCGCTCCATCGTCGACCTGTCGACGATCACCGACATCTCGCCGCGCGTCCTGGCCGACGCGGTGTTCACCCACGGCACCGGGCTGGCGCTGCTGCTGGCCCCTGGTGAGGGCGAGAGCGCCGAGGAGGTCAGCGACCGTTCGGCCCGGCAGATCGTCAGCGCCCTGCGTTCGCGCTACGAGGTCGTGGTGATCGACTGCGGCACCCAGCTCCAGGGCGCCAGCG
The DNA here is from genome assembly GCF_055584025.1 of Streptomyces sp. NPDC104309. Lineage (NCBI taxonomy): Bacteria > Bacillati > Actinomycetota > Actinomycetes > Kitasatosporales > Streptomycetaceae > Streptomyces > Streptomyces sp. NPDC104309. Next base: position 288,567 of record NZ_JBVJMV010000004.1, on the reverse strand, counting down.
CCGCGGCCATCGAGATGGCCGACACGGCGCTGCTGGTCACCACACCCGATGTGATCGCGGTGCGCGGCGCCAAGCGCGTCGTCCGCATGTGGGACCGGCTCCAGATCCGGAAGGCCGAGGAGACGGTCACCGTCGTCAACCGCTTCATCCGCAACACCGAGATCCAACCGCAGCTCATCGAGAAGATCACCGGCACCAGCACGACCAACACCGCGATTCCGGCGAACTTCAAGGAACTCCAGGCCGTCGTCGACGCCGGCCGGCTGCACGAACTCGATTCCAAGAGCACGGTCAAACAGGCCCTCTGGGCCCTTGCGGGCGAGCTCGGCATCGTCAAGGTTCCTGAGAAGGCGGAAAAGAACGGCGCGAAGAGCGGCGCGAAGTTCAAGAACGACCGAGGCTCGATCGGGCGCCCACGCATCGGCAGACGCGACGGCGACTCCCGGAACCGGGCGACGACCTAGGGGGCAAGTTGACTAATGGCACTTACCGAGACAAAAGACACGGAGATACGGGGAAAGCGTTACGGTGACGCCGCCCGGGCGCGGGGCGGAATCCGCGTCCGCCTCTTCGGCCGGGGGCGCGACCGCGGCCAGACCGCGATCGAGTTCCTGGGCGTCACACCGCTGATCATCCTGCTGGTGATCGCGCTCTGGCAGTGCGCGCTGATCGGCTACACGTTTTCCCTGGCAGGGAACTCGGCGGACGAGACGGCGCACAAGGGGGCCATCTCGCAGGGCCTGCGGTTCACGGAGTGCCGGCACACGGCCGAGAAGCACCTGCCGAAGGCATGGCGGGACGGGTTGAAGTCGGCGAAGTGCCGTTCCAAGTCCGGCATGTACACGGCCGAGGTCAAGCTCCAGGTACCGGTCCTGGTGCCCGGCATCCTCAACTGGAAGTTCCCGGTCACCGGCAACGCGGCGTTCCCGCTGGAGGCTGACCGATGAGCAAGCACCCGCCCACACCCGGCCGTACGGCCACCACCGTCCGCCGCCGCGACCACGGCCAGGTCGCCATCGAGTACCTGGGCTTCATCCCGCTGCTGCTCCTCGTCGGCCTCCTCGCGATCCAGGCGGGCCTCGCCGCGTACGCCGCCAACCAGGCGGGGACCGGGGCCCGCGCGGCAGCGCGTATGGCCAGCATGTCCACGGGCGGCTGCGACGAGCAGGCGGGCAAGGACGCGATGAGTGACTGGACCGCCAAGCGGGCCCGCATCAAGGAGTGGTCCTCGTCTTCCGAAGAGGTCACCTGCACCGCCCGCGTCAAGGTGCCCAACATCCTCCCGGGCGTCCATCTCTGGGGTACGGCCGAACGCAGTTCCACGATGCCCCGCACCTGACCCCGCGGCGTATCGCACCGCTGCCTCTCCAGCAGCTCAACCAGCAAGCCGGAACGAGGAGTTACGCAATGAGTCTGCGGGCACGCATGACCGCCCCCGAGAAGAACGGCGGGGGGCGGGAGGACAGCCACATGGTGGCCACCTACCGCGCCAAGCTGCTCGAAGAGATCGACCTGGCCGAGATGTCCTCGCTCGCCGCCGCAGACCGGCGGGCCCGGCTGGAGCGCGTGCTCAGCCACATCATCAGTCGTGAGGGACCGGTCCTCTCGACCGTCGAACGCACCCAGCTGATCCGCCGGGTCGTCGACGAGGCCCTCGGTCTCGGCATTCTCGAACCGCTTCTCGAAGACGCGTCCATCACCGAAATCATGGTGAACGGGCCGGACCAGATCTTCGTCGAGCGCAGCGGCAAGGTCGAGCAGCTTCCGATGCGTTTCAGTTCGCACGAACAACTGATGCAGACGATCGAACGCATCGTGTCGACGGTCAACCGCCGCGTCGACGAGTCGAACCCCATGGTCGACGCGCGTCTACCCAGTGGTGAGCGTGTCAACGTGATCATCCCGCCGCTGTCGCTGAGCGGTGCGACGCTCACCATCCGACGGTTCCCGAGGGCCTTCACGCTCCAGGAGATGATCAACGTCGGCTCGCTCGACGAGCAGATGCTGATCCTGCTGGCCGGGCTCGTCCAGGCCAAGCTCAACGTCATTGTCTCCGGCGCCACCGGTACCGGTAAGACGACGCTCCTCAACGCGCTCTCCGGCCTCATCCCCGACAGCGAGCGCATCGTCACCATCGAGGACTCCGCCGAGCTCCAGCTCCAGCAGAGCCATGTGATCCGGCTGGAGTCCCGTCCGGCGAACGTCGAGGGGAAGGGCCAGATCACCATCCGTGACCTGGTTCGCAACTCCCTGCGTATGCGCCCCGACCGGATCGTCGTCGGTGAGGTCCGTGGCGGCGAGTCGCTCGACATGCTCCAGGCGATGTCGACCGGTCACGACGGCTCGCTTGCCACCGTCCACGCCAACAACGCCGAGGACGCGCTCATGCGTCTGCAGACCCTGGCCTCGATGTCAGAGATCAAGATCCCGTTCGAAGCACTGCACGACCAGATCAACAGCGCCGTCGACGTCATCGTTCAGCTCACCCGACACGCCGACGGCTCCCGCAAGATCACCGAGATCGCTGTCCTCGACTCGCACGGCCGCGATCCCTACCGCATCGTGACCGTCGCCCGGTTCGATGCCCAGCCGATGGACGCCGAGGGCCGGATCAACGGCGAGTTCAGGTACCTCCCGATCCCGCGCAAGATCGCCGAGCGCCTCTACATGGCCAGCCAGCCCATCCCGCAGGCATTCGGAGTCGCCGATTCCGCCGAACAGCTCGCCACCCGAGAGGCCAACTAGGACCGCGCCATGACGAATCTCCCTCTTCTCACGATCGGCGTCACCCTGCTCTGCGGTGTCACGGGCGTCGCGGGCCTGCACGCCTACTCCGGCGGGAAGGCCGACCGGGACGCCCTGGTGGACCGCCTCTCGCACACCGGCCACATCCCGGAGACCGGTCGCCGCCGTCGCTTCCGGGGACTCGACAGCAGGCTGCGCAAGACCGGCCTGGGCCGGAAGCTCGAACTGAAGCTCGCCGCCACCGGCCTCGACATCACACCGGGCGAGTTCTTCGTCTACGCGCTCGCCGCCATGGCCGGCCTCTGGATGATCGCCTCGTCGATGCTCGCCAGCTTCTTCGGGCCCGTTGCCGCACTCGTCGGTCTCTGGGGCACCAACGCCTTCTTGAACTGGGAACGGACCAAACGCACCGAACGCTTCATCAACCAGCTTCCCGAACTCGCCCGCATCCTCGCCAACGCCACCCAGGCCGGACTCGCGCTGCGTACGTCCATCAGCATGGCGGCCGACGAGATGGAGGACCCGGCTGGTGAGGAACTGGCCCGGGTCTCCCGTCGCCTCGCCGTCGGCGAACCCCTCGAAGACGCGATGAGTGAGCTGACCGACCGGCTGCCCTCCCGAGAACTCGTCGTCCTGGTGACCACCCTCGTCCTGTCCAACCGGGCCGGCGGTACGGTCGTCAGCTCCCTGCGCAACCTCACCGAAACGCTGGAGGAGCGCAAGGAGACCCGGCGCGAGGTCAAGACCCAGCTCTCCCAGGTCACCGTCACCGCCTACGCCGTCCCGATGTTCGGCCTGGGCGCCATGCTCCTCATGAACGCGGTCATGCCCGGCGCACTCGACCGCATGACCGGCGCCTTCATCGGCCAGGTCGCGGTGGTCGTCTCCATCGCCCTGTACGCGATCGGATTCATCGTGATCCGCCGCATGTCCCGGATCGACGTCTGATGGGCGGCGCGCACATGGGCCTGCTGCTCGCCGGCGTCATGGGCCTGGCCGTATACGGAGCCATCGCCGGCATCCGCATGTACCGACGCGACGCGAAGCTCCCCGGCGACCTCGCGATCGCACTGGAAGTCGGCTCCACCCGCACCAGCGCGGTCGGCTCCGGCATCGACCGGCTCGGCATGCGCTGGGCCCCCGCGGTCCTGCGGATGATGGGACCCAAGGCCGTCAACAAGAAACGCCGCCAGATCGACCTGGCGGGCAATCCGGGCGGCCTGACGATCGACCGCTACGCCGCCCGCCGCGCCGTCTACGGCGGCCTCGGCGCGCTCGGCGCCGTCACGATGCTCATGCGCGGCCAGATCTTCTTCGCCCTGTTGCTGATCGCCTTCGGCCTCTTCTGGGTCGAGGTCGGTATCTGGTCGGCGGTCCGCGTCCGTCGAGACCACATCGACCGGACGCTCCCCGACTTCCTCGACGTCCTCGCCGTCGTCGTCTCGGCGGGCCTCGGCTTCCGTCAGGCGCTGGGACGTGTCGCCGAGAAGTACGAGGGCCCCTGGGCCGACGAACTGCGCATCACCCTGCGCCAGATGGACATGGGCGTCAGCCGCCGCGACGCCTTCGATCAGCTGCGCAAGCGCAATGACTCGGAACAGGTCGCGATGTTCGTCACCACGCTCCAGCAGGGCGAGGAACTCGGCGCGCCGATCGTCGAGACGCTGATCCAGATCGCCAACGACATGCGGCGCACCGACGCGCAGAACGCCCGTCGGAAGGCCGCCAGGGCCGTCCCCAAGGCGACCTTCGCAGTCACGACCTTCCTCCTCCCCGGAACCCTGGTGCTGCTGACGGTCGGCTTCGTCTACGGAGCCAACATCGACTTCGGCTTCCTCACGGGCGGATGACGTGAACTCGGCGGGCAGGACGGGCGGAGGGAGGTGACAGGCTCATGTCGTTCCAACTCGGCGGCATCCAGACCGGGCTGAATGTTGAGGTGCGTCAGGCGATCGCTGATCCCGGAGCGCGTCCGGCGTTCGCGATCCAGGTCAACGCGCTCCAGGCGATGTGTCGCCAGGTCTTCGGCTTCCGGCTCGCGATGATTGCCATAGCCACACCGTTCGCGATCGGCCACACCGCGAAGGGACTGGCCTCCTGGCTGATCGGCTCGGCGATCCTCGTCACGTTCATGGGCTCGTACGTCCTGTTCCGCGACTGGGAACGATTCGGCCCTGTCCTCCTGCGCCACCCCTGGCTGCTCGGCATAGACGCCTTCTTCGGCGCCCTTCTGCTCATCACCGGCGGCCCCGAGTCCACCCTCGCGTACGTCACCGTGTGCACCCCGCTGCTGGCCGGACTCGTTTCCGGCTGGAGAAGGGCGGCGGTGTTCGCCGCCCTTCAGACCGTCATCGTTCTTGGCGTGTACAACACCGATCCGAAGCTGCACCCCGCCGACGCCACGGCGGTCCTCCTCCCAGGCTTCTGCATCATCGCGGGTGCGGTCGGTGTCACCCTGCGCAACCTGCTCCTCCGCTTCGGTACGGCCAGCCAGGCCCTCACCGAGACCAGGGCCCGCCTTGCCGTCAGCGAGGCCGTGGAGGGCGAACGCACCAGGCTCGCCCGTGAAATGCACGACTCGGTCGCCAAGACCCTGCATGGCTTGGCGCTGGCCGCCGACGGGCTGGCCAGCTCCTCCGACCGCATGGACCCGCTCACCGTCAAGCACCAGGCGGAACTGGTTGCCCGCGCAGCTCGCCGCGCGGCGGCCGAATCCCGCGAACTGCTCTCGGACTTGCGCCGCGAGTCCGGACTCGACGGCGATGTGGACGTCGTACGGGAACTTCGGGCCCGAGCCGACGACTTCACCCGACGCCACGGACTCACGGCTACCTTCCGGCTCCTCGACGACGCACCGATCCCGCACGTCCCCCAGGCAGTCGCACGCCAGCTGCTCACCGTCGCCTCCGAAGCGATGGAGAACGCCCACCGCCACGCACAACCCACTTACCTCGTCGTACTGGCAGGCGTGAAGGGCGATGTCCTGCGCGTCAGCGTGTACGACGACGGGCGCGGCCTGCCCCCGGGCACGACGCTCGACGACCTCCGGCAGGCCGGACACTTCGGCCTCGTCGGCATGGTCGAACGCGCCGCGTCCATCGGCGCCCGCATCCGGATCGGAAAGGGCCAGGCGGCCAGGGGAACCGAAGTACGCCTGGAACTCCCGATCGCCGCTCTCACCACCGCTCCAGAACCGCAGCAACCCGAGTGAATTGCACAACGTCCCACTCCACCCTCACCCCCCATAGAACCCTGAGAGGAGGTCGCAGATGCCGGACGACGTCTCCCGCGCGTCGGGCCAGAACTGGGCCGCACAGAACCACGCCTCCCAGCACACGTCCTCGCACATCACCCCGCTCAACTCGGAGCCCGGTTCGCACGGGTCCCCCGCCCCCGTCCCCCAGCAGTCCGCGGCATCCGAGTCCATGCCTCCCTTCCCCGCGGCGGCACCCACGCCAGCCTCCCGCCCCCTGCGGGTCGTCGTCGCCGACGACAACCCGGTGGTTCGGGCCGGCCTGGGCGTACTGCTCTCCGGCCGCGACGACATCGACGTCGTGGCCGAGGCCGCAGACGGCCGCCAGGCCTACGAGATGGCCGTACTGCACCGCCCGGACGTCGTCCTGCTCGACGTCCGCATGCCCGGTGTCGACGGCATCTCCGCCCTGCCCCACCTCGTTCAGGTCGCACCGGTCATGATGCTGACCTACAGCCGCGAGAGCGAGATCGTCCACGAGGCCCTGCGTCTGGGCGCCGGAGGCTACCTCGTCCACGGGGAGTTCACTGCCGACCAATTGGTGCAGGCCGTACGCGATACCAAACATGGCCGGGCCCACTTCACAACTACTGCGGCCAACGCCCTCCTGGCCCATATGCGCCAGGACCCCGGTCTACAGGGGCGTCCCCTCCCGGAGGGACTCGGCGCGGCCCTGACCACGGGCGTTCCGTACTCGGGGGCCGGCTACGACGGCCATGTCCCGAGTTCCGTACAGCAACACGGACCGCCTGCACATCTACCCAAGTCGGAACCGTCTCCACCTGCGGCGCGACAGGTCCGGCCGTCACAGGGTCTTTCGCATCTGCAACCGGTTGTGGCACAGTCTTCCCTGACCGAAGGGTCGGGTGCGACCCTCAACAAGCGGCATTTCGGGCTGAGTTCACGGGAGGTGGAGGTCATGGAGCTGATTGCTTCCGGCATGAGCAACCAGCAGATCGCTGCCACCTGCTTCATCAGCGAGAAGACGGTCAAGAACCACATCAACCGCATCTTCACCAAGTTGCACAGCGCCAGCCGCAGCGAGGCCATCGCTCGCTGGCTCGGCACGGCCCCGACGGCGGGACCAGGGGCGCACGGGGTCGGCGGTCGTCGTGGCTGAGCGGGGGAGCGGGACTGCCGCAGGGCGTGGGGCCCGGCGGCACGTACCGGCGTCACAGGCCCAACTCTCGCTTTGGGCCCGGGAATGGGCCCTGGGACCCTCCGGCGAGCAGGCGCGGGCGCCGTATGTTTCTCACGTCGCCAGCGGCACCGGCCAGGAGGAAGCCGGTATCGCAGGCGACGCCCAAGAAACGTGCGAGTCGGCCGGCTACCGGTCGGCCGAATCCGGAGGGGAACCCCATGCCGAACATCACTCTGAAGACCGCCGTCCGCGTCAACGGCTGGGCCAACACCGCGGTCAGCGCGATCCAGAAGCGTTACGAGGCCAAGGACCGCGGTCAGACGGCGTTCGAGTACCTGGGCATCATCCTGGTGGTCGTGGCGATCATCGGTGCGATCATGGCGACGGGTATCGGTGGCGCGATCTCGACCCGGATCTCCAACCTCGTGAACTCCATCACCGCGGGCTCGTGATCGAGCGCCTTCGTCGCGACGCAGGGCAGGCCTTCCCCATCTATGTAGTGATGGTGGCGGGCCTGCTCTTCCTCGTGTTCGCATTCTTTGCCGTCGGCAAGGCCTCGGCCTTGCGTAATGGGGCCCAGGGTGCGGCGGATGCTGCCGCACTGGCTGCCGCGCAGCAGGCTCGCGAGGAATTCGAGGCCCCGTTCCGTGCGGCGCTTCCCGAGGACCTGCTGGATCAGTTTCTCCGAGCTCACCCGGTTCCTCCGGGGGCGTGCGCTGCGGCTTACAGCCTTGCCGCTGCGAACGATGCGGGTGTCACACGCTGCAAGCGGATGCCGGGTGGCTATACGGATCGAATCAAGGTCACTGTCAAGGGTCGCAAGCCGGTGAACTCGTCGGTGCTTCCCGGCTCGGAGAGGACGTTCGCGACGGCCACCGCCACCGCTGTCATCAAGTTTCGCTGCTCATGGACGTCAGTGGACTACAACCACGACAGCATCCGGGACATGTACTTCTTCCAGTGCGGCAATGACTTTCTGCAAATCGCGCCCAGCAAATTTCCGCCCTGGTCCGAGGTGAGCAAGATTCTCTACGACGTGCACTTGGTCGACAATTGACAGCGAACGACGAGTAAAGGAACCAGAACCCATGAGCATTCGGCGCTCCACCAAGTCCCGAAGGGTATTGGCTGCCGTCTCGCTGGCGACGGCGCTGGCCCTGGCCGCTGTTGGTTGCGGCACTGATGGCGGCGGTGGAAAGAACAATGACGCTGGTTCGTCGCCATCCTCCACTCCGTCCAAGTCCTCGGAAGAGGATAAGGGTGCAAAACAGGAGGATACGGCTGCTGGCGACAATGTGGACCCGAATGTAAAGCTCGCGCAGGTCAATGGTCGCGATGGTCTGATTCTTGTCGTCAATGAGGTGAAGCGCGACAGTGGCGGGTTTGTTACTGTCAGCGGTGTGATCAAGAATGACGGGGACGGAATTCGCAGCGGCGGTCAGTGGGCGGGCAATGAGACTGTCATCGTGGCCAAGAATCCGAATTCCGTAGCAGGCGCGACGCTCGTGGACAAGGTCGGCAAGAAGCGCTACTACATTCTTCGGGATACGGATGGGCGATGCCTCTGCACCACCGGGCTGACAGCGATTCAACCTGGCAAGTCGCTTTCCATCTTTATGCAGTTCCCGGCGCCTCCGGAAACCACCACTGAAGTCGACTTCACGCTGCCGACGTTCGCCACTGCCTCGCTGAAGATTTCTGGGTGATGTCCGGTATGAAAGGTATTCGTACGCGGCACATGCAAAGCCATGTCGCAGGGCGAGCAATCGCTGTTGCGATACTGCTGACGGGCGTCACTGTCTTCAGTGCGACGACGGCTCTGGCCGACGACGGCCCGAGCGTGCCTCCCGGCACTGAGGCGACGTCAGTGCCTCCGGTCAAGCTCGACCCCAACGATCCGGACCTGAAGATGCCCGAAGGCGGCACGCTCGCCCCGGCCAAGGTTCTCGACATCGTCCAGGTCATCGAGGATGAGGGCGGCGACGAGCGTCGCGAGGACAGCAACGCGAACATCAAGTTCGCGCTCCAGGCCGAGGTGCTCTTCGGCAAGGACAGCGCCAAGCTGAGCTCCGCCGCCAACTCCCGTATCGCAGCCATCGCCGCCGAGATCAAGAAGCAGAACGCCACCAAGGTGCGCGTCTTCGGCTTCACCGACAACCTCGGTTCGTCGGCCCACGGCGACGTGCTGTCCAAGCAGCGTGCCAACGCCGTGCAGTCGCTTCTGGTCCGGGAGTTGGGCTCGAACGTCACCTTCGACATCCGTGGCTACGGCGAGCAGTACCCGATCGCCGACAACAGCACGGAAGAAGGCCGCAAGAAGAACCGCCGCGTGGAGGTCTCCTTCCCGCACGGCGGTTCTTCCTGAGGTCCCGCACCGCACAGGCAGGTGTAGGAACTCAGGCTTCGTATCGTCATCTCACGGCCGATGTCGCATGGATGTCCCGTGCGACATCGGTCATGAGATGGGCGAAGGGGTGAGTCTGGACTCGCTCCATGGTGTGGGCGACAACCCGCCCCTTCGCGACGGTGCTGCTGCTGGAGTTACACGAGGACATCGCGCGCAGCCGGGTCAGCCCGGACAAGAATTCAGCGCCCCCCACGGCCGAGGGCGGCGACCTCGCGTACGGCCTCGGCGATGGCAGGGAAGTCCATTTTGAGGATCGCGCCGTGGTTGCCGGCGACCTTCGCGCTCACCTTGATGTTCGGGTTGCGGGCGGCCACCGCATCGAGGCCGGTGCGGATCCGTTCCTGCTCATCACCGCGGCTTCCGAAGGACGTCCCCGAAGCAACCACGTACCGCACCGGGACGGTGATGTCGTCCAGCACGGGCCCCAGCTCGCGCTCGCGGGAGAGCTTGCCGAGCTCGATGTTGCTGTCGGCCTGCTGCTCGGCGGTCATCCGCGGGGCCAGGCCCGTCGGGCGCAGCAGCGGCAGGAACCAGCCCATCCGCCGAAACAGCTTCCGGATTCGCTGCTCCATGGCCTCGTCGAGCCAGTCGTACGGGAACGCACCGTCAACCAAGACCGTGCCCAAGGCACGCTCCGGATTCCGGCCGGCCCAGTGCGCCGCGACGACCGCCCCGTAGGACCAGCCCACCACCAGCGCCCGGTCCACACCCCTGGCCGCGAGAACGGCGTCGACGTCCCGGACGGCGGCCTCGAAGGAGTAGTCCGCCGAACGCTTCGATTTCCTGCCGCGGGCCCGCTCGTCGTAGGTGATGTGCCGCCACCCCGCCCCCAGTTCAGCGATGACCCGCCGCCAGTACCCCTGAGTGGCGAACTGGCCATTGAGGTAGACCACAGGGATACCGGGGCCACCGGTGTCGGTGACGGCCAGGGCCGTATCGTCGACCGGCACCATGCCGGTCCACTTCGAACCGGCCGAGGAAGTGCTGTTCTGCGTCATGTGTTCCACCTGGTCGCGTGAGGGCGTCTTGTACGACTTCTCCAGGCCCTGCACGTGGATCGCAGGCGCCTCGGGACGGACGGCCGGGCCGTCGGCGACGACCGACGGGATCTCGATCGCGGTGGGGCCGGCCGGATGGTCCTGGTTCTGCTTCTTCAGAGGCTGCGGGCGGTGATGTCGCCGTGGGAGGTGGTGGCGCGGATGTCGAGTTCGGTGGTGCCATCGTTCTTGAGGGCGTTGCTGATGCGGCCGTAGCCGGTGCCGGCGTCCAGGGCGGCCGAGACGCCGGCGGCGGCGGCGACCGAAATGTCGCCGGACTGGGTGCGGAGCACGACGGTGCCGCGCACGGCCTCGGCGATCCGGATGTCGCCCTTCGCGGTGCTGATCTCCGCGGGGCCGTTGAGGCGGCCGACCTCGACGTCGCCGTCGATCGCGGTGAGATGGACGCTCGCGGCCTCGTCGATCTTGATCTGGCGGTACGCGCCTTCGAAGGCGACGTCGCCAAGGCGGCCGACGCCGCGGAGCTCGGAGCCGGCGGCCTTGGCCTCGATGCGGGAGCCGGCGGGCAGCTGGACGGTGACCTCCAGGGATCCGGAGGGGCCGAAGAGTTGGTTCTTGGGCTCGGCGGTGTGGATGCGCAGGACGCCGTCGGCGTAGACGACGGTGGTCTGCTCGGCGGTCTGGACGTCGCGGCTCTTGGAGGGATTGGCGGGCAGGACCTCGACGGTGGTGTCGGCGCGGTCGGCGGCGATGAACTGGACGCGTCCGGCGGGGATGGCCAGGACGGCGGAGATCGGGGCGGGGGTGTCGAACTTCTGCATCGTGCTCTCCTGTGCTCGCTCGTTGTTTCTGATGCAGGAAACGCTACGTTGCTTTCCATTCACTGGCAACGAGTCTGTTGCGTGGAATTGATATCTGTGCAGGTAGAGGCTAGGTAACTGTTGCAACGACGTTGAGAGTAACGCAACGGTGGCTATGTCGAGCATTGCAATGGGTGAGGAGTGAACGCTATAGTGAGGGGATCAGGGGCCACCATGAAGGATCACCAAGGGGATCGCGCTGGGGCCGGCCGACAGCCTCCCCTGCGTCGAGATCGCCCGACGCCTCGACCGTCCGACCTCGACGATCACGCGTGAGGTGATGCGCAACGGTGGCCCCGCCGCCTACCGCGCCGACCTGGCTCACCGCGCCACCCGACGCCGCGCTCATCGTTGACGAGCGCTTCTACCAGGCGACGATCGCCTGCGCCCGATCCAGTGACCAGCTCGTCGAATCCGCACGCCCAGGCGTCGCCGTCCTCGGTCCCCGCACCCCCGCCACCACCCGCATGGAGAACATCGCCCGCTTCCTCGACTTCATCAGCGAAGGCATCACGCGCGCCGCCGAACAGGCCCGCGAAGTCCTCCCCACCAAGCCCGAAACAACCTCGAACGAGACCGCCAACCAAGTCCGGGCCACGGGTAGACAGCCGTCCCGATCGCCACGACTGGCCGGCGCCCCGGTCGGTTGGTGTGACCACAAGCAATGGCGCGCAGGAGCCCGGCACCGTGTGTACGTCGTGGTGCCGGGCCCCTGTTGTTGCTACAGCAAGTGGTCGGCCTTGCCGGCCTTGATGTCGCGGATCATCTGCTGAAGCGCCTCGCGGCTGTCGGTGAGGTAACGATCCTCCTCGCCCCGGATGGCGATGAATCCGTTGCCTTCGGTGTCTGTGCCGAGCCTGAAGCAGTTGTTTCCCTCGCCGCAGTACGGCTCTTCCCAATGGATGTCGGACATGGCGAACTTCCTTAGAGTTGGCTGGAGATCGCGTGAATGAAGTCTCTGGACGCGGCAGCGGACAGTGAAGCGTCCTCCATCCAGTCCAGGTGCGCGCGGTATTTCGTCAGCTGTGCATCCGCGTGCATGAACTCGGGGCCGTGAGCTGAATCGAGCTGCACGGTGTCGAGCCGTGGCACGACACCGTGGGCGTAGAGGAGCGCGTGCCCGGCTCCGGGGAACGCGCCTCGGTCCACCGTAATCACCCGCACTTCGATGTGGTCACGCTCTGACATCTCACAGAGATGGACCAGCTGCGCCTGCGTCACGTCGCGACCGCCGAACTGCATACGAAGGGCGGCTTCGTGGACGTAGCCCACGTAGTCGATGGGCGATTCCCGGTCGAGTACCTGTTGCCTCTCCATCCGGTGCGCAACCCGCAACTCGATCTCCAGGCGGGACAGCTCGGGCAGCACGGCGCCGAACACCGCGCGGGCGTATTCGTCGGTGTGGAGCAGGCCAGGAAGGTGGACGGTCTGCGCTGTGCGGATACAAGTCGCGTGCCATTCGAGCTCGGCGATATCCAGCAGGCCCGGTGGGAGCGTGCCCCTGTACTGCTCCCACCATCCACGTTCGCGCTGCTCGGCCATCTCCGCGAGTGCGTCGACGTATTGGGGCTCGGCGCAGGCGTAGTTGCAGGCCAAGGTGCGGACGCGGGAGGGCGCGATCGGGCGGACGCCGACCTCCATGTTGGAGATCTTCGTACGGTCGATGCCCAGCAAGCCTGCCGCGTAGGCGGTGGTCGCCTCGGCTGCGACGCGCATCTTGCGCAGTTCGGCGCCGAGTCGCTTCTGGCGCTCTGTCGGAGTGGAACTGCTCGGCATGGGCCCTCTCTTCCACGGACTGTGGGCACAGTCTGCCGCCGCAGTGGGCGCCCAGTCCAACGAGGTGGAGGCAATTGCCTCCATTCTTGCGGCATCAGTGCCAGCGTTGCGCTACGTTAGGTGACGCACCGCTCACGCAGCGACGAGCCGGAAGTGCATCGCGTGGTCCTGCCCGCAACCTCCGGCCCTGGGAGGGGCAGTCCCGCGCCAGGGAGACAAGCCACTGCTCGTCCGCACCGCAACCGTGTGAGCCATCTGTGCGCACCCACGCGAAAGAGAGACGCCGCCAACTCGTCACCCGTATCAGGGGAGTCAGCCATGCACTCATCTCCACTCACCGCGCTCTTCCCGGCCGTCGCCGAGGTGCGTACGCCGGTCCCGTATCCGCATCCCGACACCCGGCAGTATCCCCAGCCCTACCTGCGCTCCAAGGGGCGCTCCACTCGCGGCCTCGCGCTGAGTTTCACCCTGCCCGGCGATGTTCGCAGCTCGTTCATCGGCCGTACGGTGATCGCCGCCGCCCTGGACGCGCACGGGCTCGCCCCCTACGTCTGGCCCGCCACGCACGCCGCATCCGAACTCATCGCTGTCACCGCCAGGATGAGCCCCGGCAAGGAGCTCTACGTGTCCCTGCGCCGCAGGGACGACGCGGTCCGTCTCCTCATCTGGGACCAGCATCCCCGCCACCTCGACCCGGACACCGCCACGCTCTGCGGGACGCGGCGCCGACGGGCGCTCTGGTTGCTGGCGGCCGTCGTCGACGACTGGGGAGGGGAGTGGGGCATCTGTGACGCGAGCCTGCCCCAAGGGGGCATCAAGGCCTGGGTGACGCTGCCCAGATGACAAGTGTGAGGTGAGCTCGATGAGTGAGGGTTTTGTCCACTGGTACCACACCGGCTGGGACGCGAACCGGGCAGCCTCTGTGCTGCGTGCCCTGGAGGGGCAGGGGCTGATGCTCGACAACCCCTCGACCGGCCTGATCGGCGCGGTGACCAACGGCCCGGTCTCCTGGGGTGAGCAGGTCTTCGTTGCGCGCACGGAACTCATGGGCGCGACCGGTCCGACCGGTATCGATGAAGTGAATTTCCATGACGGACGGCTGCCGATCACCCGGGAGAGCACGTGACGAAGAAGGACCAGAGGACGGACGCGGCGAGGGAGAAGGACCGCGAAAAGTGGATGGCGCGGTTCCAGGTGCGGCTGGCCGTGCAGCCGGGCGTGGACCGGGCAGTCGTGCTCCAGGCGGTCAAGGATGTCACGGCCCACTGCGCGGATACGGGAGAGCACCCGCGGACTGCCTTCGGCGACCCGGACGCCTACGCCGTGCAGGCCGCCGCGCGGCTGGTGCCGGCAGACCGGGCGGCGCGCGCGAGGCAGCACAACGCCGTGGTGGACGCGCTCGACTCCGTGCTCAAGAGGGCCGGGGACGTCGCCGGTCCGTGACCGGTTGAAGCGTCCGTCATGGCCTGGCGCACAGGTTCTGACACAGCTTCTGTCCGCCGGGGCTGCCGGGCAGCTCAGGCGATTGGCGGAGCGCCGGAGCCGGTGACACCGATCTCGCGTTGCGCGCTGCTGGTGACAGACAGCGCGTCGCCTCGGTGACAACCATCGTGCTTCGCCCGGTCGAAGCCGCAGGTCAGCCGGTGCCGCAGGTGACACCTATCGTGCCTCGGCTCAATACGCCGCTGCTCCGGCAGTGATGTGATTGCCCTGGAATTCGGGCTCGATGGCATGAGTCAGGTGCAGCAGAGCCACGTTGTCCGAGCGGTTTCCTCGGGTATCGGTGCTCGTCGAGAAGCGTGCATGGGATTCGTCGTCGATCAGCGAGGCGTGTCGGAGGACGAGGACTGGGAGGGGATCATCCTCGGCGGCCGGCCCCGGCGCGGCCTCTGGCCGGACCGCTTCGCTCTGCGGTCGGAGGAGACGGCGCGGCACCCGGAGCTCTCCTGGCTGATCGGACGGCAGGAGCCGCCGCTCGTCGTGTTCCACCGCCCTTGAGGCACGGAATCCGACCGTGCGCCCGGGCGTGACGCCCCGCGTGGCCCCGAGGGAAAGGACGTTCACGCCCTGCGGGGCGTGCCGACCTGGGTGCTCGGGGCGAGGTCCCCGTCGTTCAATTCGGGCCTGTCCGAGGCGAGCAGCCAGGCTCCTGAGGAGGCGCGGATGAAGGTCAGCGTGTGCGGAAGCGTGTACTCCTCGTACTCCGGAACGCCCTCGGCCACTTGAGCGGGTGTCAACGGGTGGCAGAGGCGGGTGTCCTCCGTGATGTGCAGGGACGCGGTGCGCCCGTTCACGGCCGTGTCGTTGACCTTCACCTCGACCGTGGCGCGGATGTACCCGCCGTCGGCCTGCTGGTAGGCGCGGCCCCGGCGGACCAGCGCGGCGAATTCCGTGCGCAGACCGGCGCGCATCGACGGGGTGGCGGTGGTCGGAGGTTCGGGTGCGGGGGACTGTGCGGCGGGCCGGGTGACCAGGTCGGCGCGCTGTTGCAGATAGCTCTGTGCGAGCCGGGACAGCTCGGCCCGGTCCGCCGGCGCGGGCTCTCGGGGAACGGAAGCCGCCGATGCCGTGGCGGCACCCGCGATCACCACCGCGGTGAGTGTCGCGGCGAGGACGCGTATACGTGATCCGCGTGCGTGCACGTGTTTCCTCCCCCAGGGGCGCCGGAGATGCCGGCGGCGTCGAAGGCGCATGAACGGTCGGGATCGAGGATGTCTTCTGCGGCCTCGGCGTCAGCAGCGCGACGGAACAGCGTCCGGGAAGGGTCCATCTTTGGCTCGTATGCGACGGCCGCGCGGCAGGAGGCGCACGGCCTCCGGCTGAGCTTCACGCTGCCGGGCGATGCCGTAGCGCGTTCATCGGGCGTACGGCGATTACCGCCACCCTGAAGGCACACGGACTCGCCCCGTACGTCTGACCGGTCACGCACACTGCGGCCGAACTCTTCTCCGTCACGGCCGGGATGAGCCCGGGAAAGGAGCTGTACGTATCCCTGCGGCACCGAGTGACGCGCTGCGCCTCCTCGCCCGGGACCGGCATCTCCACCAGCCCGAACCGGACATGGCCACGCCCTGCGGGACGCGGCGTCGATGGGGGCTCCGGCTGCCGGCCGCTGTTGTGGACGACCTGGGCAGGGAATGGGGTGCCTGCGAGGCCGACCCGCCGCAGTGGGGTATCGAGTCGTGGGTTCGGCTGCCGAGGTGAAACGTGTGGAGTGGGCGGGGCGGTCGTCGCCCCGCCCGGTGCGGCGGATCGACGTCCCGTACATCGTCATGGAGTGCCCGCACCCCGCCGGGCCGGCGGATCGACTGGTGCACGGGATCAACGGGAGCCGGGATCACCACTCGGAGCCTCGGCCGTGACCAGCAGGCCGGCGAGCAGGCCCGCGAGCAGCGTGAGGCCGACCGCCCACCAGAGGGCGACGGCGTATCCGCCCAGGACCGCCCTGTTCGTCTCCCGCACGGCGCCGGACAGCGCTGCCGGAAGGTTTTGTCGGGGAAGCAGGAAGCCTTTCTCGGCTGCTTCGGTCAAGGCCGCAGGAGTGCCTGACGTGTGATCCAGCCGGGCGGAGACCGCCGAAGTGAGGATGCCGCCGAACAGGGGCGCGGCGGCCCAGACGGCCGACTGCTGGGCCGTGTTGACCATTGCCGCGGTCCCGCCGGAGTCCTGCGGGGCGATCACGCCGGTCGCGGTGGCGAAGAGCGGCACGAAGGCCAGGCCCAGACCGAAGCCGACGAGGAGCGTGCCGGGCAGCACTTGGGCGGCGTACGTACTGTCGGCGTCGAGGCCGGTCAGGAGCGCCAGACCGATCGCCGTCAGCACCAGGCCCGGCACGATGAGGACGCGGGGCGCCAGCCGGCGGTACAGGCGGGCGGAGACCTGGGTGGCGGCGATGACGGCCGCACCGGCCAAGGGCAGCAGGGCCACGCCGATCCGGGACGGGGCATAGCCGAGGGCACCTTGCAGGTACCTGGTCAGGACCTGGTGCAGGGCGAACGTGCCCATGCCGATGAAGACCAGAGCGAGGCAGGCGCCGACGCGATTGCGGTCCTGGAAGACGTAGGGCGGCAGGAGTGGGTTGGTCGTCGCGGTCTGCCACCAGGCGAAGGCCAGGAGCAGGCCGATTCCGCCCACGAGGAGGACCACGACCAGGAGATCGGTCCAGCCACGCGACTCGGCCCGGCCGAAGCCGTAGACGAGGGCGACAAGCCCGACGGAGCCGAGCAGCAGGCCGGATACGTCGAGGCGGGCAGGGGAGCGGACCGGGCCGTCGTGCATCAGGGCGGCCGCACCGATCACGGCTGCCACGGCGAGCGGGACGCCGGCGTACAAGGACCAGCGCCAGCTCAGACTTGCGGCCAGCCATCCGTCCGCGAACAGGCCGATCGCCGTTCCGCCGCCGACGATCGCCGCATAGATCCCGAAGGCCCTGCCCCGTTCCTTCGGATCGGTGAAGTTGATCGACACCAGGGCCAGCACGGCCGATGAGAGCAGTGCGGCGGACGCGCCCCGCAGGACATTGGCTCCGATGAGCACGCCGAAAGAAGGGGCCGAGCCGCCGATCGCGCACGCCACCGCGTAGCCGACCAGACCGGTGATCAACGTCCGTTTGCTGCCGAGGAGATCAGTGATGTGTCCGCCGAGCAGCAGCAGCGCGCCGAATGCCAGTGCGGAGGCGAGGGGCAACGAGTCCAGGTCGTCGGCACCGGGGTGCAGATCGGCGTAGATGGACGGCAGTGCCAAGTTCGTGGTCGTCGTGCCGATCAGCATCAGCAGTTGCGCCAGCGCGGCCACTGCCAGTCCCCACCACCGCCTGGGGTGCGGGCCATGGACGCCGGCCGGGGCCGGTGACGCGGGCCGGGCACCGGGAGCCGGGCCCGCGGACGGCGCGAACCCCGGCGGTGCCTGGCGGGGGTCCGCCGGCGTCGTCGGGGTGTACGCGGGAGGCGGGGGGAGTGGCTGGTCCTGCGGGGGACGCTGGGCCTGGGCAGGGATGCGCGGGTCCGGCTGCGTGGCCCGTGTCTCCGGAGCGAAGTCCAACAACTGGGCCGCGTGCCGCCCGAGTTGGGCGAGTATCGAGCCGGGCAGCCATTCGCCGTCCTGGTCGGTGGCCGTGCGGGCGGCCACGTCGGCGGGGGTGGGTCGTTGTGCCGGGTCCTTGTGCAGGCACGCGCGTACGAGATCGACGAGCGTCTCCGGTACGCCGGTCAGGTCCGCTTCCTCCTCCGCGATGCGGAAGAGGTGTGCGTTCAGACCGGTTTCCGTGGCGCCGAAGAGGAGGCGGCCGGTGGCGGCGTAGACGAGGACGGCACCCAGGCAGAACACATCGCTGGCCGGGGTGAGTTCGAGGCCGCGCACCTGCTCGGGCGACATGAAGCCGGGGGATCCGATGAGCATCCCGGTGCGGGTGTGCAGGCTGTCCCCGGCGAGGCTGTCCATGGCCCGTGCGATACCGAAGTCGATCACACGCGGGCCGTCCACCGTCACCAGCACGTTGGACGGTTTCAGGTCGCGGTGGATCAGACCCGCCCTGTGGACCGACTGCAGAGCCACTGCCAGGCGGTTGGCGAGGATGCGGACCGAGTGCTCGGGCAACGGTCCGAAGTCCTTGGCGACCACGGTGGTCAGATCGGGCCCGGGGATGTACTGGGTCGCCACCCAGGGCACCGGGGCCTCGGTGTCGGCGTCGAGGACGGCTGCCGTCCAGGTCCCGCCCACCCGCCGGGCAGCCGCCACCTCGCGTGCGAACCGCTTGCGGAATTCCGGGTGCTGGGCGTGCTCGGCCTGCACCACCTTCACTGCCACTGTTCGTCCGGCTTCCGAGCGGCCCAGGTACACCAGGCCCATGCCGCCCGCACCCAGACGGGCGATCAGGCGATACGGACCGATGAGCGGCGGATCCTCGGTGATCAATTGGTCCACGGCAGTAAGGTAGTTGAGGATTCCGGACCCCGGTGTCGAATCACGGTGAATCATTGGTGCAGTGTGCCGACGCCATCGGTCGGTGCCGGTCGAGGAGCGGTCGCCGCCGAGGCGTGTACGCCGGTCCCGTTCCGCATCTCGGCAGCCCCCGCCCCACCGGCTTCACGCTGCCGCTGCGCCCCCGCCGTACGTGAGGGCCAAGTCCTGCGTGGTGCTGTGGCGCCGGCGGTGGGCAGGGCGGATGCTTCTTCCGCGCGGACACTGCCGGTCACGGCACCGGCAAGGCCTCGCGAGGAAGGCGAAGCACGGGCGGACTCGATTCGAGGTCAGGCGCCCGCCTCGATGCTTGTCGGTGGCTCCGGGGCCGGCTCCGGTGTCTGCGGCAGGAAGGCGTGCAGCCACCTCTCCGTATGCGCCACATGCGCGGACGCCGCGGCCGCCGCCGCCACCGGGTCCCTGTTCGCGATCGCCGTCGCGATCGCGCGGTGGTCCTCGTCGCTGGAGCGCTTGATGCGGGGGCCCTCGGGCAGGGTGAAGACCTGGTACGTGCGGGAGCGGGCGCGGAAGACTCCCAGGAGGGACTTGAGGGTCGGGTTGCCGCCGACGCGGGCGATCTCCGCGTGGAAGTCCTGGTCGAGCGCGGAGACCTGGTCCGGATCCTCGGTGGCCTCCATCGCCTCCATGTACGCGAAGATCGTGCTCAGCGACTCGGGCGTGATCCGTGCCGCCGCCTGCGCCGCCGCGTGCGACTCCAGGACGCGCCGTATCTCGTACATCTCCAGCAGCCCGGTCAGCGGCAGCAGGTCGACGGTGAGCGAGAGACTGCCGACGATGTCCTCGGGCCGGAGCTGCGAGACGTACGTCCCCGAGCCGTGACGCGCTTCGATCACGCCGAGCGCCGCGAGCATACGGATTCCCTCGCGCAACGAGCCGCGTGAGACGCCGAGTTCCGCGCAGAGATCGCTCTCGGGCGGCAGGCGCTGCCCGGCGACAAGACGCCCGTCGGCGATCATGCGGCGCAGGCCGTGGAGCGCCTGGTCGACTGCGGACATCGCTTCCCCTCCCGAGGTATCGACGGCGGCGGTCCGGTGGCACCACCCACGGTCGAATGTGCTGTCGATTCTACAGATTCATCGGATTTCTTCCGTGGTTCCTTCCCGAGTCATCCGATGACATCGCTGGGCGCAGGTATCCAATTCGTGAAAAACCTTGTTCTTCCCTGAGTCCGGTGTCAGGATGCGCCGCAAGTCATCAGACCTCTTTCTGAGACTGTCCGATGTGTCGACCGTAGCGTCCGTCGAGACGACGAGGCCAAGGGGAGATCTTGAACCACGTGAGCGAGACCTGCGTCACCACGGCGCCCCGCCCCCTGCTGCTGGCCGACGGTCGGCCGGCGATCGAGGCGTGGTCGCTGCTGACCGCGCACCAGCACCTCAACCATGGGTCGTTCGGGGCGGTGCCGCTCGTCGCGCAGCGGGAGCAGGGCCGGCTGCGCGAGGAGATGGACCGCTCGCCCGGCACCTGGTTCCCGGCGCTCCCGGCGCGCGTGGCGGCGGCGCGGACGGAGATCGCCGCGTTCCTGCGGGTCCCCGCCGACGACCTCGCCCTCGTGCCGAACGCGAGCGGTGGCGCGAGCGTGGTCTATGCGAACGTCCCCGTGAGGCCCGGCGGCGAGGTCGTCGTGACCGACCACGGCTACGGCGCGGTGACCATGGGCGCCCGCCGTCTCGCCCGCCGCTGGGGCGGCACTGTCCGGACCGCGCGTATCCCGCTCGACGCCGGCGAGGACGAGGCGTACGAGGCCGTGGCCGCCCAACTCACCGGCTCCACCGGACTGATCGTCCTGGACCACATCACCTCCGCCACCGCCCGCTGGATGCCGGTGGAGCGGATCGGCGCGCTGGCGCGGGAGCGCGGCATTCCTTTCCTGGTCGACGGCGCGCACGTGCCCGGCCTCGCCGAGGACCCGCTCGCGGGCCTGGAGTGCGACGTGTGGATCGGTAACCTGCACAAGTTCGGCTGCGCGCCCCGCGGTACGTCGGCCCTGGTCGCCCGGGGGCCGCTGCGGGACGCGCTCTACCCGCTGATCGACTCCTGGGGCGCCGAGGAACCGTTCCCGCACCGCTTCGACACTCAGGGCACCATCGACGCGACGAGCTATCTCGCGGCCCCGACCGCCCTCGACTTCATCGACGGCGTCTGGGGCTGGGACACGGCCCGTACGTACATGACGGAACTCGCGGACTACGCGGAACGCCTCATCGGTGACGCCTTCGCCGAGGCCACCGGCGCCGACGCCGCCGTGGACGTCGGCATGCCGGTCAACGCGCTGCGCCTCGTACGGCTCCCCGACGGTCTCGGCACGACCCACGCCGCGGCCGACGCGCTGCGCGACCGGGTCGCCGCCGAACTTGACGTCGAGGCGGCGTTCACGAGCTTCGGCGGCGCCGGGTACTTCCGCCTGTCGACGCACGTCTACAACACCGCCGCCGACTTCGAGGACTTCGTCGAGCGCTGCGTTCCCGTGCTCGTCGACTGGGCCCGCGCCCCGCAGGCCATGTTCCGGTGACCCCCCGCGACCCCCGCCCCCGCAGATCCCTGTCCTGCACCACCGTCACCGATCCCCTGGAACTGGGAGGACAACAGTGTTGAGCAGAAGAATGGCCGCCACGGCGCTCTGTCTCGCCGCCACTCTCGTGCTGCCGGGCTGTGCCGTGGGAGGAGGCGGCGCCGCTGACGGCACCGTCACCCTCCACATGGTCGAGAGCCTCACCAACCCCACCCGTACCGCGGTCCTGAAGGACCTCATAGCGGAGTTCGAGAAGCAGAACCCCAAGATCAAGGTCGATCTGATCTCGCCGCCCACCGATCAGGCGGACCAGAAGATCCAGCAGATGCTCCAGTCCGGCAGCGGCATCGACACCTTGGAGGTCCGGGACATCACATCGGGGCCGTGGTCGACCAACCGCTGGCTGTACGACATGAGCAAGGACCTGAAGGGCTGGGCCGGCTGGGACGAGCTGACGGACAACACCGTCAAGTACGCCAAGGACGCCAAGGGCCGCACGTACTACATCCCGTACGGCTTCTACGGGCTCAGCCTCTTCTACCGCAGCGATCTGGTCACCGGGGCCGGCTTCAAGAACCCGCCCGCGAGCTGGGACGACCTCCTTGAGCAGGCCACCGCGATCCAGAACCCGGGCAAGCGCCAGTACGGGTACGCGTTCCGGGGCGGGGCGAACGCCAACAGCAACGCCGTGGCCGTCATCGAGGCGTACGTCGCCGACAAGATCGACCGCGACAACGGCTTCAAGCTCACCGACGGCAGGACGATCTTCTCGGCGCCGGAAGCGCTGACCGCACTCAAGACGTACCTCGCCCTGTTCAAGAAGGCGTCGCCGCCGTCATCCGTCGCCTGGGGCTACCCGGAGATGGTCGAGGGCTTCTCCAACGGCTCGACGGCGTTCCTCCTCCAGGACCCCGAAGTCATCGCGACGCTCGGCGAGTCGAAGGCGATCAGCCGACAGCAGTGGACCACGGCGCCGCTGCTCACCGGGCCCAGCGGCAAGGCCGTCCAGCCGGTGGCGACCGCGGGCTGGGGGATCGCCGCGGGCAGCAAGCACAAGGCGGAGGCCACCAAGCTGGTCAAGTTCCTCGCCGAGGGCGACGCGGCCACCACGTTCGACAAGAAGAACAGCCTGGTGCCCATTCTGAAGAGTGCCGCCGACGACGCGTACTACAAGACCGGCGCCTGGGCGAGCTACGTGAAGATGACGGAGAACCCGGACGCGTACATCACCGTCACACAGCCGCGTGACTCCTCCTGGTGGACCGAGTGGATCCAGAAGTCGGACGCCGACATCCAGAAGGTGCTGCTCGGCAAGATGACGCCCGAGCAGCTCCTCACTGGCTGGGACTCCTACTGGACCGGCAAGTGGAAGAGTCAGTGAAGGAGCCGGTGGCGTCCCCCTCCGCGCGGCCGGAGGGGGAGCCGGGCGGGACGCCCACACCCACCACCCGTCGTACGGACGCCGCAGTGGGTACCCGCCCGGACGCCGGTGCGGGGCCCCGCACCGGTGTAGGCGGGCGCGGCTCCACCACCTCCGCCCCGGCGGCTGCCCGCCCACGCCGGCCCGTCTTCACCGGCCGTCAAGGGCTGACCGTCGCCGCCTTCATGGCCCCGGCCGCCCTGTTCGTCGCGGTGTTCATCTACTACCCGATGATCGCGGGCAGTCAGATGGCCTTCCGGAACTGGAACCTGAACGACCTCACCGACACCTCCTGGGTGGGTCTGAAGAACTTCCGGGAAATCTTCACCGACCCTGTGTTCGGCACGATCCTGAGCAATACCGGGATCTGGGTCGTGGGATCGATCGTGCCGCAGTTCGTCATCGGGTTCGCCATCGCGCTGTGGCTGCGCCGCCGGTTCCGTTTCCGCGGGCTCTACCAGGCGTTGATCTTCTTCCCATGGGCCATTTCCGGGTTCCTGATCGGCATTCTGTTCCGCTGGATGTTCAACAGTGAATTCGGTGTCGTCAACGACCTGTTGGAGAAGGCCGGCCTGATCAACGAACCGATTCCCTGGCTCGCCGATCCGAAGACCGCGATGGCCGCCGTACTCGTCGCCAACATCTGGTACGGCGTCACGTTCTTCGCCATCATGATCCTCGCCGCACTCCAGTCCATCCCGGACGAAATCTACGAAGCGGCCGAGATCGACGGCGCGGGCAAGGTCCGTACGCTGTTCCGGATCACGATTCCCTCCATCCGGGGAACGCTGTCGCTGACCGTACTGCTCCGGGTCATCTGGATCTTCAACTTCCCCGACCTCATCTTCGCGATGACAGGCGGCGGGCCGTCCAACGAGACGCACATCGTGACCACGTGGATGATCACCGTCACCCAACAGGGCGACTACGGCAGGGCGTCGGCGATCGGCCTCATCGTCGTCGCGATGCTCCTGGTCTTCTCGGTCTTCCATCTGACGGCCACGCGCGAGAAGCCGGCCATCGGCGGGAGACGGGCCACCGGCGGGAGACGGGCCACCGGCCGTGATAAGAGGACGCGCAAGACGAAAGGAACAGTTTCGTGATCGGGAAGGAGTCCGCCACAGGGCGCACGGTCCGTATCCTCTTTCTCTCCCTCTGGCTGGCCGTCACGGTGTTCCCGCTGTACTGGATCACCGTCACGTCCTTCAAGAGCCCCGGGACGATCTTCTCGTTCCCGATCTCCTACTGGCCCGCGCACTTCTCCCTGGAGAACTACACCGGGCTTTTCCGCGAGGCCGAGTTCGGGGTCTATCTCACCAACAGTCTGATCATCGCGACGGCCGCCGGAACGGTGGCGACCGCGATATCGATGCTGTCGGCGTACGTGCTGGCCCGTTTCGAGTTCCGCACCAAGGGTGCGGTGCTGATGGCGGCCCTCGTCACACAGATGATCCCGTCGTTCATCGCGCTCGGCCCGCTGTACATGATGATGACGGAACTGAACCTGGTGGACAGCCGGTTCGGGCTCACCCTCGTGTACATCGCTGTGTGCATTCCCTTCTGCACGGTCATGCTCCGCGGTTTCTTCGAGAACATCCCGGACGCGTTGGAGGAAGCCGCCATGATCGACGGCTGCTCACGCCTCGGGGCCCTGTTCCGGGTGCTCCTTCCGGTGATGCGGCCCGGAATCGTCGCCGCCTTCATCTTCAACTTCGTCAACTGCTGGAACGAGTTGTTCCTGTCGGTGACCCTGATGAACGGCGACGCCCACAAGACGGTCCCCACGGCCCTGAACGGCTTCATCTCCAGCTTCAACATCGACTGGGGCTCCATGTCCGCCGCGGCGGTCCTCACCATCGCCCCGACGATGATCCTCTTCGCCTTCGCGAGTCGCCATATCGTGCAGGGGCTCACTTCGGGGGCGGTCAAGGGGTAGGGCTACGGAGGAGGTCCCCAAGTGGTGTGTGAACCGGTGGAGGCGGGCGCCGCGACCCGGCCGTCTCGCCGGTGGCGGAAAACGTCTCGGCGGGTGCGGTGTGAACCCTTCGCGGTAGCCCCCGTGGCCTGACGACGAAGGCGGCGACGGCCTTCGGCCCCCGAGTCGTCGGGGCCGTGTCACCAAGGCGATGTCCGGGGTCTTCCTGTGCTGGGGTCGAGCCTCAGCCGATGCAGAGGACGAGCACGCAGATCTGCGAGGGCGACGTCGACGCCGATGGAGGGCTCGCCGGCGTAGCCGAGTCGGAGCCGGTGTTGCCGGTGTTGCCCGCGTTGTCGGCGGGCGCGGGTGCCTGCTGCTGCGGCGGCGTGGCGGTGGGGTCGGGGGCCGTATCGGTGACGGCCGACGGGACGGAGTCCCTCGGCTGAGGCACCGACGCCGCCACCGTACGAGGAGCGGCGGGGGCGTCCGGCCGGGCGTTCAACGGCGTGGCATGGGCCGGGGCGGCGGCGGACCGGCGACGCGGGGCATCGTTCGCGGGCGACTGCGCGGCGGGGGTGAGCGAGGAGCGCCGGGTCTCGGGCCGTACCGCCGGCGCGCCGGGGTGCTGCTGCGTCCGTTCCTCCTCGGAGCCCATGCTCGCGACGTCCGGCGCCGGGACCGCCGGCGCGTCGGCCGCCTGTGCCTGGTCGGCGGAGTGCCGGTCCATCGCGGTGACGGTCAGGCCGCCCCCGACGATCGCGACGGCGGTCGCGACCACGGCCCGGCGCTTGTTCTTCTTCCAGCGCGCCATCTCACGCCGTCGCGCCGCCCGCCCGCGCGGTGCAGCAGGTACCGGGTCGGTCAAGGCCGCCGCCTCGTCACCGGGACCGCCGCCGTCGTGCCAGGTGTCCGAGGGCGAGAACTCGTAAGCCGCCGCGGTGGCCTGGGCAGGGACGGCGCGACGGGCGGCCGTGCCCGGAGCGATGTCCGGGGCGATGTCCGGGGCGTAGGCACCGCACCCGGGACACACCAGAGCGCCATTGAGATGCCGACGACACGAGGAGCAGTAGTCCATCTGCGGTCTTCCTGAGTTGACATGCCGTCGAGCCGCCGGATCGCGGCCTGGTGCACGTTCGCACGTGGAATCGAGCGGCCAGCAACGCTAACGAGGATGTCGAGCGACTGTGTGCAGCCTGTGTGACGCTCATGCACGGATTCTTTGCGGACTTCGCATGTGGGCCATTACGGGGGCGCCGTCTCGGTCAAGGGGGTACCGGGTACGTCACCCGGGGTCCGGGTACGGCGCGGGCCAGCCACCCACCGCAGGGCCCCCGAACCCGACGCTTCCGCGTAGCCGACCATTCGGCCGAGACGACGGCGGCGGAAGTGCCGATGACCGCAGGGGCGCGTAGCGTGACTACCGACTACGGACGGTGGCTGTGGGGCGGGTGGTCAGGAGGTGGAACGCCCACGGGCCCGGAGCGCGAATCCGGCCGACTCTCCAGCCGGGCGGCGACGCCGTCCCGACCTGCTCCCCCTTGACCCGCGGAGGTCGGACGTGAAGCTCGGCTTGCACTACTGGAACTACTCGACGCCGGCCGACCCCGCGCTGATCGCGCCGACGCTCGCGGAGTCGGTACGGATCGCCGAACAGGCGGGAATCTCGTCGTTCACCGTGATGGATCACTACTTCCAGATGGAGACCGGGCAGACCGTCGCCGACGACCCGATGCTGGAGGGGTACACGACGCTCGGCTTCGTGGCGGCGGTGAGCCAGCGCATGACGCTCGGGCTGATGGTCACGGGCGTGATGTACCGGCACCCCGGGCTGCTGGCGAAGATCGTCACCAGCCTCGACGTGCTGTCGGGCGGCAGGGCCAGGCTGGGCATCGGTGCCTCCTGGTACGAGCGCGAGCAGTACGGGCTCGGCGTGCCGGTGGTCCCGGTCGCCGAGCGTTTCGAACGGCTGGAGGAGACGATCCTGATCTGCCTCCAGATGTGGAGCGACGACAACGGCCCGTTCCGGGGCCGTCATTACCAGCTCGCCGAGACGCTGTGCGTACCCGAGCCGATCGGCGAGCGCCCGTCGATCATGATCGGTGGTGGGGGCGAGAGGAAGACCCTGCTCCTGGCCGCCCGGTACGCGGACGCCTGCAACCTGTTCGCCACGGACCAGGAAGAAGTGGCCCACAAGCTCGATGTGCTGCGCGCGCACTGTGCCGCGGAGGGGCGCGACTACGACGCCATCGCCAAGACCGTGATGTACAACGGCCCCGTGCTGGAGAAGCCCGGTGCCTTTCTCGCGGAGGCGGAAGCGTACGCGGACCTGGGTATCAGCGAGATCCAGGTGCTGCCGGACCGGCACCCCGTCAGCTTCACCCACCAGATCGCCGAACACATCGCACCCGGCATCGCCGCGATCGGGTAGCCGCGCGGGACCCGCGTGCGGGAGGCCGGTCCATGCTCGCTCCGGTCGTACGTATGCGGTGGCCGGTCCGCGCCGGCTTCGGTCGTACGCATGCGGGGCCGGTCCACGCCCGCTCCGGTCGTACGCACGCGGGGGCCGGCGCGTCCTCGCGCCGGCCCCCCACCCTCACAACCGGGACAGTGCTCAGGCCTTCGGCTGGGTGAAGCGGATACGGTTGCCGAAGGGGTCGCGCAGGCCGCAGTCGATTCCGTACGGGCGTTCGGTGGGCTCCTCGGTGAACTCGACGCCCTGGCTCAGCAACGTCTCGTACGTCTTGCGGCAGTCGTCCGTGGTGAAGATGACCCAGCCGCCCATCGCGCCCTTGGTCACCAACTCGCGTACCTGCTGCGCCGTCTCCTCGGACATCGCCGGGGCACCCGGCCTCTCCAGCAGGATCTGGCGCTCGGGTCGGCCGGGAACGCTGACGGTCAGCCAGCGCATGATGCCCATGTCGACATCGGCGGTGACCTCCAGGCCGAGCTTGCCGACGTAGAAGTCGAGGGCCTCGTCCTGGTCGAGGACGTATATCTGCGAATGCGTGATGGCGTTGAACATGTGCATCACGCTACTGGGCAGGCCCGGCGGGAACTTATCCAAAACTGCTCAGTCGAACGGCGCGGCCCGCTGACGGAAGAAGCGGGGCGGGGGCCGGCGTTCAGGCGCTCGGCCGCGTCCAGGTCATGGTGAAACACGTCGGGACGCCCGTGGGCGTCGCTTCCTTGCGGTACGTCCTCGGCGACCGGCCGACGATGTCATGGAACGTACGGCTGAACGTTCCCGGGCTGCCGAAGCCGACTTCGAAGCAGATGTCCGTCACGCTCCGGTCGGTCTCCCGCAGCAGGAACATCGCCCGCTCGACCCGGCGGCGCTGCAGGTAGCGGTGCGGCGTCTCGCCGAACGTGGCCCGGAACGTACGCGTGAAGTGCGCCTGGGACACATGGGCGATCCGGGCCAGGGCGGGGACGTCCAGGGGCTGCGCGTAGGCGCGGTCCATCGCGTCCCGTGCCCGGAGCATGCGGCGGTTGGTCTCTTCTGCGGCGCGGCTCACAGTGCCATCACACCACGGTTCTCCACGGCCCTACACGCCCGTGGTGCCGTCCACGATCTCGCGGATCACGTCGAGATGGCCGTTGTGCCGGGCGGTCTCCTCGATCAGGTGCAGGACGATCCACCGCAGATCGGGGTACCGGCCGTCCCTGCGCGGGCGTCGGGCCCGTGTGTCCAGGTCGTGCGAGGCGACCAGCTCGCGGTATCGGGTGGTCCGCGCCTCGTACTGCGACAGCACATCGGCGAGCGGAACGTCCAGCGCGATCCGCATCTCGCGGTCGGGGTCCTCGTCCGTCCACGGCCCTTCGTCCTCGCCGCCGAGGAACATCACCTCGAACCAGTGGTACTCGACCCAGCTGAGGTGGTTGATCAACCCGGCGATCGTCATCAGGGGTGAGCCGGACAGCGGGGCCCGGCGGGCATCGTCCGGCGAGATGCCCTCGCACTTCGCACGTGCGGTGTCGCGGGCGTAGTCGAGGAAGGTGGCCAGCTGGGTGCGCTCGTCCCATGCGGGAGGCGAATCGGTGCGTGTCATCGGCGTACACGATGTGCGATGGTCCGGCCCCTGTCCATCGCATTGTTCCATTGGGGCCCGTCGCTGGGTCCGTGGGCCCACGCCGGGGCAAGCCGGGCTCATTACGCTCGTATGCGACCCAACCGTGAGCCCAGCCGGCCCGCGCCCGTCACGGGCGCCCGTCCGGCGCGCCCATACGCACGTTGATCTGCACCTCCATCTGAATCCGTTCCCTGGGGTGATGTATCGATGGTGATGTATCGATGAGTGACGGTTTCTTCTACTCCTACCACCTCGGCTGGAGCCGCCCGGACGCCGAGTCGCTCTTCAGCGACCTCGACGCGGCGGGACTGCGGCTCCGCCACCCCGTCACGAGGCGGGTCACACTCCTCGGCCCGGGGCCGGACCCATGGGGCACTCCTTCGTGGGTGACCAGGGAACAGCTCGTACTCCTGGCCGGCCTGCAACGGCTCGACAGGGTCGACTTCGTCCTGTGGATGAACAGCGGAACCGACGTTCCCGCGCGCATCCGACGGATGGGGAACGGAGTCGTCGCGCTCGAATTCGGCTTCGGGCGGCTGATGCGGGACGAGCAGGAGGTGGCCGCGCGGGCGATCAGGGAGGCGATAGGAAGGGCATCCGTACTCTGCATCGGTTTCGTGGTCGACCGGGAGGGCGCTTCCGCGGCGACCGACTGGAGTGGCGTCGTCATCAACGGGACCACCTACTTCGACAGTTGGCCGGACACCCTCGCCGTGCGGCATGAAATCGCGGCCATGCAACCCCAGTTGGCGGGAGTTGCCTCATACGACCAGTCGCCGTGGATGCTGTTCGGGAGCGAGGTCCCCAGCCGGTAGCGGGAGCCGATTCCGCTTGCCCGCGCTCACAACTCCCGTCGGTTTAGCCAGCTTTGAGCCTTGCATTGGGCCCTGAGGCCCATGCCCGATGGGTGTCGATGTGGTCGGATGCGTGGAGTGGCTGAACTGTGGCTGCGCACCGACAAGCTGGGGGACTCGTCGTGTCTGGCATGGGCGGATTTGCGATTTCGGGTGGCGCCGGTGGGGGTGCCGCCGTGGTTCAGCAGGGCAGGCAGCCGCTGCCGCGCCCGTTGCAGGCGGTGCTGATCCTCGTCCGGATCCTCTTCGCCGCCGCGGTCCTGGGCGGCGTGGGTGTGCTGACGGTGGCGTCGGCGGTCAACGAGGTCGACGGCCGGCTGTTCGGGCTGCTGCTGTACGCGGCGCTGCCGAGCGTGACCGCGTTCGTGCTCTCGCTGTACCTGCGGACCGGCGGCATCTGGATCTGGCGCGGGCTCCTGGCCGTACATGTCTGGCTCACCCTCGGCGCGCTGGCGACCCTCGGCGGTGATGGTGGCGGGCGAGGCGTCACACAGCTGGTGATGCCCGTCACCGTGGTCGTCCTGCTGTTCCGGCCGAGCTCGCGCGCATGGTTCGACCTTCCCCTCGAACAGCGTCTGCCGCACCGGCGGTTCAGCATCGCGCGGATGATCAGATGGCGCCGCGACGACGACGGTCAGACCGCGATGGAATACCTCGGCATGGTCCTGGTGGTCGTGGCCCTCATCGGCGGGCTCATCGCCACGGGCATCGGCGCCCAGCTGACCGGCGAGATGCAGAACGCGATCTGCAAGCTCACCGGGAGCGCGTGCCCCGCGCCCGGGGGCGATGTGGTGGCCGGGAACGAGGGGCACGACGGCGGCGCGACGTCCGGGAGCACAACGGCCGGAGGCGCGGAATCCGGCGGGTCCGGCTCGGCCTCCGGCGGTGCGGACTCGGGTGGCACGGCTGCTTCCGGCGGTGCGGACTCGGGTGGCACGACTGCTTCCGGCGGTGCGGACTCGGGCGCGTCGGTCGTTGGTGGCGGCACGAACTCCGGAGGGTCGAACTCCGGAGGGTCGAACTCCGGAGGATCGGATTCCGGAGGGTCGAACTCCGGCGGCTCCGGCACCGCAGGCTCCGGTTCCGGTTCCGGTTCCGGGGGCTCGGGCGCCGCCGGCGCCTCCGGCGGGAGCGACACCGCCATCAAGGTCGACGACGGCGGCGACGACGTGGACAGCTCCGGGGAGCCGGACGGCGGCGACGTCCCGGACGGCGGCGGCAACGGCGGCGACGAGAAGCCCGGTGAGAGCTGCACCTCCGGCGTCGGCGCGTTCTTCTCCTGCGCCGCCCATCAGACCGGCGGCTTCTTCAAGGGCCTGGTCGGCGACGGCCTGTGGGGCGACATCACCGGCACCTTCGACACGATCGCCCACCCCATCAAGGCGTGGAACGGCCTGATGGACTACGGCAAGAGCCTCGGCGACAAGTGGAGCCAGGACTCCAAGGGCGCCGGGGACAAGTGGTCCAAGGGCGACTACCTCGGCGCGGTCTGGGACTGGACCAAGGCGTCCGGTGGCACCGGGCTGAAGGTCCTGGACGACATGTTCATCGGCGACGACGTCCGCGACATGTGGAAGAAGGGCAACGAGGGCCAGGCGATCGGCACCGGCCTCTGGAACATCGGCTCGCTCTTCATCCCCGGCTACGGCGAGGCCAAGCTCGTCGGCAAGTTCGGAAAGCTGGGCAAGCTCGGGAAACTCGGCAAGCTCGGTGAAGTCGCCGAGAAGGCCTCGGAGGCCGCGGCCAAGGCGAAGAAGGCCGCCAAGGCGGGCGATGTCGGGGCCGCCGAGAAGGCCGCGAAGGAAGCGCAGCAGCACGCCGACGACGCCGCGGAGAAGGCCGGTCTCAAGGGCTGCACCGTCGGCATGGGCGGCCGTGTGCGGGTCCCGTACGGCAGCGGTGCGGGCATGGGGCTGCCCGGCTCGGGCACCGGTGTCCTGGCCGCGACCCGCACGTCCGTGCCTGTCGGGTTCCTCGCCGGAAAGTGCGACGAGGTCGACCCGGAGAAGAAGGCGGCCGCCGACGAGGCCCAGAAGCAGGCCGACGAGGCGAAGAAGGCGGCCGACGCGGCCAAGCGCCGGAAGGCCCTGGAAGCCGCCCAGAACCAGCCGAAGCCGGCCTGGTACAAGGACCTCAAGGACCCGCCGGCCGGGGCCAAGGACGGCGGCGCGGGCAACTGGCAGGAGATCAGGCCCGGCGTCTGGAACTACCCGACCGAGATGGGTGCCCGCTATCAGGAGCAGATCTCCAAGGTGGGCCGAGGCAAGGAGTACCGGGTTCCGCTGGACAAACTCACCGGCAAGCCGGTCGACTTCGACGGCTGGGACGCCTCGCGGGGCACCTACCTGGAGGCGAAGTACGGGTACAAGGGCAAGGACTACTACAACGCCGACACCGGGACGCTCACGTCGAAGGTCGCCGACCGGTGGGCGGACCAGGCGCGCCGGCAGGTCGACGCGGCGCGCGGCAAGCCGGTCGAGTGGCACCTGTCCGACCCGGACGTCGCCGAGGCGGCGCGAGAGATGTTCGAGGACCGGGGCATCCCGGTTAAGGTGATCCACACCCCGGGGGACGTGACCGGCTGAACGCCGGACGGGGTGTGGAACCGCAGACCGGAGCCCGAGGAGAACGTGTCGTGCTGAACGTCGTAGTCAACGGTTTCTGGGGCCTCCGCGGGGAATCGGTGCCGGGCATCGCCGAGCGCTGGTCCGGCACGCTCACCGCGCTCAAGGACATCGACGGTCCGACGTTCGACGTATGGCACGAGGCCGGTGACGACCTCCCGTCCGATCCCGTGCTGGAGCCCGCGGTCCCCGCACTGGCGGAGTACATCGAGCGGAAGAACACGGGTCCCGACCTCGACGTGGTGGGCTACACGACGTCGCTGTGGGCGCAGAACCCCGCTGCGGCGCGGGTGTCCATGGCCATTCACGCGGGCAGTACCTCGCACTACGCGGTGAACTCCGTCTCGCTCGCCTTCCGGTCGCGCGAGGTGGACGAGACCGCGGAGGTGATCCGGCGCGCTCCGGAGATCCTGCGTCTCCTCGCGGAGAACTGGGAGATCGACGCCGGGCAGGTGTACGACAGGCCCCAGTACCGGGCGGTGGCCGGGCGGTTCGACCTGGCGAACAGCGACCCCCGCTGTGGCCGGGCGGTCTTCCTCTCCGCCGGCCGTGCCGCCCTCGCACCCGAGGGGCTGCCCGGAACGTACGTCCGCACCGCACACGGTGGACTGGTCATCGACCTCACCCGTGGCGGTACGGAGTCCCCGGCCGTCGAGACCGTCATCGAGGCGAACACGCGGCTGCGGGAGGCCGGGGCGCTGGAGAAGCTCCCGGTGCCGTTCGACCGGGCCACGTTCTGACCCCTGCGCGCCCGTGAGCGGCGTGTCTCAAAGAGCCGACCGGGCAGAGCCGAACCCGTCAGAGCCACCCGCGCATCGCCGCGCATCCCAGCAGCAGCCCCACCGCGAACACCCCGAGCACGACCGCGAACACCGCGGGCATCACCACCGGCCCCCACGCCCCCCGCCCCGCCACCGTGGCGCTCCCCGAGGGGTCGGCCGGGTCGTAGCTGACGCGGACCGGCGCCCCGATCTCGAAGCCGAAGGGGCCCGGGGCGTGGTCGGTGAACTCGATGTCGCGGCCGTCCCGGGTGCGGAACGCGAAGACGTACTCCGTGGCGTAACTCCGCTCCATGCCCGGACCCCGGTCGACGGTCCGGCGGTCCGCGCACCGGCCCTCGGCGTGCTCGCCGTGCCGCACCAGCCGCAGCACCCGGTTCAGACGCAGCGCCGACCGGATGGCGAACGCACCGAGGAGGATTCCGAACAGAAGCAGGAACGTGGCCGTGCCGCCGGGCAGGATCTGCATGAACGAGCGCCCCTGATCCGCTACTTGACCGTGATCGAATCGACGAACGCGTCGAGGTCCTGCCGGCTCAGCGAGCCCTTCACCACGTTGATCCGCACCGCGAACGGCACGTGCTTCGAATCGACGCCCGCCACCACGACACCCGTCATCGGGGTGCCCGGAGCCGGGGTCCGGTCCTTGCCGCTCGATGTGAACTCGTAGTCGATCCTGCGCGCCTCGCGGGCGCTCTCCGCGCCCGCGAGCCGCACGTCCGAGGTGTCCTTGCGGGTCGCCCCGAGACCGATACCGGCACCCGCTGCCGCCGCCGCCTCTCCGGCGTCGTCCACGCCCGTGGCGAAGTCGAGCTGCACGGAGACCATGCCGGCGCGCAGCCCGCCCTCCTCCTTGAGCGCGACGGCGGCGTTGGCCTTGGCGCGGTCGGCCGCGGACTGTTCCTTGTAGCCCTTGTTCTCGGGGTAGCCGACGGAGAGGCTCTTGGTGTCGAGCTTTCCCCAGCCCTCCGGGAGCGCGGCGGCGTCGCCGCCGCAGCCGGTGAGCAGGGTGAGGCCGATGGCGGCGGCAGCAGCTGCGCCGATTGCCCGGGACATCTTCATCGTCGTCGTCATCGCCTATCGCCTCTTCGTCGTGCGTGGTTGGTGCTGTGCCGTACCCGTACCGTGCCGTGGCCGTACCGGCCGTGGCTACTTGGCGCAGTAGCTGTACGGAAGGTACGAGCGCTTGTCGCCCTGCGGAGCCCCGAGGAACTGCGCGTCCGTCAGTGTCTCCTTCTTGTGCTCGTCCGAGATGGAGAATCCGAGACTCATGCCGAGCGACACCTCGAAGCCGAACTCCTGGGCGTCCGTCTCACCGTGGTACTTCATGCTGCTCGACAGCCCGTCCTGGAACATCAGCTGGTCGAACGGGTCGGTTCCGGCGGGCTTCTGCTGCATGGAGTGGTCGCCGAACATGTACTCGAACGGGGCGGTGTTGTTGCCGGAGCCGTTCAGCCACTGCTCGGCGATGGCCCGCTTGCCCTCGGTGGCCTGGTCCGTGTCCTTGCCGAAGACGATCGAGTTCGTCAGGACCTCGATGCCGGTCTCGCTGGAGGAGTCGGTGCCGCTGACCTTGCCGCCGCGCTTGTCGCCGTCCTTCTTGCCGTTGTCGCCGCTGATGTCGCCCTTGTCGGACGTGGCGCCGCCCTCGACGGTCTGGGTCATGTCGATGCGGACGATCTTGCCGGTCTTCTGGTCGCGGGTGACGGTGATCGCGCCGGTCCGGCTGTCCTTCGCCGCGGCCGCGCCGCCGAGCGGACCGGCCGAACCGCTGACCTTGCCCTCCAGTTCGAGCTTGGCGGTGTACGTGTACGACTCGTTGCCGTTCACGTCGTCCTTGGTGATGGTCACCTCGGGGGAGAACTTGGCCTTGCCGCCGAGCTTGGCGCCGAGCTTGGTCTCGTCGCCCGCGCTGATGGAGAGGCCGCCGTCCGCGTACGCGTTGAGGCCGATGGTCGAGTAGGAGATCTTCTTGTCGCCGATCTTGCTCTCGACGTCCTTCTTCTTGTCGGCCCACTTCATGCCGGAGTACCAGCCGCCGCCGTAACCACCGCTGTACTTGGTGGAGGTCTCCCACATCTTCATTTCCTCGATGTCGTCCCGCATCTTCTTGGCTTCTTCCTCGCTCTTGAAGACCCAGGTGTCACCGTTGGTGATCTTGATGCCGCCGCCGACGTCCACATCCGCCTTGCCCAGTTTGCCGAGCTTGACGCCGGGGGTGCTGGCGGTCGCGCCGGCCGAGGCGGCGTCCGTGAAGGTCATGTAGACCAGCTTGTCGTTCTCGTCCACCTTGCCGTCGCCGTTCACATCGGTCTTGGCCTGGCTGACCTTCTGCTGGAAGCCGTACTCGTTGCCCCACTCGAACCAGCCGATCTTGACCTTGTCGCCGACGGTGTCGGAGATGCTGGAGACCTGGCACATCTTGGGCTCGTAGTCGGCGTCCGCCTTCGGCTTCGCGGTGGTGGTCCCGCCGCCCGTGGAGCAGGCGGCACCGCCGCCGCCCATCGAACTGATCGCGCAGCGGATGCGTTCGCCGATCTGGCCGCCCACGCCCGCCATGGCCATCGCGCCGATCAGCGTGACGACGAGGACGATCACCCCGAGGTACTCCATCGCGGTGGCTCCGCCGTCCCGCCACGAGTACGAGTGGTGCGCGGGCGCCTGCTCCTCGCGGTCGTCCAGCAGCCGGTCGACGGCGAGCCCCGCGGCCGAACCCGTCACGAGCGTGACGACCGGCATCAACGTGCCCTCAAGGCCCACGAGATGCCAGGACACGGCGAATCCGTAGACGAGCGCGGCCAGCGGGACACCGAGCGCGGCGAGCAGGGTCAGCAGGCGCGACTCGCGCCGCTCGTCGGGCAGGACGCGCGCCGCGGCCAGGACCGTGAGCACGGTCGTGATGACGTTCGGCACGTGCAGCAGGGCGAGCCGCCAGCCGAACGACTCGAGCCGGTGGTCGGTGGCGAGCATCTCGACGAGCCCGCGCGAGACCAGGTATCCGGCGGCGATGTAGACCAGGGCACCCGCGGCCCAACTACGCGTCAGGGCGAAGAACACGCCACCGCTCGCGCCGGAACCACCACCCCCGCTCCCCGGTGGTATGTGGCCCGCGCCTCCGCTTCCCCAGCCCCCGCCACCCGTCACGGTTCTTCCTCTCCGACGCTCATGTGCCATGCCTGTGCCCGCAGTTCCGCATACGGGTTTGGGCGTGAGCGTACGGGTGTACGGCTCGGGTGACCTGGGCCCTTGGCCCCAAAGTCGGGCCCAACGAGCGATGCCCCGCCCCGCCCGCGGGGGGCGGGGGAGCAGGGCATCGGGAGGGGGAGGGGAGGAGGGGCGGGCAGGAGAGGCGCGGGTCCGGACCGGCCAGGGGGCGGCCGGTCCGGGTCCGGGACGGTGGACCGGTTCCGGCCACCGGTCGGCCGGTCCGGACCCGCTGCGGAGGGTCAGTCCAGGTCGTCCGCGAACGTCCCGGCGCGTTCGGCGACCTCCGGCCGCCGGACCCGCAGCACGGCGAAGCCGACGATGCCGACGACCAGCGCGCCGACGAACACGTACGGCAGCACGTTCAGCGGCCAGGCCGGGACCGGCCACAGGTTGCGGTAGAAGACGTAGATCATCGCGGCGGCGCCGATCAGCCCCAGGCCCCAGGTGACGAGCAGGCCGCGGGCTCCGATCCGGCGTACGAACAGCGGCGCGGCCAGACACACCAGGGTGTAGCTGAGCATGTAGCCGAAGACGCCGACGGTGTCGATGTACGACGTCGCGTTCAACGGCGCGGTCCCGGCGCCGACCACGAGCACGGCGGGAACGGCGACGAACGGGGCGACGGCCCAGATCGCCACGGACGGGGTCCGGTGACGGGGGTGGGCGACACCGAGCCGGGCCGGCATCACCCCCTCCTTCGCCATCCCGAACAGCAGCCGGGCGGCGACGGTGATGCAGGCCATCACCACGGCCACGAACGATGCCGCGAAGCCCGCGTGCAGGAAGAACTTCAGGAAGCCGAGGCCCGACAGTTCCGCCAGCTCGTCCATCGGGTCGGAGCTCCTCGCCAGGGCATCCGCCCCGCCGAACCCGGCGACCTGCGCGTACGTGGCGAACATGTAGAGCACCCCGGCCAGCACCGCACTGCCCATCACCGAGCGGGGGATCGCCTTGTACGGATCGGTGGCCTCGGCCCCGAGCGACGCGGCGCCCTCGAAGCCGACGAAGCCGAGCACGCCCAGCACCACGGCGAAGACGACACCGTCGAGGGTGGAGCCGCTGAGGCTCAGCTGCTCGGTGTCGATGATGTTCCCGCTCTTGAAGAAGGCGGGGACCAGCACGACGACGATGAGGACGATCGACACGACCTCCAGCACGGAGGCGACGCGCGCCGCCGTCCGCACACTGGCGATCGTCAGCCGGATCGCGACGGCGGCCAGCAGCAGATCGAGCAGGATCTGGCCGGGGATGCCGGTGAAGATCCCGATGCCGATCTGGTCGAGGGCGCGCGCCGTGTAGTACCCGGCGCCCGCGAGCGAACCCGAACCGATGCACACCGCGCCGATGAGCAGGGCCCACCCGGTCACGAAGGAGCCGGGAGCCCCGAGCGAGAGCCGGGAGAAGGCGTACAGCGAACCGACCCCGGCGCGCCGGCGGGCGAACACGCAGATGCAGTACGCGATGGCGAGGACGGCGGCCATGGCCAGGAAGAACGAGAACCAGGCGCCGTTGCCGGCGGACGCCGCCATGCTGGCGGGGGCGAACGCGATGACGGCGCTGGGCGCGACGTTCGCGACGCTCTGCGCGCCGACCTCGAACGTGGAGACGGAGCGGTGGGCCAGGCCGTCGGCCGGCTTTCCGGGCGCGGCCTGCTTTCCGGCGGTGCTCATGTCCGGTCCTCCATCATCAGCAGCTGACGCAGGGCGTGCCCGGCGGCGAGGTCGGCCAGGGCGTCGCCCGCCTCGTCCAGCGGGCGCCGTGCCGAGATCATCGATTCCACGTCGAGCTCACCCGACACCACGAGGTCCACCAGGGCCGGGATGTCGCGGGCGGCGTCGACCGAGCCGTAGTTGGAACCGAGGATGCGCTGGTCGGCCTCGGCGAGCGCGAGCGGGTCGAAGCGCGCGGTGCGGCCGGTCGGCGGCAGGCCGACGATGACGGCGGCGCCGCCCTGACCGAGCGCGGCGATGGCCTGCTCGGTGGTCTCGATCTTGCCGATGGCGTCGAACACGTAGTCCAGGCCCTCGGGGACCAGGGCCCGCAGCGTCTCGACGACATCGCCGCCACGCGCGTCGACCGCGTCCGTCGCACCGAGCCGGCGGGCCAGCTCCAGCTTCTCGGGGACGACGTCGACGGCGACGATGCGGCCCGCCCCCGCCAGCCGGGCGCCCTGCACACAGGACAGGCCCACACCGCCGCAGCCGATGACGGCGACGGTGGCCCCGGCCTCGACCCCCGCGGTGTTGCGGACCGCGCCGACACCGGTGGCGATGGCGCAGCCGACCAGGGCGATCACATCGAGGGGCGCGTCCTCGCGCACCTTGATCGCACCGGACGCGGGGACCACGACGCGCTCGGCGAACGAGGAGACGCCCAGGTAGTGGTGGGCCGGCTCGCCGTCGACGGAGAGCCGGCTGGTGCCGTCGTACAGCACCCCGCCGGGCGCCACGACCTCGGCGACCAGGCTGCACGCGGCCGGACGCCCGGAGAGGCAGAAACGGCAGGTGCCGCAGGACGGGACCCAGGACAGCACGACGTGATCGCCGGGTTCGAGGCCGGTGACCCCCTCGCCGAGCGCGGTGACCACGCCCGAGCCCTCGTGTCCCAGCACGACCGGGGTGGGGTGGTCCCACTCGCCTCGGATGACATGGAGGTCGGAGTGGCAGACACCGGCCGCCGTGACGGCGACCTCGACCTCTCCGGGGCCGGGCGGGGCCAGGGTGACGTCGGTGACGGTCACCTCCTGCCCCGGGGAGCGGAAGACGACGCCGCGCACGGTGCGCGCGGTGCTCTCTTGGGAAGACGGGGAGCTCATCGGCTTACTCCTCGGATGGTGCGGTACGGGCGGGGGAGGGGGAGGGGAAGGGCGGCACAGAGGTCCACCCGGACGCCTTGTTTAGCGCCATTAAACTTTCGTCAAAGTTTTACAGCACTAAACTCGATGGGTAAAGACCCTTCCGACCTGCGTTTGTCCCCGGCCACTGACCGTGACTCCCTCGACAGGTAGCGTGTCCGCCATGTCCGAAGCCTCTGACAGCCACATGTCCACGATCGGTCCGCGGCTGCGTGAGCTCCGCCGGGCACAAGGGCTGACGCTCGCTCAGATCGCCGAATCCGCAGGCGTGACCAAGGGGTTCGTCAGCCTCGCCGAACGCGGCAAGACCTCGGTCTCCGTCCCGACCCTGATCCGCATCTGCGAGGCGCTGGGCACCGGCATCGCCGCGCTCTTCGACTATCCGGACCAGGACGTCGTCAAGGGCGGCCTGGGCGCCAAGCTGGAGATGGGCGGGCACGGCATCGAGGAGTTCCTCCTCACACCGGCCGAGGAACGGCACGTCCAGGTCATGCGGACGATCCTGCGGCCCGGCGGCGGCTCGGGCGGCGCGTACAGCCTGGAGGCCGAGACCGTCTTCGCCTACCTGGTCCGCGGCACGCTGCGCCTCAGCGTGGACGGCGAGCCCAGGCTCCTGGAGGCCGGTGACTCGACGACCTTCTCGGCCCGCGCCGCACACGCCTGGGACAACCCCGGCGAGGAGGAGGCCGAGGTCCTCTGGTCGATCGCCCCCGCCCTGCCGCTCTCCCGCACCAAGCTCCGGCCGTAGAGGCGTGTTCCGGGGGCCTCGCCCGCGAAGGACATGCTTCGCCCGTGAAGGGCCCGCCCCGCCTGTGACGAACCCGCCCCGCCCGTGAAGGACGGGCTGTCCGCTGCGCGACAATCGACAGCATGCCCGACGACGATTCGGCCGCCCTGACCACCGCCCCCGCACCGCGGCTCGTGCGGCAGCGCGGCCACCGAACGCCGCAGCCGCTGCCGCGGCCCCCCGCCCGCGGTCGCCTCGCCACGGCCCTCGCGGCGGCGGCGCCGGCCCTCGGGGCGTACGCGGCGGTGCGCCTGACCGGTCTCGTCGTCCTCGCCGCCGCCGCGTCCCACGCCGACAAGAGCGCCCTCCACCTCCTCGGCGAGCGCTGGGACTCCGTCTGGTACCAGCGGATCGCCGAGAACGGCTACGGGTACACCGTCACCCTCCCGAACGGCGGCGTCCACCCCGACCTGGCCTTCTTCCCCCTGCTGCCCGCTCTGGAACGGGCGGTCGCCGAGCTCACCCCGCTCTCCCTCGCGGGTGCCGGACTGCTGGTCGCCTGGATCGCCTCGCTCTTCGCCGCCTGGGGGATCTACGCGGTCGGCGCGCGTCTGTACGGGCGCCGGGTCGGGGTGGTGCTGGCCGCGCTGTGGGGCGTGTACCCGACGGCGTTCGTCCAGTCGATGGCGTACACCGAGACGCTGTTCACCGCGTTCGCCGCCTGGGCGCTGTACGCCGTGCTGACCCGGCGCTGGATCGTGGCGGGCGCCCTGTGCGTACTCGCCGGGCTGACCAGGCCCTCCGCCGCGGCGCTCATCGCCGCCCTCGCGATCACCGCCGCGGTCGCGCTCGTACGCGAGTACCGGGCCGGCCGGACGGACGGCATCGTGCGCCGCAACGCGCGGATGCTGGCCGGTGTCGCGCTCGCGCCGCTGGGCTGGCTGGCGTACGTGGTGTTCGTCGCCGTACGCCAGGGCAGCCCGTTCGCTTACTTCGACGTCCAGGCGCAGTGGGGCAACAGCATCGACGGAGGCGCGGCGCTCGCCTCGTTCATCCTCGGGCTGCCGCTGCCCGGTGCGCTCGGGCTGTGCGCGGCACTCGCGGGCC
Organism: Streptomyces sp. NPDC104309; assembly: GCF_055584025.1. NCBI lineage: Bacteria > Bacillati > Actinomycetota > Actinomycetes > Kitasatosporales > Streptomycetaceae > Streptomyces > Streptomyces sp. NPDC104309. Next base: position 247,336 of record NZ_JBVJMV010000004.1, on the reverse strand, counting down.
TCGGATGGGTGGTGTTCCTGTGCGTACGGCAGCGCCAGCCGCTCCCCGTACTCGCCTACTGCGTCGCCGTCGTCGTCATCGCGCTGATCGGCTCCGGGTACTTCGGGTCCAGGCCGCGGCTGATGATGCCCGCGTTCCCGCTGCTCCTGCCGCCCGCCGTCGCGCTGCTGCGGCTGCGCACCACGGCCCGCACGGTGACGGTCGTGGCCGTGCTCGCGGTGGCTTCGGCGGCCTACGGGGCATGGACGCTGCTCGGCTCCGGCCCTCCGTGAGCCCGGTCCCGGTCAGGGCCGGGGCAGGTCCAGCGGGATGCGGCGGACCGCGCGGCCCCGGGTATCGAGGAGCCGGCCCCTGCGCTCGGGCGAACGCAGCACCACCGTACGGTCCTTGACCTCCGGCGTCGGGAAGTACGTCGGCGGTGTTGACCCCGCCGCGTACAAGGACGTCGACCGCGACGCCCTGCTGGAGAACGGAATCCCCGCCGGAATCCCCGGCAACCACTCGCCGCTGTTCGCACCCGCCGCCGACCCGACCGCCGAGGCCGGCCTGACGTTGCTGCCGACGGCCGCCGCGCAGTGGCTGGACGCCGGCGCCGAACCGGCACGGCAGCCGGGCGGGCCGCCGGGCGCGAGGGCGGCGGTCCGACCGCCCGCGTTTCGGCTTCGGCTGTCCTGCGTCTGGGTGATCCGCACTCGCGTCTCAGCCCCGGCTCTCCTCCGTCTGGGCGATCCGCACCCGCGCCCCGGGCCGCAGCCCCCACTTCTCCATCGCCCCGGCCTCCGACTCGATCACGTGACGGGCCCGCAGCCGGGGCATCCCGAGCCGGCCCGGCTTCATCGTGTGGACGGCGACCACGCGGAACTTCCGGTCCAGGTACGCCACATCGATGGCGAACCGCATCCGGAAGGTGTGCACACTCCCGCACGGGGTGATCAGCAGGGCGCCGTCGATGCCGTCCTGGCCGAGCAGTCCCCGGCTCCTGGCCCGGTACGTGGCCGCGATCCGCAGCGGTATCTCCGGCTCCTCCCCTCCCTGTGGATCGGTGACCGTCAACGTGCCGTTCCCATTGCGCCATTGAGCCATGGCCAAGACGGTAGCGTCCGGTGACCTCCGCTGGGTCCTGAACGGTCCGCAGTGGGCCCCTGGACCCATGCCCCGTGCCGCCCGCCCGCCTAGGGTCTCCTCCGTGTACGCCATGCTGACAGCGCTCGCCGCACTCTGGGGGGCGGCGGCCGGACTGCTGGTCCCGCGCGCCGCCTACCGGTTCTCCGTCGAACCGGAGGACGCCTGGCGGGACAGCTGCCCCGCGGGCCACGCCCTGACCGGTGCCGTCGGCGGCTGGCTCGGCTCCACCCGGTGCGCCCAGTGCGCGGCGGCGGTGCCGGTGGCCGCCGTTCCGGGCGCCGAGCCGGGGGACCGGAGCAACGGGGAGGGCGACCCCGTGCGGTCCGTGGGGCGTTACGCACCCGGCGTCCTGGTCCCCGTCGTCACCGCGCTCGCCTGCGCCGCCCTCGCGGCGGCCACCGGACTGCGGCCCGAGCTCGTCGTCTGGCTGCTGCTGGCGCCCGTCGGCGTACTCCTGGCGACCATCGACCGTCGTGTGCACCGCCTGCCCGACCGGCTGACGCTGCCCGCCGCCGCGACCCTCGTCGCGCTCCTGGGTATCGCGGCGCTGCTCCCGGAGCACGGCGGATCCTGGCTGTCCGCCCTGCTCGGCGGAGCGGCGCTCGGCGTCTTCTACTTCCTGCTCTTCCTCATCAATCCGAACGGCATGGGCTTCGGGGACGTCAAGCTCGCCCTGTCCCTGGGCGTCGCCCTCGGCTGGTACGGCTGGCCCGTGCTCTTCGCCGGGGGGTTCGCCGGATTCCTGCTCGGCGCGGCGTACGGGTTCGGGCTGATGGTCCTGAAACGAGCCGGACGCAAGACCGGCATCCCGTTCGGGCCATTCATGATCACGGGTGCGCTGCTGGGCATGCTGCTCGGCGGGGCGGCCGCGTGACCGCCGCCGGGCGGACCGGCCGAACGCTCTGAGCGCGCCGTATTGAGGTCGCGCGGACCGGTTCCCGGCTGACACCATTCACGTATGTCCGGAACACCCGAAGAGGCGCCAGGAGCGCCGGACGCGGCGCACGCCGCCGCGGAAGCAGAACGTGCGAGGTTCGACGCCCTCGTCGCCGAGGCCGCCACCGTCTCCGTCGACGGCTGGGACTTCTCCTGGCTCGACGGCCGGGCCACCGAACAGCGCCCTTCCTGGGGCTACGCCCGCGCCATGGCGGACCGGATGGGACGGGCCGGGGCCGCGCTCGACATCCAGACCGGGGGAGGCGAGGTCCTCGCCTCCGTACCGAGGCTGCCGCGGCTCACCGTCGCCACCGAGTCCTGGCCACCGAACGTCGCCCGTGCCACCGCCCTCCTGCACCCGCTCGGCGTGGCCGTGGTCGCCGACGCGGACGAGCCGCCCCTGCCGTTCGGCGACAACGCCTTCGACCTGGTGGTCAGCCGGCATCCGGTGACCACCTGGTGGGCGGAGATCGCCCGGGTGCTCACCCCTGGCGGCACGTACTTCTCCCAGCAGGTCGGCCCGGCCAGCGTCTTCGAACTCGTCGAGTACTTCCTCGGCCCGCAGCCGCCCGAGGTGCGCGGCGCCCGCGACCCGGAGCAGGCACGTGCCGCCGCGGAGGCGGCCGGGCTGGAGGTCGTCGATATGCGCGGCGAGCGACTGCGTACCGAATTCTTCGACATCGGCGCCGTCGTCTACTTCCTGCGCAAAGTGATCTGGATGGTCCCGGGCTTCACCGTCGAGGAGTACCGGCCGCGGCTGGCCGAGCTGCACCACCGGATCGAGACCGAGGGGCCGTTCGTCGCCCACACCACCCGGTTCCTGATCGAGGCCCGTAAACCGGCCTGAGGGCTGTCCCGTAATCCCTGGCGGGCGCGCGACGACAGCTACTTCCCCAAGCTCTCGGCTGCGCTCGAACAGGGGAGGCCCCATCCTCGCCGCATTGTCGGAACATCCGCATACATCCAGTATGCGGACGTCCCTCCGCCTTGCGATGCGCCGCATCTGACGCCGCGTGCGATCCACCACGGATTACGGGACAGCCCTCAGGCCGGCCCCCCTGCCTTCGCCTCGAGGATGCGACCCTGGACGGTGAGCGAATGGGGAGGGAACCGGCCATGAGGGTGGGCGACGAGGACGAAACACCGCGTGTCCCGCGGCAGGGCAGGGCCGACTGGCTCAGGGGCGAGCGGATTGTCGCGGTGCTCGGCGTCTACTACCGGCCGGAGGGGCGGATGGGGGAGCCGGAAGCCGTGGAATTCCTGCTGTCCGACGGCCAGTCGGTGCTCCTGACCTGCGCCTCCGACTGGACCCTGCACGTCGGCCCCGGCGCCTGGCCGCAGCTGCCCGACTGGTGCGTACCGTCGGGACAGTGGGAGTTCGCCGACGTGTCGAACCTGCCGCGACCGCCCGAAGGCGGCTGGACCGTCACCCGTACCGAGGAGCGCAGGGACGAGCGGGGCGAGGTGCGCGAGGCCGTCATCCGGTGCGAGGGCGGACGCTTCGTGGTCATCGGCGGCGACACGGTGGCGATCCGCTTCACCCGCGGACACCGGGGCGCACCGGCGAGAAGCTGACGGCCGGTCCGCCGAGGGGTCGCCGCGCCCCTCGGACCGCGGGTCGGAACGGCGATCGGACGGGGCGGGAGGCCCCGAGCCGTCACCGCGCCGCTCGCACCGGCGGACGCTACGCGTGCGCCCCCACCGCCACCTTTCCCACCATCAGTTCCGCCTTCCCCTCCAGCACCTCGCCGACCCGGCCCACCTGCTCCTCCAGCCCCCGCAACTGCCCGGCCGTCAGCGGTGACAGCGGCTCCACCGTCACGGCGATCCGCCGCCCCGACCGGCGCTGGTGCCAGACCCCGGCCGCGGTCCCGTCGACCAGCAGCACCGGGAAGTTCCCCGCCTGACCACCCGCCAGCGCACGGATGTGGGCCGCGCCGGGGTAGAGCTTCTCGCGCGGCTGGGACGCGATGAGATACGCGTCGAAGTAGGGGAGCAGCCGCACCCCGCGCACCGGTTCCGACGGAAAGGCGGTGTCGCCCGCCACCAGCCAGGCCGGTTCCCCTTCGTACCGCACCTCCTCGATCTCCCCGCGTGCGGCCATTCCCGCGAACAGGTCCGCGGCCCAACGATGCGGCGCCGCCAGCCACTTCGCGAAGTGCTGGGGGGTGGCCGGGCCGTACGCGCGCAGATAGCGGTGCACGAGCCCGGCGAGCGCCTCCGGGCCGTCGAGCGGGACGACGTCCGGACGGGTGTAGGTGACTCTGCGCCCGCGATCCGGTGCGAAGCACAGCGCGCCGCGGTGAGCCGCGAGATGCGTCACCTGCCGCCAGCGCGGCCACATGTCCTGGAACGCGGGCATCACCCGCTCCCCGGCCCACGCCCCGGTACGCTCCACCACCGCCTCCGAGAGCTCGTCGACGGTCAGCTCCGCGCCGGTCAGCGCGTCCGCGATCGCTTCGATCACGGCCTCGGTCCGCTCCGGGGTCATCCGGACATCCGCCGGGAACGGACTGCGTCCGGTCGGTACGGCGGACAACGCGCCCGTCCACAAGGAGAGTTCGGCCATCGGTAGCAGATGGACGGTGCCGCGCGGACCGTGCGTCTTGACCAGGGTGCGCCGTGTCCACAGCGCCTCGCGCACATCGGTGCGGGTCACACCGGCCGTCCGCAGCCCCACGGAGAGCTCGGCGGCCGACAGCACCTGGGCGTGCGCGGCCGGCAGCGCGCCGACCACATCGGCCGGGGCGAGACGCGTCGGAGAGGCGAGCCCCTGGCGTTCCAGCCGGCGCGCGTTCGCCTCGTTCCAGGTCACGATCGAGGTTCGTGTCGTCATGTTCCGGAAACTAGCGGCCCATCAGGACAAGGTCTGTCCCATACTCGGCGCATGACCCCTGCGAGACATCCGGCCAAGGCCCTCGCCACCGCGGCGGTGCTCGTCCTGACGGCCGCCCTCTCAGGCTGCGGCACACAGCGCGCCGGGGACGCCGGACCCGGTGCGGGGAGCAGCGGTCCGCCCGCGGCGGGCCCCGCCTCCCCCTATGCCGAACCCGGCGCCGGCGACGGTGCACCGCACTACCGGGAGAACCACGCCTTCCAGTCCACCGCGGAGCTGTCCCCGGCCGACCGGGCCAGGGGCGAGGCGGAGGTGAAGAAGGTCGAGGCCGGGCTGGCTGGGATCGCGGAGGGCCGCAGGACCACCGAGTCCCGGCTCCACGAGGCGCTCGCCGGTCTGGGGTACAGCCCCGGGTCCATCTCCACCGGCACCTTCGGCCCCCACCGCACCACGTTCATCGTCGAGCTCGGCCCGATCTGCGTGGAGGGCGCGCTGGACGGCCTGGTCAACGGGCTCGTCACGGCCGAGGCCCATGGCCGGTACCTCGAAGGAACCGGCTGTGTGAAACCGGTCGGCGGCCACTGAGACGTCCACCCGACACCGTGCTCGGAACGGAGTCCGGTGAATTCGGAGAGTAATTGTGGAGTGGCGTGGCACGCAGCATCACTTACGAAGGGTTATGGTGGAAACCCCCCCCTCGGGCCGGTCCGTATCCCCCCCCACGGACCGGCCCGTTTTTTGTGGCCCCGCGGTGGCGGCCCCGAGCGGCCCGCGTGCCGGCCACGGACCGCCTCCGCGTACGGCCTTCGCTCACCGGTCCGCGAGGGCCGCTCCCGTCAGCTCCGTCCGGCCCAGATGTTGGTGCCCGCGGTGTCCACGGCGAAGGTGTCGATCTCCTTCAGCTCCTCGTCGGACAACGGCTGCCCCGAGAGCGCCGCGATGTTCTCCTCCAGCTGTCGCACGCTCGACGCGCCGATCAGCGCCGACGTCATACGGCTGTCCCGCAGCACCCAGTCGAGTGCCAGCTGGGCGAGTGACTGGCCGCGCCGCCGGGCGATGTCGTTCAGCCCGTTCAGCCGGCGCACCACCTCGTCGGAGAGCAGACCGGGATCCAGGGACTTGCCCTGGGTGGCCCGCGAACCCTCCGGGATGCCTGTCAGGTACTTGTTCGTGAGCAGGCCCTGGGCGAGCGGCACGAAGGAGATGCAGCCCATGCCGGCCGTCTCCAGGGTGTCGAGCAGCCCGTCGTCCTCGATCCAGCGGTTGATCATCGAGTAGGACGGCTGATGGATCAGGGCGGGGACGCCCATCTCCTTGAGCAGCCGGGCCGCCTCGGCCGTCTGCTCCGCGTTGTACGAGGACACACCCACGTACAGCGCCTTGCCCTGCTGTACGGCGGAGGCCAGCGCCCCCATCGTCTCCTCCAGGGGGGTGTCCGGGTCGAAGCGGTGGGAGTAGAAGATGTCGACGTAGTCGAGCCCCATGCGCTTCAGCGAGGCGTCCAGCGACGACAGCAGATATTTGCGGGAGCCCCACTCGCCGTACGGGCCGGGGTGCATCTCGTAACCGGCCTTGGTGGAGATGATCAGCTCGTCCCGGTACGGGGCGAAGTCCTGCCGGAACATCTTGCCGAAGTTGAGCTCGGCGGAGCCGGGCGGCGGCCCGTAGTTGTTGGCCAGATCGAAGTGGGTCACCCCGAGATCGAAGGCGCGGCGAAGGATCGCCCGCTGGGAGTCCAGCGTGCGGTCGTCGCCGAAGTTGTGCCAGAGGCCGAGGGAGACGGCCGGGAGCTTGAGACCGCTGCGGCCGGCGCGGCGGTATTCCATGGAGTCGTAGCGCGAACCGGCTGCCCGGTAGAAGAGAGGAGAATCAGTCACGTTTCTCTGCTTATCACGGACTTCTGACAGGCCGGGTTGGGCCGGTGTGCCGCCTGCGCAGTAATGTGGCGGCTTCGGGGACCGCCGCGACACGGGGCGGGGCGATGGACTCCGTGGAGTCGTGCGGCGATCCCCATGGGACGACCCCGGCCCCCGGGCATCGGGGCGGGCGGGCCCGCACAGAACCGAGAGGTGAACTCAGTGAACTTGCGCGACCTGGTGTACGGGCTCTACGCACGCCGGGTCGAGGCGCGCCTCGACCACACCCAGGTGCCCAAGCACATCGGCGTCATCCTCGACGGCAACCGGCGCTGGGCGAAGGCGTCCGGCGGCACGGCCGCGCAGGGACACCAGGCCGGCGCGGACAAGATCCAGGAACTGCTCGGCTGGTGCAGTGAGACCGATGTGGAGGTCGTCACACTCTGGCTGCTCTCCACGGACAACTTCGACCGGCCCGAGTCCGAGCTGACCCCGCTCCTCGGCATCATCGAGAACACCGTGCGCGACCTCGCGGCGGACGGGCGCTGGCGGGTCCATCACGTCGGCACGCTCGATCTGCTGCCCGCACACACCCAGACCGTCCTGAAGGAGGCCGAGCAGGCCACGGTGGGAGTCGACGGGATACTGGTCAACGTCGCCGTCGGCTACGGCGGGCGCCAGGAGATCGCGGACGCGGTCCGTTCGCTGCTGCTGGACCACTCCGCCAGGGGGACGTCCTTCGAGGACCTGGCGGAGATCGTCTCCACCGACCTGATCTCCGAGCACCTCTACACCCGGGGCCAGCCCGACCCGGACCTGGTCATCCGCACCAGCGGTGAGCAGCGGCTGTCCGGCTTCATGCTCTGGCAGAGCGCGCACTCCGAGTACTACTTCTGCGAGGTCTTCTGGCCGGCCTTCCGCCGCGTCGACTTCCTGCGGGCCCTGCGCGACTACGCGGCCCGGCACCGCCGCTACGGCGGCTGACACCGCCACCCCCTTGCGGGGCCCCGCCCCGATGCCAGGGCACCGCTCCCGGCGGTACGGCCCCGTTCTCGACCGCCGGACGGGCTTGAGCACTGCCGTTCGTCGGTCATCCCGTGGTGGTACCGCGCCCCTCCGGTCCTTTCCGGCCCGCCCGGCGTTCCAGGGCGGCCCCGGTCGTTTTCCAGCCCGTCCGGCGTTCGAGTACGGAGCCATTCGGGTGGCGTGCCCGACCCCACAGGCCCGGACCGCTGCTCCCTGCTCGCCGCCCGCCCCCGGGCGGCATGGCTTCGCGTGTTCGAGGGAATACCCCTGACAGGTCGATGTCCGGTCACCAACCAGGCGGACGTCGTGTCCAAGTGAGCGGCATGGAGTCCGCTCGCCCGGGAGGCCCTTTGCACACGAAGGACCGTACACACAGTGCGGCCGACGCGGAGGGCCGGTGCTCGGCCCGTGCATCTGGGTCGCAGCCCGGTCCGTCCTCTCCCATTGGGATGCTCCGCGACGCCGTCGCACCCCAACCTCGTCCGAGGGGGTACGTCCTTCCGTGGTGATCAGCACAAAGCGCCGGATGTCCGACAGGCGCACCTATGTTCTCGACACCAGCGTCCTGCTGGCCGATCCGAACGCCCTGACCCGCTTCGACGAGCACGAGGTCGTGCTCCCGATCGTCGTGGTCACGGAACTGGAGGCCAAACGGCACCACCCGGAGCTGGGGTACTTCGCCCGGCAGGCCCTGCGCCTGCTGGACGATTTCCGTACCCGGTACGGCCGGCTGGATGCCCCGATCCCGCTCGGGGATCTGGGCGGGACACTGCGCGTCGAACTCAACCACTCCGATCCCGGCGTACTGCCCGCCGGCTACCGGTTGGGGGACAACGACTCACGGATCCTCGCGGTCGCGCGCAACCTCCAGGCCGAGGGGTACGACGTCACGGTCGTCTCCAAGGACCTGCCGCTGCGCATCAAGGCGTCCTCGGTCGGCCTCCTCGCCGAGGAGTACCGCGCCGAACTCGCCATCACGGACTCCGGCTGGACGGGCATGTCGGAACTGCCCCTCGCCGCCGAGCAGGTGGATCTGCTCTACGGCGAGGAGACGCTGTACGTCCCCGAAGCCGCCGAGCTGCCCGTGCACACCGGGCTGGTCCTCCAGTCCGAGCGCGGCAAGGCGCTCGGCCGGGTCACCGCTGAGGGAAACGTGCGCCTGGTGCGCGGCGACCGGGAGGTCTTCGGCATCCACGGCCGCAGCGCCGAACAGCGCATCGCCCTCGATCTGCTCCTCGACCAGGATGTCGGCATCGTGTCGCTGGGCGGCCGGGCCGGCACCGGCAAGTCGGCGCTGGCGCTCTGCGCCGGTCTCGAAGCCGTCCTGGAGCGCAGGCAGCACCAGAAGGTGATGGTCTTCCGACCGCTGTACGCGGTCGGCGGGCAGGAGCTCGGCTATCTCCCCGGCACCGAGGCCGAGAAGATGAGCCCCTGGGCGCAGGCCGTCTTCGACACGCTCTCGGCGGTCGCCGGGCGCGAGGTGATCGAGGAGGTGCTGCGGCGCGGCATGCTGGAGGTCCTGCCGCTCACCCACATTCGTGGCCGCTCGCTCCACGACTCCTTCGTGATCGTCGACGAGGCGCAGTCGCTCGAACGGAACGTACTGCTGACCGTGTTGTCCCGGATCGGGGCGAATTCCCGGGTGGTGCTCACGCATGACGTGGCTCAGCGGGACAACCTCAGGGTCGGCCGGTACGACGGGGTCGTCGCCGTGGTCGAGAAGCTGAAGGGGCATCCGCTCTTCGCGCACGTCACGCTCACCCGCTCGGAGCGCTCGCAGATCGCCGCGCTGGTGACCGAAATGCTGGAGGAAGGCCAGATCTGATACGGGATACGACAGTTGGTGCCGCCCGGCGAGCGAAGGAGCTTAGCCGGGCGGCATCGTGCTGCGGTGGCATTTCCGTAAATCACTTGCTCCGAACGAGGTGTGAGCTTTCACACGCAACGGAGAATTGCTTCCCGGTGTCACGTTCCGGCAGAGTCTTGCTTCCGTCAGGCCCCGCATACGGCACACCCGCACCTCCAGAGGTGCCACGCACCACACAACTCAACAATCGACGTCCGTATGCCGCCCGCGAGCACCACGCGGCACTTCCTCCGGGGAGTTGCCCACCGGGCCCGTGCCTCCCGTGACCCAAGCAGTAGGGAGGCCAGCGCCAGGGGCACGATTGCGTCCGCGAGGTCACCTAAGCGGGCGATGCTGGAAGGACACCGTGTGAGCCGGATCTCGGTCCGGGGGTTCGCCGTGGCATCCGCCACTGCCGTAACCACCGTTGGCGCCGTCGTTGGCGTTGCCTCGGGCAGCACTCCTGCTGTCGACGACAACAACAACTTCGAGGCGACCGCAGCCGACACCACGCTGCTCGCAGACATCCCCGCGGGCCAGCAGGCCCAGGTGCAGACCGCCTCGCTGACGCAGCAGGCCGACGCCCAGGCATCCGCGGCCGACGCGGCGGCGAAGAAGTCCGTGGAGGAAGCGGCGCGTATCCAGGCCGCCAAGGACGCCCAGTCGAAGAAGCAGGCGGCCGAAGCCAAGCTGGAGAAGGAGCGCCAGGACAAGAAGGACGCGGCCGAGCGTGCCAGCCGTTCCGAGATCCGCAGCGCCTCCACGTTCGCCCAGCAGGGCTCGTACACCGTGGCCGAGATCAAGGCGATGGCGCGTCAGATCGTTCCCGCCGACCAGTTCCAGTGCTTCAGCAACATCGTGAACGTCGAGTCGACCTGGAACTACCGGGCGAGCAACCCGTCTTCCGGTGCGTACGGCCTCGTCCAGGCGCTGCCGGGCTCGAAGATGTCGAGTGCCGGAGCCGACTGGCAGACCAACCCGGCCACACAGATCAAGTGGGGCCTCAGCTACATGAACGGCGCCAAGTACGGCAGCCCGTGCGGTGCCTGGTCCTTCTGGCAGGCCAATCACTGGTACTAGAACCTTCCGAGGTTCCGGTCTCAACCTCTCGAAGCCCCTCGCCGTCCTACGGTGAGGGGCTTCGCGCGTGTACGGTCGGTCCGGACGACTCGCCGGGGGAGCGGTGGGGAGCGAGAGCGGGGGGAAGAGGAACGACATGTCGAAACTTCCGGGGTGGCTCGGCCGGCTGGGCGCCGAACTGACCGAACTGGGCGAGCGGCTGGAGCATCGCAGGGCCGCGGCTGAGGCGGACGAGGCGGACGAGGCCGTGTCGGCCGAACCGCCGGTGCCCGCCTCTGTCCCTGCCGGGCCCGCTGTCCCTGCCGGGCCCGCTGTCCCCGCCGGGCCCGTACCGGCCGAGGCGCCCCGGCGTGAGGCCGTGGCCGACCATGTGCCGCCGCCGCCCGCGTACGCCCCCTCCGTGGCCGCCCGGCCCGATCCGGTCGCGGCGATCCCCTGGGGCATGCGGGTCGCGGCCGAGGCGGGCTGGCGGCTGCTCGTCCTGGCGGGCACCCTCTGGGTGATGATGCGGGTGATCAGCGCCGTCCAGCTGGTGGTTCTGGCCTTCGTCGCCGCGCTGCTCGTCACCGCGATGCTGCAGCCGACCGTCGCCCGGCTGCGGCGGTACGGTCTGCCGCGCGGACTGGCCACCGCGGTCACCGCGATTCTGGGCTTCGTCATCATCGGGCTGGTCGGCTGGTTCGTCGTCTGGCAGGTCATGGACAACATCGACACCCTCTCCGACAAGGTGCGGACGGGTATCGACGACCTGAAGAACTGGCTGCTCGACAGCCCCTTCCACGTCACCGAGCAGCAGATCAACGATGTCGCGAAGAACCTCAGCGACACCATCGGCACCAACACCGAGCAGATAACCTCCGCCGGACTCCAGGGCGTCACCGTGATGGTGGAGCTCCTCACCGGGATGCTGCTGGCGATGTTCTCGACCCTCTTCCTGCTGTACGACGGGAAGCGGATCTGGCACTGGGTGCTGAAGCTGGTGCCCGCCCAGGCACGGCCGGGTGTCGCGGGTGCCGGGCCGCGCGCCTGGCGGACCCTGACCGCCTATGTGCGGGGCACGGTCCTGGTGGCGCTGATCGACGCCATCTTCATCGGGCTCGGAATCTGGTTCCTCAAGGTGCCGATGGCGGTGCCGCTCGCCGTGTTCATCTTCCTCTTCGCCTTCATCCCGCTGATCGGCGCGGTGGTCTCCGGAGCGCTCGCGGTGGTCGTCGCGCTGGTCACCGAGGGCGTGTTCACCGCGCTGATGGTGCTGGTCGTGGTGCTCGCGGTGCAGCAGATCGAGGGGCATGTGCTGCAGCCGTTCATCCTGGGGCGCGCGGTACGGGTGCATCCGCTCGCCGTCGTCCTCTCCGTCGCCGCGGGCGGCATGATCGCGGGCATCGGCGGAGCGGTCGTCGCGGTGCCGCTGGTGGCGGTCACCAATACGGTGGTCGGCTATCTGCGGGCGTACGGGCAGGAGGAGGCCCTGCGGCACACGCCGCCCCCGCACGGGGCGACCGCGCTCGACATCGCTCCGACCCCCGCGCCCGGCTCGCCGCCCGAGGACATCGACCACGGCGACGACGAGGCCGTCGGGGACCGCGGCGCCAAGGACGGGCCCGGCAAGTGACGCGAGGCGGATGAGAAGAAGGGCCCCGGGGACGGTCGGTCGTCCCCGGGGCCCTTCTCGTTCAAGGGTAGTGCTGGTCCTACTCGGCGAGCACGGCCTCGGCTTCGAGGGTCACGCCGACCGCCTGGATCACCGAAGCGATTTTGACGGCTTCCTGAATGGTCTCACGGTCCACGCCGGCCTTGCGCAGCACCTGCTCGTGGGAGTCCAGGCACTGGCCGCAGCCGTTGATGGCGGAGACGGCGAGCGACCACAGCTCGAAGTCTGTCTTCTCCACGCCCGGGTTGCCGATGACGTTCATCCGCAGCCCCGCACGCAGCGTCCCGTACTCGGGGTCCGACAGCAGGTGCCGGGTCCGGTAGAAGACGTTGTTCATCGCCATGATGGCGGCGGCGGACTTCGCCGCGGTGTACGCCTCCGCGGAGAGGTTGGCCTTCGCCTCCGGCTCCAGCTCTCGCAGCACCTTCGGCGAGCGCGAGGCGATCGCGCACGCGAGGACGGTGCCCCACAGCTGCTGCTGCGGGAGGTCGCTGTTCCCGATGACCGAACCGAGGTTCAGCTTCAGGTCCTTGGCGAAGTCCGGGACGGCGGCTTTCAGTTCGTCGAGTGCCATGTCGCTGTCAGCTCACTCGCCCGAGAGGAGCGCGACCGGGTCGAGGGTGTTCTCGCCCTTGGTCCAGTTGCACGGGCACAGCTCGTCGGTCTGCAGGGCGTCCAGGACCCGCAGGACCTCCTTGGGGTTACGGCCCACGGAACCGGCGGTCACCATCGTGAACTGGATCTCGTTGTTCTGGTCGACGATGAAGACGGCGCGCTGCGCGAAGCCGTCCTCGCCCTCGATGCCGAGGTCACGCATGAGCTCGTGCTTCGAGTCGGCCATCATCGGGAACGGCAGGTCGGTCAGGTCCGGGTGGTCCTTGCGCCAGGCGTGGTGCACGAACTCGGAGTCACCGGAGAAGCCGAGGATCTGGGCGTCACGGTCGGCGAACTCGTCGTTCAGCTTGCCGAAGGCGGCGATCTCGGTGGGGCACACGAAGGTGAAGTCCTTCGGCCACGCGAAGACGATCTTCCACTTGCCCTCGTAGGTCTTGTGGTTGATCTGCTCGAACTCCTTGCCGCTCTCCAGCGAAACACAAGCAGTCAGGTCGAACTCGGGGAACTTGTCACCGACAGTGAGCACGCGCTCTCCTTGCGGGGTTGGAATTCCCTTTTGTGGGAGTTCCTGAGGGTTGGACGGGATCCACCTTGGCACAGAGTGCATTGATCGCGGAAATAGCTACACTCGGTCGTGATGATCGGAGGTGCCTATCAGTGGCGCAGGGCAATCAGGGCAATCGAACCAAACAGCCCAGTCTGTCGCAGCTGCGTGCCTTCGCGGCTGTCGCTGAATATCTGCACTTCAGGGACGCGGCGGCAGCAATCGGGATGAGTCAGCCGGCGCTCTCCGGGGCCGTGTCGGCGCTGGAGGAGGCACTGGGTGTCCAGCTCATCGAGCGTACGACGCGCAAGGTGCTGCTCTCGCCGGCCGGGGAGCGGCTCGCGGTCCGGGCCCGGGTGGTGCTGGAGGCCGTCGGCGAGCTGATGGAGGAGGCCGAGGCGGTCCGGGCACCGTTCACCGGAGTGCTCAGACTCGGAGTGATCCCGACCGTCGCCCCGTATCTGCTGCCGACCGTGCTGCGGCTGGTCCACGACCGCTATCCCGACCTCGACCTCCAGGTGCACGAGGAGCAGACCTCCTCGCTGCTGGAGGGGCTGGCCGCGGGCAGACTGGACCTGCTGCTGCTCGCCGTGCCGCTCGGGGTGCCGGGCATGACCGAACTCCCGCTGTTCGACGAGGACTTCGTGCTGGTCATGGAGCGGGACCACTGGCTGGGCGGGCGCACCGACATTCCACGCGAGGCGCTGCGCGAACTGCCGCTGCTGCTGCTCGACGAGGGGCACTGCCTGCGCGACCAGGCGCTCGACATCTGCCGGGAGGCGGGGCGCACGCAGGGGGCGCCGGTCACCACGACCGCGGCCGGGCTCTCCACCCTGGTGCAGCTGGTCGCCGGCGGGCTAGGGGTGACGCTGCTGCCGCGTACCGCGGTGACGGTCGAGACCGGCCGCAACGACGCGTTGGCCACCGGGTACTTCACGGAACCCGCACCGTCGCGACGGGTAGCGCTGGGGATGCGGACGGGCGCGGCACGGCACGAGGAGTTCGAGGAGTTCGCGGCGGCGCTGCGGGAGGCGATGGAGACGCTGCCGGTACGGGTGACGACGGGCGCGTAGGGCAGGCGGAAGGGGTGCGGTCCTGTCTTTCGGGGACCGCACCCCTCGTGGCTACCGCGACGTCACTCCGTGCGCAGCCCGTCCGGGCGCATCATGCGCCACAGCGGTGGCAGTGAGACCAGCGTGACCAGCAGGATCAGTCCCGCTCCCGCGCCCAGCATCGGCAGGAACAGCCACCAGTCGGTCACCTTCTTGGCGATCATCCTGATCATCACCGCGCCCAGGCCCAGACCGCCCGCGACGGCCACCACCAGGCCGATGACCACGGGGACGGCGGTCTGCCAGAGCACCGACCAGCCGAGCGTGGTCCGCCGGGTGCCGAAGGCGACCAGGACCGAGAGCAGGCGCTTGCGCTCGCGCAGCTGCTCCAGCTGCGAGACCAGCATCGCGGCGGCGATCAGCAGCAGGGTCGCGGTCGCGCCGACCTTGAGACCCCTCTGCACGCTGGCGTACTGCCGGTCACGGGCCACCGAGCTCAGATTGACGACCCGCATCCCCGGGTCGAGCCGGGCCGCCGTGTTCCGTACGTACTCGGCCACGTCCTCGACGTTCCGGTCCACCTGGATCTGCGCGTTGGTCTGCGCGTGCGGCAGGGTGCTCGGGTCGATCGCGCCGACCGTCGCCATGATGCCCCAGTGGTCCTGGCCCCTCGGATCGCGGCGGGTGAGAACGGTCGGAGTGTCGGCGGGCAGGGTCCACAGCTTCGACTTCTCGCCGGGCACCGATCCCGCCTCGTAGTTGAGTTCGACCGGTTTGCCCTTGCGGGCCGTCTTGTCCACCCACTCGGCCATCTCCTTGTCCTGGGGGTGGACGACGAAGGCGTCGCCCTCCTCGCAGGTGCTGATCCGGGCGATCTCGCGCAGGGTCGCGCAGTCGCCGATGGCCAGCGAGGTGGTGGGCCGGACGTCGTCGCCCTTGTACGTGCCCGGCCTGACGACGTACGACTCGACCATGCCGGTGACCGCCGTCACGCCCTTGGTGGCCCGGAACTCCTTGATGGTCCGGGTGGCCGCGTCACCGGTGACGTTCTCGGAGAACGTGTAGAACTGGGCGCGCGTCGGGTCCTGTCCCGTCATCCGGTTGAACTCGTCGCCCACCGAGGCGAACAGCATCTGCAGCGCCACCGCACCCGCGACCGCGACCGTGATGCCGCTGACCGCGCGGGAGGCCGCCCCGCTGGTCAGCTGGAGCCTGCGGGTGGCGAGCTGCCAGGGCACCGGGCCGCCCCGCAGCCGGTTCACGCACGCCTCGACCAGCCACGGCAGCAGCAGGGCGAGCCCGACGAGCACGAGCACGGAGCCGCCCGCGATCGGATACGGGTTCACCACGGCGTCCGCCTTGCCGGACAGCATGAGCACCGCCAGTCCCGCGACCGGCATCAGCAGCCGCCACCAGAGTCGGCGCTTGCGGCTGCGGCTGTTGCGTACGACGCCGAGCGGTTCGATCACCACCGAGCGCAGGGCGGTCAGCGTGACGAGCACCGCCGCCACCGGAATGGCGACGGCGACCAGCGTGGCCAGCCAGGGGTCGGGGACCAGGTCCGACGGGAAGGCGCTGGCGTTCCACACCTCGACGTAGCCGATGAACCGACGCCCCACCAGGAAGAGCAGCAGGCCGGTCAGCAGGCCGAGCACCGCCCCGAAGAACGCCTCGCCGGCCGCGATCCGACGGGTCGTCCGGATGTCCGCACCGACCAGACGCAGCGCGGCGAGCCTGCGGTCGCGACGGTCTCCGCCGAAACGAACGGCCGTCGCGATGAAGGTCGCGACCGGCACCAGCAGCACCACGCTGATCATGATGATCAGCACGATGAGGACGGGCGGCATCTCCTTGCCCGGGCCCGGATCGCCGTAACCGGCGATCCGGTGGCCGCCGTTGGAGGGGGTCAGGGTGTCGCTGCCCGCGTAGAAGAGCAGCTCGCCCGGGGAGATGAGCCCCGCGTCGGCGATCGTGCCGGTGATCCGGTACGGCAGCCGCTCCTTGAGGAGGCCGCCTTCCGAGGAGTTCAGCAGCTTCTTCAGGGCGGGCGAGACCATCATCTCGTCCGCGACGGGGAAGCTCGCGATGCCCGGCGGGACGACCGGGTGGGTACCGTCCGCGCGCATCAGGAAGCCGCTGATGGGGCGGCCGCGGTACTCCGTCTCCGCGTCGATCCGGAGCACCGAGGTGTCGGACTTCTTGGCCTGGGCGTCGGGCGATTCGGAGATCTTGGTCTCGGAACGGGCCTGCTCACGCGCGGAACGCTCGTCGAGGAAATGCGGCACGGAGGCGGCGACCAGCAGCAGTGCCACGCCGAGACCGACGCCGACGGCGGTCAGCAGGGTGCGGATCCAGCCCTCGCGCCCGCCGGAGGCGGCGAACCGGACGCCCAGGCCGAGATCGCGCAGCAGGGCGGCGATGCCGGTGGGTGCGGCGGGCCGGGGCGGCGCGTCGGCCGGGGCGTTCTTGTGGTCGAGCAGAGTCATGCCGCGTGCTCCAGGTCGCGTGCCCGGCCATCGCGCACGGTGACATCGCGGTCGGAGTAGGCGGCGACGCGGGCCTCGTGGGTCACCAGGACCACGGCGACCTGGGTGGACCGGGCCGCCTCGGTGAGCAGCTCCATGACCCGCTCGCCGTTGAGGGAGTCCAGGGCGCCGGTCGGCTCGTCGGCGAAGATGATCTTCGGGGACGCGGCCAGCGCACGGGCCACGGCGACGCGCTGCCCCTGGCCGCCGGAGACCTCGCCGGGACGCTTGGCGCCGACGTTGTCCACCTCCAGGCGCTCCAGCCAGTGGCGGGCGGCGCGTTCGGCGTCCTTGCGCCTGGTCCCGCTCAGGCGGAGCGGCAGGGCGACGTTCTCCACACAGGTCAGCTCCGGGACGAGCTGGCCGAACTGGAAGACGAAGCCGAACTCGGTGCGGCGCAGGGCGCTGCGTTCGGCGTCGGACATCGCGGAGAGCTCGCGGCCCGCGTAGGTGATCGTGCCGCTGTCGGGGGTGACGATCCCGGCGAGGCAGTGCAGCAGGGTCGACTTGCCGGAGCCGGACGGGCCCATCACGGCGACGACCTCGCCGGGGTGGATGGAGAACGAGGCGCCGTCGAGCGCGGGAGTCGATCCGTACGACTTGTACAGGCTGTCGGCGCTGAGCAGGGAGCCGGCGGGGTTCACGCGCGCACCTCCGCGGCGAGCCGGTCCAGCCGGGCGGCGGTCAGTTCCAGCCAGCGCAGATCGGCTTCGAGGTGGAAGAGCGCGTGGTCGCAGATCAGCTGATCGGCGAGGTCGCCCTGACGCTTGCGGTCGGTGAGGATGCGCATGAGGCGCAGGTGCTCGGCGCGCTGGGTGTCCAGCAGGGCCTCGGCGCTGCGGCCGGTGAGCAGGGCCAGGACGACCTTGGTGTAGAGCGTCGACTGGAGGTACGGCTCGGGCTTCTCCGGCTGCGCGAGCCAGGTGCCGACATCGGTGATGCCCGCCTCGGTGATCGCGTACCGCTTGCGCTCGGGGCCGCCGCCGCTCTCGACGCCGTCGACCTCGACGAGGCCGTTCTTGAGCAGCCGGGACATGGTCGAGTAGACCTGCCCGTAGTGCAGGGGGCGGTCGTGGCCGAACTTCTCGTCGAATGTCCGCTTGAGGTCGTAGCCGTGGCGGGGGCCGGACTCCAGGAGCCCGAGCAGGGTGTGGCCGATAGACATGCGGAGCACTATACATGGTGTGTATACCTCGGGTGTATACCCGGGGGTCGGGCTGGGGAGGGCTCGCGTACCTCCCCGGTCCGGCCCCGTCCCGCACCGCATCGGAGCGGGGGCAAATGCCCCGCCGATCACCCCGGGCCCGGGGTGATCGGCGGGGATCACCGGTTCCCGGGCCCCGGTTTTCGGGCCTCGCCCGTCCCGGGGCTCCGGACTCCCCGCCCTCGGACCTCAGTCACCGGAGGGGTTCGGCCTCTCCCTCGGCGGGCGCCCCCGGCGGGGGATCGGGCGGGCCGTGCCCGGCAGGCGGCCCGCCTCCGCCAGCGCCCTGCGCAGCAGGAACTCGATCTGGGCGTTCGCGCTGCGCAGTTCGTCGGAGGCCCAGCGGGCGAGCGCGTCGTGGACCGCGGGGTCGAGTCGCAGCAGCATCTGCTTGCGCTGCGGCGGGGGCCTGCGCCCGGGGGTCTCTTCCGTCACTGGTAAAGAGTGCCCGTATTGAGGACCGGCTGCGCCGCGCGGTCACCGCACAGCACCACCATCAGATTGCTGACCATGGCCGCCTTCCGTTCCGAGTCCAGTTCGACGATGTCCTGCTCGGCGATCCGGGTCAGCGCCATCTCGACCATGCCGACCGCGCCCTCGACTATCTGCTGCCGGGCCGCGACCACCGCGCCGGCCTGCTGGCGCTGGAGCATCGCGGAGGCGATCTCGGGGGCGTACGCGAGGTGGCTGAAGCGCGATTCGATGATCCGAACGCCGGCGGCCTGCACCCGGGCGGTGAGCTCCACGGCCAGCTTCTCGGTGATCTCCTCCGCGTTGCCGCGCAGCGAGAGGCCGCCCTCCTCGTGGGCGTCGTACGGGTACTCGATCGCGATGTGCCGGACGGCCGCCTCGGTCTGGGTGGCGACGAACTCCAGGAAGTCGTCGACCTCGAAGAGCGCCTGCGCGGTGTCCTCGACCTTCCAGACGACGATCGCGGCGAGCTCGATCGGGTTGCCGTAGGCGTCGTTGACCTTCAGGACGGCGGTCTCGTGGTTGCGGACCCGGGTGGAGATCTTCCGGCTGCTGGTGAGCGGATTGATCCAGCGCAGCCCGTCGGTGCGGATCGTGCCGACGTACCGGCCGAAGAGCTGGATCACCCGCGCCTCGCCCGGTGCGACCATCTTCACACCCGTCATGCAGAAGAACGAGGCGATGACGAGCAGGATCCCGAGGATCAGGACCGGGACGCCCACGCCGTTGTTCCCGTTCGAGCCGACGACGCCGCCGACGATGGCGAGACCGATGCCGGCGATCACTCCGACCACGGTCAGCAGCAGGCCGAGGCCGCCCGGGATGCTGTGTGCCGTCACCTCTCTCACCTGCGGTTCAGGCATCTGAGGGGCATCGGGTGCGAGGTCGGCGGTCAGAGCGGACACGGCGTACGGATTGTCGTGGTCGGACATGGAATCCCCCGTTTCAGAAGGCCGGCAGAGACTGATTCAATGCTAGCAATGTGATTACACATTACCTGCCTTCGCAACCTTGAGCGCCTCTGGTGAGTCGGTTCCTTACAGAGCGGGTGCTGATTGTCACGTCAGGAAAAGACCGCATCGCTTGCTTTTTGTCCCAGTCGACGGTGTTAGCTAGCTGGGCTGAGCTGATCTGGTCGAGCAGAGAAACGGGAGCAACACAGCGATGGGTCGAGCGGATGCGCGACGAGCCCAGCAGCGCGGAGCGCGGCGGGCTGCGAAGAGCGGCGGCATACGCAGACTCTTCACCTGGCGGAAGATGCTGGGCGCTTTCTTCGGGTTCTGCCTGCTGATCATGGGCGCCTTCGTGGCGCTCTACATGTACGTGGACATACCGAAGGCCAACGCCCTGGCCGAGCGGCAGAGCAACGTCTACAAGTACAGCGACGGCACCGTGCTGGCCCGGACCGGCGACGGGGTCAACCGCCAGAACGTGGATCTCGCCGAGGTCCCCAAGGACGTGCAGCACACCTTCGTCGCCGCCGAGAACAAGTCCTTCTACCAGGACAAGGGCGTCGATCTGAAGGGCACCGCGCGCGGCATCCTGAACACCCTCACCGGCAAGGGCAAGCAGGGTGGCTCGACCATCACCCAGCAGTACGTGAAGAACTACTACCTGACCCAGGACCCGACGGTCAGCCGCAAGCTCAAAGAGCTGGTCATCTCCCTCAAGGTCGACCAGAAGTACGAGAAGAGCGACATCCTCGCCGGGTACATCAACACCTCGTACTACGGACGCGGCGCCAGCGGGATCCAGGCCGCGGCGCAGGCCTACTACGGGGTCGACGCCAAGGACCTCAACGTCTCCCAGGGCGCCTATCTGGCCGCGCTGCTCCAGGCCCCCAGCCAGTACGACTGGGCCTCCGCCACGGATACCGGCAAGAAGCTCGTCAAGGAACGCTGGGGCTACACGCTCGACAACATGGTCGAGATGCACTGGCTCGACAAGGCCAAGCGCGACACTCTGAAGTTCCCCGTCCCGGACAAGCCCAAGCCCGCCCCCGGCATGGAGGGTCAGACCGGTTACCTCGTCGATGCGGCCAACAAGGAGCTGAACAAGCAGGGCATCACCGCGGAGATGCGGCAGGCCGGCGGCTGGACCTTCACGCTCAACATCGACAAGAAGCGGCAGAAGCAGCTGGAGGAGTCGGTCGACCGGCAGCTGGAGTCCAAGCTGGACCGCAAGAACAACAAGGTCGACGCGACCGTCCAGGCGGGCGCCACCTCCGTCGATCCGAAGACCGGCGCCGTCGTCGCGCTCTACGGCGGAGTGGACTACGTCAAGCACTACGTCTCCAACGCCACGCGCCGGGACTACCAGCCCGCCTCCACCTTCAAGCCCCTGGTGTTCGCCTCCGCGCTGGAGAACGAGTCGAAGACCCAGGACGGCGACCTGATCGGCGTCAACACCCGCTACGACGGGACCAGCAAGCGGCCCGTCGTGGGCAGCGACACGCCCTTCAGTCCGGAGAACGAGGACAACCAGAGCTACGGCGACGTCACCGTGCAGACCGCGATGAACAAGTCGATCAACTCGGTCTTCGCGCAGATGGTCGTCGACGTCGGCCCCGCCGCGGTGAAGAAGACCGCGCTGTCGCTCGGTCTGCCCGACCAGAACTTCCCGGAGCGCCCCGCCATCACGCTCGGCACGATGAACGCCTCGACCTGGGACATGGCGGGCGCGTACGCCACGCTCGACAACCACGGCAGGAAGGTCACCCCGTTCATCGTGAAGTCCGCCACGCACCGCGACCGGACGGTCGAGCCGGTCAAGGGCATCGGCGACCAGGTGATCAGCCGCAAGTCCGCCGACACCGTGACCTCCGTCCTGCGGGGCGTCGTGAAGAGCGGCTCCGGCCAGGCGGCCAACACCTCGGCCTACGAGGCGGCCGGCAAGACGGGCACCTCGGAGAACAACAAGGCCGCCCTGTTCGCGGGCTACACCCCCAACCTCACCACGGTCGTCGCGCTCTTCGGTGAATCCCCCAAGGGCGGCACCCAGGTCAGCCTCACCGGTACCGCCAACTCCGGCCGGGCCAACGGTGGCGGCTTCCCGGCGCAGATCTGGGCGGACTACACCCTCGGCGCGCTGAACGGCGGCTCCACGGCCCAGTTCGACCTGCAGGACGTCGAGCGCGGCGAGGTCACCGTGCCGACGACTCCCTCGAACACCCCTTCGGCGCCGGAGAGCCCCACGCAGTCCCCGTCGCAGGAGCCGAGCCGGCCGGCGCAGAGCCCGAGCGACGAGCCCAGCCAGTCGACCAGCCAGTCGCCGGAGCCGCCGCCGAGCCAGTCCCCGGAGCCGCCGCCGAGCCAGTCCCCGGGGCTGCCGGGCGAGGGAGCGGACCCCGGACGGCCGGGCAACAGCAACAACGTCGCGAACAATCCGCCCGGACAGTGAGGGCGTGAGGACACGGGTGAGGGGCGGTGCCGGCCGGCACCGCCCCTCACCCGTGTCCGCCGCGTACGACGGTGTCAGCCGCCGTTGACCTTCTTGGCGATCCGGTCGCCGAGGTCCTTGTCCACGTTGCGCCAGTACTGCAGCGCGCGCTCTACGACCGGGGCGCTCACACCGTCCAGCAGATGGCCGGAAATGTTCGACACCAGCCGTTCGCGGGCCGCGTCGTCGAGGACCTTGCGCACCAGAGTGCCCGCCTGGCCCCAGTCGTCGTCCTCGCTGTGCAGCTTGTACGCCTCGTGCACCATCTCGCCCGCCGTCGCCCAGCCCGCCGGGTCGCCGAAGCGCTCGGTGTCCGCGGCCGGACCGCCGTACGAGTTCGGCGCGTAGACCGCTCCCGTACGCGTCGGTTCGTACCGCATGGGGCCGTCCTTCGCGTACGAGTTCCGGCCGAACCGCGGACGGTTCGGGGGCAGCTGCGCGTAGTTCGGGCCGATCCGGTACCGGTGGGTGTCCGGGTACGAGAAGAGCCGGCCGAGCAGCATCTTGTCGGGCGACGGACCGATGCCGGGCACCAGGTTCGACGGCTCGAAGGACGCCTGCTCGATGTGGACGAAGAAGTCCTCGGGGTTCTCGTTGAGCGTCATCCGGCCGACTTCGATCTCCGGGTAGTCGCCGTGCGGCCACACCTTTGTGAGGTCGAACGGGTTGAACCGGTAGTCCGGCGCATCGTCGAACGGCATGATCTGGACGTACAGCGTCCAGCTCGGATGGTCACCGCGCTTGATCGACTCGAACAGGTCGCGGCGGTGGACATCGCCGTCGACACCGGCCATCTCGTCGGCTTCGGCCTGCGGGTAGAAGTCGATGCCCTGGTCGGTCTTGAAGCGGTACTTGACCCAGAACCGCTCGCCGCCCGCGTTCACCCACATATAGGTGTGCGAGCTGTAGCCGTTCATGTTGCGGTACGTCTTCGGGATGCCCCGGTCGCCCATCAGCCACGTCACCATGTGGGCGGACTCGGGGGACAGCGTCCAGAAGTCCCACTGCATGTCGTGGTCGCGCACCGCGCTGTCCGGGCGGCGCTTCTGCGAACGGATGAAGTCCTGGAATTTCATCGGGTCGCGCACGAAGAAGATCGGCGTGTTGTTGCCGACCATGTCGTAGTTGCCGTGCTCAGTGTAGAACTTCAGGGCGAACCCGCGGGGGTCGCGCCAGGTGTCGGGGGAGCCCTGTTCGCCGGCGACCGTGGAGAAGCGGGCGAGCATGGCGGTCTGCTTGCCCGGCTGGAAGAGGTCGGCCTTGGTGAACTGGCTGACGTCGTTGGTCACCTTGAAAACGCCGTAGGCACCGGAGCCCTTGGCATGGACCACTCGTTCGGGGACCCGTTCACGGTTGAACTGGGCCATCTTCTCGATGAGGTAGTGGTCCTGGAGCAGGATCGGTCCGTCGGATCCGACAGTGAGCGAGTGTTCATCGCTCTCCACCGGGATTCCGGCGTTGTTCGTGGTGTAGGGGGTGTTCTTGGTCTTCGTTTCCTCGGGCACGAGCGTCCTCCCGTCGGTGGGGGTTTCGGTCAGGTCGCCTCGTTCACGACTGAAGTCAACTCCGCCGACAGGAGGTCGGCAACATTTGGCTACCGTCCGTGCAGGACTCTCGCGCGTGCCCGGCCCGGACCCTCCTACTGGCCCCGGGTCGGCATCTCGAACCAGACCACCTTGCCGGTCGACAGACGCGTCGCGCCCCACCGTCTGGCCAGCCGGTTGACGAGGAACAGACCCCGGCCGCCCTCGTCCATGTCCCGGGCCCGGCGCTGCCGGGGCAGCTGCGGGGCGTCGTCGCCGACCTCGCAGCGCAACAGGTCGGTACGGAGCAGCCGCAGCGTCACCGGTCGCTCCGCGTAACGCACGGCGTTGGTCACCACCTCGCTGACCAGCAGCTCCACCGAGTCGGACAGCTCGTCGAGCCCCCACCGGCTCAGGGCCCGCCGGGCCAGCCTGCGGGCCCGGCCCGGCGCGGTCTCCTCCGGTTCCAGGTGCCAGTACGCGACATCACTCGGCGCGATTCCGTCGAACCGCGCGGCGAGCAGCGCGATGTCGTCGTCCCGGTCACCGGGGCCGAGCATGTCCAGGACGTCGTCGCACAGGGCCTCCAGCGGCGGCGAGTGGTCCGGGCCGGTCAGCCGGGCGGCGGCGGCGAGCCGTTCGCGCAGCATCTCGATCCCGGTCCAGACGTCCCGGAGCCGGGACTCCACCAGACCGTCGGTGTACAGCAGCAGCGTGGCGCCCGCCGGCGCGTCCAGCTCGACGGCCTCGAAGTCCACACCGCCCACGCCGATCGGGGCTCCCGGCGGCACCCGCAGTACCTCCGCCCGGCCGCCCAGATGGAGCAGGACGGGCGGCGGATGCCCGGCATTGGCGATGGTGATGCGGTGCGCGACGGGGTCGTACACCGCGTACATGCAGGTCGCCATGCGGTCGCTGCCGAGCCGCTGCGCCTGCTCGTCGAGGTGGTGCAGCACCTCCTGCGGCGGCAGGTCGAGCCCCGCGAGGGTCTGCGCGGTGGTGCGCAGCTGACCCATGATCGCCGCGGACGTCATGGAGTGGCCCATGACGTCGCCGACGACCAGGGCCACCCTGCTGCCGGGCAGCGGGATCGCGTCGTACCAGTCGCCGCCGACCCGGGCCGTCTCGGCGGCCGGGAGATAGCGGGAGGCGAGCCGGACACCGGTCGGCTGCGGCAGCGAGTCGGGCAGCATGGTGCGCTGCAGTTCGTCGGCGATGTACGCCTCGCGCCCGTACAGCACGGCCTTGTCGATGCCGAGCGCCGTGTGCGTCGCCAGCTGCGCCGCGACCAGCAGGTCATTGGCCTCGAAGGACGGTCGCTCGGTGCCGCGCAGGAAGACGGCGGCACCGATCACCCGCCGCCGGCCGCGCAGCGGGGCGAGGATCGCGCGGTGTCCCGTGGGTACGGCCCGTCCCGCGCCGAGCAGTTCGGGCAGCGCGGCACGGGCCGCCGCGGAGTCCCCGAAGACCGGCCGCACACCGCGCAGCACCTCGGCGAGCGCGCCGCCCGAGCGGACCTCGCACAGTTCGGCCGCCGGGGGCATGTCGCCGTGCGGGTCGAGGGCGGGCAGCCGTAGCCGCTCGATCTCCGACGGGGTCTCGGTCTCGTCCTCGTTGAGGCGCAGCCGGTCCGACCGACGCAGCCGCAGCACGAACGGGGCGACCGGCCGCTCGTCACCGACCGGCAGCGGGTCGCGGAGGTAGACCAGTATGGCGTCGGAGAACGTCGGCACGCTGGCCCGGCACAGCCCCAGCACGATCTCGTCCAGGTCTATGCCGCGGGCGATCCGCCGGGTGGCGGCCCCCACGAAACGCAGCCGGTCGCCCTCGCGACGGGCCGCGGCCTGTGGGTCGAGTCCCGCGGGGGCCGCCTGACTCGCTCCCGCGCCCGGCGCCGTGGCCGGGCCGGGGATCGCTGCGGTGGCAGGGGAAGCGGCCGGCGCGGCGTCCTGCTGCCGCGGCCGGGCGCGTTCCTGCGACCGGGCGGCGAGAGGCTGCCGGCCTTCGTGGGAGGTGGGATGCTCCGTCACGCGTGGGGTTCCGTCCGTCCGGGCCGGTTGTATGAGGCAATCACCTCGTGGGGCGCTACTGTGCCCCGGCAAGAGCGGCGATAACAACGGCTGTCACCGGATGCCCCCGAACGAGGGGCCGAAACCTGATGCCCGCGGGGCGGCTCGGTGACAACGTTTCCGGCGACGGGGCGGGCGACAGCGAGCACGTCTCCACCCCCTCGTAGTGGCTCATGTGATTCATACGACCGATGTGGCTCTTACAGCTCATGCAGTGCGTGGTGCGCGTGCGATGACTTGCGGTCAGGTCCGGTGCGCTGTCCGTCGGTTGGCGCGGATGCGCGCTCCGGAGAACGATCCTACGTTTGCCCCCCCGGGGTGCGACAAGGGTCTCATGACCCCATGTGCGAGGGGGTACGGTCCCAGTCATCCGGGAGCGCGGGAACCCGCCAGCGCGGATCGGGCCGCCAGTCCTCCCAGCCGTCCCGGAACGGCGCGCCCCAGTCCTGGATCACCTCGACGGCCGCGCGGCCCGCCTCCCGTACCTGCCGCGCGGTCCGCGGGGCCATCAGACCGACCCGCTGCGCCTGGGCGAACTCGTCCTCGTCGCGCCAGACCCAGCTGCGGTCCGGGTAGACGGAGATGTCGAGAAAGTGATCCTCGGAATCGATGCCGCCCGCCCAGCGGGTGCGCGGTTCCTCCAGGTTCACGTACCAGCTGCGGAACTGCCAGCCGGTTTCCCAGAAGAGCCAGACCGACCAGGGTTCACCGGGACGGGCGAGCTTGAGAACGCCGTTGCCGAGCCAGGGCGCGCGGGTGGTGGTGCGCGGGGCGGTGTAGCGGGTGGCGAGCGGCTCGTCGTGCACCTCGGTGCCGTTCGCCAGCACCGGCTTCACGCACTCGGTGCCGGGCGCCACCCACACGGCGAGCAACTCGTCGGTGTCCTGGACGACGGTGACGGGACGGCAGATGTGCACCGGGTCCGGAGCGTGCTCCGGCGCGGCGTCCCGCGGTCGCGGGACGTTGCCGCGGTAGCGCCACAGGATGTGATCGCCCGGCGCCCAGTGCTCGATGTGTCCGCTGTCCGTACCTGCCATGGACAGATCTTAGGGATGCCGCGGACCCGTTGCCGCGACGCGTGTCACGGGCGGGTCATGCGCAACACGTCCAGCGCCTCGTCGAGCTGATCCACCGTGAGGTCGCCGCGCTCGACATATCCCGATTCCAGCACCACCTCGCGGATCGTCCTGCGCTCGGCCAGCGACCTCTTGGCGACCTTCGCCGCCTCCTCGTAACCGATGTACTTGTTCAGCGGGGTGACGACGGACGGCGAGGACTCCGCGTACTCCCTGGCGCGTTCGACGTTCGCGGTGATCCCGTCGACCGTGCGGTCCGCGAGCAGCCGGGAGACATTGGCCAGCAGTCGCACCGACTCCAGCAGGTTCTTCGCGATGACCGGAAGCATCACGTTCAGCTCGAAATTGCCCGCCGCACCCGCGACGGCGACCGTCGCGTCGTTCCCCATCACCTGGGCCGCGACCATCAGGACGGCCTCGGGAATGACCGGATTCACCTTCCCCGGCATGATCGACGAGCCGGGCTGGAGGTCGGGAAGGCTGATCTCGGCCAGACCCGTGCGCGGTCCGGACGCCATCCAGCGCAGATCGTTGGAGATCTTGGTGAGCGAGACGGCGAGCGTACGGAGCTGGCCGGACGTCTCCACGAGCCCGTCCCGGGCGCCCTGCGCCTCGAAATGGTCCCTGGCCTCGGTGAGCGGCAGCCCGGTGGCGCGGGCGACCTCGGCGATGACGGCGGCGGAGAAGCCGGGCGGGGTGTTGATGCCGGTGCCGACGGCCGTGCCGCCCAGCGGCAGCTCGGCGAGGCGGGGGAGACAGGCGCGAAGTCGCTCGATCCCGTACCGGATCTGCGCCGCGTAGCCCCCGAACTCCTGGCCCAGGGTGACGGGCGTGGCGTCCATCAGATGCGTACGCCCCGACTTCACGACCGTCGCGAACTCGGCGGACTTGCGCTCCAGTGCGGTCGCGAGGTGGTCCAGCGCCGGGATCAGCTCGCCGGTGACGGCCGCGGTCGCGGCGATGTGGATGGACGAGGGGAAGACGTCGTTGGACGACTGCGAGGCGTTGACGTGGTCGTTGGGGTGGACCTCGCGGCCCAGACGCTCGGTGGCGAGAGTGGCCACGACCTCGTTGGTGTTCATGTTGGACGAGGTGCCGGACCCGGTCTGGAAGACATCGATCGGGAAGTGGGCGTCCCAGCGGCCCTCGGCGACCTCCTCGGCGGCTGCCTGGATGGCCAGGGCGATGTCCGGGTCGAGCACCTTCAGCTCGGCGTTCACCTTGGCGGCGGCCGCCTTGATCCGGGCCAGGGCCTCGATGTGGGCCCGCTCCAGGCGCTGTCCGGAGATCGGGAAGTTCTCCACCGCGCGCTGTGTCTGGGCCCGCCACCTGGCGTCC
Organism: Streptomyces sp. NPDC104309; assembly: GCF_055584025.1. Taxonomy (NCBI): domain Bacteria; kingdom Bacillati; phylum Actinomycetota; class Actinomycetes; order Kitasatosporales; family Streptomycetaceae; genus Streptomyces; species Streptomyces sp. NPDC104309. The sequence goes on along the minus strand of NZ_JBVJMV010000004.1, from coordinate 219,125 downwards.
GCGGGCACCCTCACCTCGCCCATCGAATCGTGCTCGACGCGGAAATCGGTGCCCTGCGCGGGGGTCGGCGCGGGGGCCTGTGACTCGTCCATGGATGCAACCTCCTGAAAAAGTTGAGCACTTGTCTTGTTCTGTCTATTCCCAAGTCGCCTACCGACCAGTAAATACCGGGGGTAACCACAACCCGGGGAGGCGCAATGAGGCGCACCAGGCACAGACTTCGCTGTACGGTCGCGGCCGCCGCGGCCATGGCCGCGGCATTGGGCGGTACGGCCGCAGCCGCGGGACCGGCGGGCGCGGCGGACCGGTCCGGCACCACCACTACCGCATCCACCCCCCTGTCGCCCGAACTGGAGGCCATCCGCGCCGCCGAGGCCACCCGGCTGTACGGCGACCCGGCCGAGCGTCCGCTCGCCGACCGCAGGACCGGGCTGATCTCGCTCGGCGACAGCGAGATCTCCGGCGAGGGCGTCGGCACGTACGAGGCGGGCACCAACGGCCCCGACAACTGGTGCCACCGCTCGCCCGACTCCGCCATCCACCGCACCGGCATCCCGGCCGACGTCACGTACAACGTCTCCTGCTCCGGCGCGTACACCGGCAACATCGTGACCGGCGGATCGAAGCAGTACGCCGACGAGCTCGTGCAGAGCGACAACCTCGCCATCAAGGCCCGCAACACCCGAATCAAGATGATCGTGCTGGTCGCCGGTGCCAATGACGACCTCCAGTTCGGCCCGGTCATGACGGACTGCGTCCAGCGCTGGGTGCTCTCCCAGGGCACCTGCCGGCCGAAGTACGAGGGCGGCTGGCAGGCGCGCGTCGACGGACTCGTCCCCAAGGTCGAGAAGACGGTGCGCGACCTGAAGACCGTCATGTCGGACGCCGGATACGCCAACAGCGACTACAAGCTCGTGGTCATGGGCTACCCGAGCCCGATCGGCCCGGACTTCTACGACAACCCGAACTTCCCCGGCAAGCTTCCCGGTGGCTGCGCCGGATACGACTCCGACGCCGCCTGGGGCCGTGACGTCGCGGTCCCCGCCTTCGAGCGCGGAATGCGCAAGGCCGCAGCCGACACCGGGGCCGTCTACCTCGACAACTCCCGGCTCTTCCACGGCCATGAGGTCTGCAGCGACAACACCTGGGCCCGCGGCCTCTACATCGACCTGTCGCACTTCCCGCCGGACTCCAACTCCGTCCGGCAGTCCTTCCACCCGAACGCGCGCGGCCACGCCGCCTTCGCCTCCTGCCTGACCCAGATCTACAACTCGTCCCTGCGCGAGGCGAGCTGCGCCGACCCGGCGAGCACCGGTCAGCCGGTTCTCCAGGCCGCGGCGTGGGACGACGTCTTCAAGCCCCTGAAGAACGAGGCCACGGGCACCTGCGTGGACGTTCCCGCCTCGGTGACCCGCAACAACACCCGGATCGCCGGCTGGGACTGCCACGGCGGCCGCAACCAGGGCTGGTGGTACGACTCCGGCACGAAGAACATCCGTACCGAGCTGAGCCACGACCGGTGCCTCGACGTGCCGGGCGCCGACTACAGGGCGGGCGCCACGCTCATCCTGTGGGACTGCTCGGGCGCGGCCAACCAGCAGTTCGTCAAGCAGTCGGGGACCCTGCGCCCGGCGGCCTCGACCGGGCTGTGCCTGACGCTCGCGGCGGCCAAGGACCCGCTGAAGCTGCAGAGCTGCGACGGCAGCGCGCAGCAGCGGTTCGCGTAAGGTCTTTCGCTCGGATCAGGCCGGATCGGCGAGGCGCGGCACCGGGGCACGCGAGCCCGGTCCGATCCGAACGAGAGGCTGGTCCCGTACCGCGGTGCGGGGTGGGGCGGGGAGCGCTTCGGGCCCCCGCCCCACCCTTCCCGGACCGGCCGACCCGTCAGCCGGATGTCACGAAAGCGCCCAGGACTGCGGCCAGATGGCCGGGGTCGTCCGCCCCGCACAGCTCGCGCGCCGAGTGCATGGACAGGCCGGGCACCCCCACGTCGACCGTGGCGACGCCGAGCCGGGCCGCGGTCAGCGGGCCGATCGACGTGCCGCACGGCATCGCGTTGTTGGAGACGAACGACTGCCACGGCACGCCCGCCCGCTCGCACGCCGCCGTGAACACCGCCATGCCGGTGCCGTCGGTGGCGTACCGCTGATTGACGTTGACCTTGACCGTGGGCCCGCCGTTGGGCAGCGGTCGGTGGCCCGGATCGTGCCGCTCGGCGTAGTTGGGGTGCACCGCGTGCGTCATGTCGGCGGAGACGCAGAAGGCGCCGAACAGGGCGCGGGACCAGTCCTCGGTGCTGCCGCCGCGCGCGGTGACCGAACGGCTGAGGACCCGTTCCAGCAAGGGACCCTGCGCCCCCGTCTCCGAACCGCTGCCGACCTCCTCGTGGTCGAAGGCCGCCAGGACGGGGATGTACGAGGGCTCCTCGGCCCCGGTCGCCGCACCCACCAGGGCCGTGACGCCCGCGTGCACCGACACCAGGTTGTCCAGCCGGGCGGACACCATGAACTCCCGGTCCGCGCCCAGGTATCCGGGCGGTTGGATGTCATGGAGCATCAGGTCCCAGCCGAGGACGTCGCCCCGGTCCACCTCCGCCGCCGCCGCGACCCGGCGCAGCAGCGCACCCTCCTCGGGGGCCCCGAGCGCCCAGAGCGGGGTGAGATGGCGCTGCCGGTCGAGCGCGAGCCCGTCGTTGACCGTACGGTCCAGATGGATGGCCAACTGGGGCACCCGTGCCAGCGGTTCGTCGATCCGGACGAGCCGGGACCCGATGCCGCCGTCGGGGCCGCGCAGCGTCAGCCGCCCGGAGATGCCCAGATCCCGGTCGAGCCAGGTGTTCAGCGGCACGCCGCCGTAGACCTCCACGGCGATCTGCCGCCAGCCCGCCGACCCGGTGTCGGGGACGGGCTTGACCCGCAGGTTCGGTGAGTCGGTGTGGGCGCCGATGATCCGGAAGGGGGTGTGGGCGGGTGCGTCCTCGGGGACGTACCAGGCCATCAGGGCGCCGCCGCGGGCGACGAAGCCGCCGCCGGCCGCGCCCGTCCAGTCCTCCGTGCCGCGGAGCTCACGGAAGCCGGCCTTCTCAAGACGCTGGGTGGCGCTCGCCACCGCGTGGTACGGGGATGGGCTGTCCCTGATGAAGGACAGCAGGTCGTCGGCGTGGCTGCGACGGGGGAGCGGCGACATACGGTGTCCGCCTTTCCGGTGTTCGACGGGGAGGGTGAGAAGTGAGGGGGGACGAACCGCGCCGGGCCGCTCGGCGCGGCAGGTGTTCGGGGGCGTGGGGGTGGGGGTGTGGGGCGTGGTGGACGGCTCCCGGACCTCCAGGAGTGGGTCCCGGGTTCACCGACGGCTGGCTCCCGGGTTCCGGGGACCGACTTCCGGTGCCCCAGGACGTTCCTGATTCCCCGGGTCGGCGGAGCGCGTCAGGAACGTCCGACAACCCATCGCAGCGGCCCGGCACGGCGCAAGCCCGCTGCGCGGCCCGCTGCGTGAAAGCGGCGGTGCAGGTCCGGCCCGCCCGGCAAGCGGGCGCGAGGCGGTCGACGGCGTGCGCGAGCGGAGACGGGGGTGCCCGACCCGTGCCGGACATGCGTCCGGGGAGACGTTCCGGAGGGCCCGGACACGCGGCATCCGGCTCCCGGACACCGTCCGCGCCCGCAGACACCCGCTCGCGGACCTCGCGGGAGCCCGCACCCCGTACCGCACGCGGAGACCGGGGTCCCGGTGACGGCCGCGCGTCCCCGGTCCGCACGCCTGCGTGGGGCCGCGCGGCCGGTCTCCCCGCGATCGTCTCAAGATTGGCTGAATACAGTCGTACGCGAAGCCTCACCGCACCGGCCCGTCGCGCTCGGCACCGGAGCGGGGAGCGGGGACACGATCCATGCTCCGCGGCCCCGTCACCCTGATCAGGAACCCGACGGCGACCACGACGGCCGCCCCGTGCGACCAGGCGACGACGGTCAGCGGGCTGTGGCTGTCGAGCGCCGCCGCGACGAGGATCATGCCGACGCCGAACCCGAGGTTCTCGACGGTCGCGGAGAGCCCGAACGCATGACCGCGCAGATCCGCGGGGAGCGTCTGCAGATGCGAGGTGTACGAGACCTCCGTGAGTCCGTCGGCCGCCCCCGCGACGAGTGCGATCACCGCGGTCGCCGCGTACGGGAACCCGGCGAACGCCAGGATGAACGCGCCGGACATCAGACATGTGCCGTACCCGAAACCCGGTGCCCCCACCGACCGCCCGGTGCGTGCGGCGTACCGCTGGATCAGTTGCTGGGCGACGACGTTCCCCAGCGCCCACAGACACCAGAACGCGCTGACGAACACGGCGGGGTGCGAGGCGTCGAGCCCGGCGGAGTAGACCGGCAGCGCGGCGTTGTGGGAGGACGAACCGAAGGCGTCCACACCGCGCAGCACCACCATCAGACCGAGGCCGGGCGCGGCGGCGGACCGCAGGAAGGCCCCCGGCGATCGTCGCCGCCCCGCCCCGGCCCCCCTCTTCCCCTCCCGCGTATGCCCGCCGGAAACCCCCTCCGAGTCCGGCCCGGCGTCCTTCCCTCCGCCGCCGCCCGCGATCGGCAGCAGAGCCACCGTCACGGCACAGACCGCGAAGGTGGCCATGTCCACCACGAACGCCGCGGTGTAGCCGACCAGCGAGACCACCACTCCCGCCGAAGCGAACCCCGCCACCATGGCCAGCGAACGCCCCGTGATGGCAAGGGAGTTCGCCCAGGACCGGCGGTCGTCGCCGACCATCTCGGGAATGGAGCTGCGCAGTGACACCATGAAAAGCGTTCCGCAGACGCCGGCCACCACGGAAACGGCCGTCAGCGCGGCCGTGCGCATCCCCTCCGGTGCGAGGACCAGCGACAGCATCACCGCCGCCTGCGCCACATTCGTCCACAGCATGACGTTCTTGGCCGTGAATCGGGCGAGGAGAACACCGGCCGCGAGTCCGGCGACGAATCCGGACCCCAGACGCACGGCCATGAACAGGCCCATCGCGAGCGCCCTGCCCGTCGTCTCGTAGACGAACAGATTGAGCGCCACCACATTCAGGAAGGTGCCGTACGAGGAGAGCGAGTAACCGGCGACGAGGAATCGATATCGGCGCTCGCCGCGTGCCGCTCCGGCCGGATCGATGTCCGGCACGCGGTCCGGCCGGTCGTTCCCGTGCTCGGTGTCGTGCGTCACCGGCCCATGGTCACCGAGAGGCCGTGCTCGCCCATGGCCTCCGGATTGCACGAATGTAATCTGCATGGTTGTGAAGGACGATCATTCCGGCCCACGGGCGTGTGATTGCCGCGAATCGTCATCGGATCGCGTCTGCGACACGGCCCTCACGGCCTATCGGCGCGCGCTCACGGAGGGAAGCCTTCCGGCGGGCGACGTGCCCCGCTGTCTGAGCCGCCTTCATCTGATGGTGGAGGACCGCGACTCACCCGGGTACCTGATTCCCGTACCACCCGAGACCGCCTCGTTCGACGCGCTCGGGCCCATCGAGGAGACGATCGCCCAGCAGCGTCGCACGCTCCGTTCGGCCCGCGCCGCGCTGGCCGTCTTCGAGGGCCTCTACGCCGATGTGCACCGGCTCGAACAGCCCGCCCTCACCCGGCTCTGCGGCGCGGCCGTCATCGGCAAGGCGCTCGACGCGGGCGTCGCCGGCTGCCGCGAGGAGGTCCGCACCGCCCACCCCGGCGGCGGCCGTCCCGCGCAGACGCTTGAGGAAGCGCTGCGCCGGGACCTGCGCGATCTGCGGCGGGGCATCCGGCAGCGGACGATCTATCAGCACACCGTCCGCTCGGACCGTACGACGCTCGCCTACATCGAGCGGGTGACCACCGAGGGCGCCCAGGTCAGAACGCTCGCCGAGGTCGTCGACCGGATCATCGTCTTCGACCGGGACCTCGCGTTCGTCCCCTACTCCGACGAGCCGTACAGCGCTCTGCGCATCCAGCACCCGGCCCTGGTCCGCTTCCTGGCCCGTCACTTCGACGAAGCCTGGGCCCGCTCGGTCCCGGTGCGCCCGGAACGCGTACCGCTGCGCACCCCCGTCGTCACCTCCGACCTGCAACGGACCATCCTGCAGGCGGTCGTGGGCGGCGAGACGGACGAATCGATCGCCCGCCGGATCGGCATGAGCCGCCGCTCCGTCGCGGAGCACGTGCGCAGGGTCTCCGAGCAGCTCGGCAGCAACAGCCGCGCCCAACTCGGCTATCTGATCGCGACGTCGGGCCTGCTGGAGCAGTGAGAAGCGCCCACGGGGGCCCCGCCGTGATCCATCCGGCCCGGCGCCCCCGCGGGACGCCGACTCCGTGCGCCTCGCGCACGTCGCCCGCGTCCCGTACGTCTCAACGCATCAGGCGAGACCCGGACCGCGCACCGGAATGCTGGTGAACGTCGGCGCCGGGGCGGGCTCGGTGAAGAAGTCGTTGCCCTTGTCGTCGACGACGATGAACGCGGGGAAGTCCTCGACCTCGATCTTCCACACCGCTTCCATGCCGAGCTCCTCGTACTCGACGACCTCGACCTTCTTGATGCAGTCCTGCGCGAGGCGCGCCGCCGGGCCGCCGATCGAGCCCAGGTAGAAACCGCCGTGGGCGTCGCACGCATCGGTGACCTGCTTGGACCGGTTGCCCTTGGCGAGCATCACCTTGGAGCCGCCCGCCGCCTGGAACTGCGCGACGTAGCTGTCCATCCGCCCCGCCGTCGTCGGACCGAAGGAGCCGGAGGCGTAGCCCTCGGGCGTCTTCGCCGGGCCCGCGTAGTAGACCGGGTGGTCCTTCAGGTACTGCGGCATCTCCTCGCCCGCGTCCAGCCGCTCCTTGATCTTGGCGTGCGCGATGTCGCGGGCCACGACCAGCGGGCCGGTCAGCGAGAGCCTGGTCTTGACCGGGTACTTGGTCAGCTCGGCGAGGATGTCGTCCATCGGCCGGTTCAGGTCGATCTCGACGACGTCACCCGCCTCGTCGAGGTGCTCGTCGGTGGTGTCGGGCAGGAAGCGGGCCGGGTCCTTCTCCAGCTGCTCCAGGAAGACACCCTCGGCGGTGATCTTCGCGGTGGCCTGGCGGTCCGCCGAGCAGGACACGGCGATCGCGACGGGGAGCGAGGCGCCGTGGCGCGGGAGGCGGACGACCCGCACGTCGTGGCAGAAGTACTTGCCGCCGAACTGGGCGCCGATGCCGATCTTCTGCGTCAGCTCGAAGACCTTCTCCTCCAGCTCCTTGTCCCGGAAGCCATGACCGGTGGGGGAGCCCTCGGCGGGCAGCTCGTCCAGGTAGTGCGCGGAGGCGTACTTCGCGGTCTTCAGCGCGAACTCGGCCGACGTACCGCCGACGACGATCGCCAGGTGGTACGGCGGGCAGGCGGCCGTACCCAGCGAACGGATCTTCTCCTCCAGGAACTTCATCATGGAGGCCTCGTTCAGCACGGCCTTCGTCTCCTGGAAGAGGAACGACTTGTTGGCCGAGCCGCCGCCCTTCGCCATGAAGAGGAATTTGTACGCGCCGCCGTCGGTGGCGTACAGCTCGACCTGGGCCGGCAGATTCGAGCCGGTGTTCTTCTCCTCCCACATGGTGAGCGGAGCCATCTGCGAATAGCGCAGGTTGAGCTCGGTGTACGCGTCGAAGATGCCGTGCGACAGGGCCTCCTCGTCACCGCCCTCGGTGAGTACGTTCTGCCCGCGCTTGCCCATGACGATCGCGGTGCCGGTGTCCTGGCACATCGGCAGGACGCCCGCGGCGGCGATGTTGGCGTTCTTCAGCAGGTCGAGCGCGACGAACTTGTCGTTGGACGACGCCTCGGGGTCGTCCACGATCCGCCGCAGCTGCGCCAGGTGGGCGGGGCGCAGGTAGTGCGAGATGTCGTGCATGGCCTCGGCGGCCAGGGTGCGCAGCGCCTCCGGGGCGACCTTGAGGAACGTACGACCGTCGGCCTCGAAGGTGGAGACACCTTCGGAGGTCACCAGACGATACGGCGTGGTGTCCTCTCCCAGAGGGAGCAGATCGGAGTACGCAAACTCTGGCATTACGGCCATTCCTCACTCGGCAGACGGCGGCTGACCTCCCTTGGGCAGCGCATCCACCAGGGTAGAACGCCGAGCGGAGGCCGAAGCTGTGAGGTAGGGCTCAGTTCGGCATCCGGACACGGGCGACACGGCGGGGGCGGGGCGGGGGCTAGTCGCGATCTATCGCGTTTGGGTACGCTGGGTCGGTGGACCTCGAAAAGCACCCTCAGCAGCCCTCCGTAGCCCCGGCGGAGCCGGCCGGTATCCGTGCCTCCGACGCGGACCGCGACCGGATCGCGGACATCCTGCGCGAGGCCCTGGCCGAGGGCCGGCTCACCGCCGAGGAGCACGGCGAGCGGGTCGACGCGGTCTACCGCGCCAAGACGGTCGGCGAACTCGAACCGCTGGTACGGGATCTGCCCGCCCCCGAAGACGCCTCCCGCTCGGCCGCCATGCCCGGCGCCCACGGCGAGGAGAGCCCGGCGGGTCCCGCCGAGAACCTGGTGGCGATCTTCAGTAGCTCCACCCGCAAGGGCCGTTGGCGGGTCGGTGGCCGCACCAACGCCTTCGCGCTCTTCGGCAGCGTGGAGATCGATCTGACCGAGGCGCTTTTCGGTCAGAGGCTCACGGTGATCAATGCGACCGCCATCTTCGGAAGTGTCGAGATCAAGGTCCCGGAGAACATCTCGCTGCGCGGCAGCGGCACGGGTGTCTTCGGCAATTTCGAAGTGGCCACACTGGAATCCGCGGATCCCGAGGCGCCCGTGGTCGTCGTCAACGGATATTCGGTGTTCGGCAGCGTCGAAGCGAAGCCCAGGCGCGGGAAGTTCATCGCGGATCTCCAGGACCGGCTGCGCAAATACCTCGGCTGAGGACCGGCCCGCGCTTCTCCACATGCCTCCGAATCGCTCCGAACCATTCCGGACTTCTTCGAACCCCGCCGGGCTCCGTCGAAGTCCCTCGAAGTCCTGCGAAGTCCTTCGAAGCCCTTCGAAGGACTTCGAAAACAAGCCAAATTCCTGACCGGGCACAATTCGGCACCCTGGAACCGGGTGCCACTCAGTGCATAGGCACACGCACAGCGGGTAGGGAGTGCTGCATCGTCTCTCGCTCGCGAAGCCGTCGTCAGGAGTAGACCGTGCTGCAACTGCCGCATCAGCCCCTGCAGGTCGCCGCCGTCCCTCCCCAGCGCACCCCCGCTCGGGAGGACCAGACCGGTCCCTGGCACTCGGAGGCGGTGTGCCGCCGGGACGAAGCCGGGCTGTTCTTCGCCCCGTCGAAGGAGCCGACTGCTGCCAGACTCGCGCGCGAGGAGTCCGCGAAGCGGGTCTGCGCGCGCTGTCCGGTGATGGTCGAATGCCAGGAACACGCCCTTATACAGCCGGAGCCGTACGGGGTGTGGGGCGGTCTCACCGCCGCCGAACGCCGTGTGGTGCTCGCCCGTCGCAGACGGCGCGAGATGGAGCTCAAGGCATCCTCCGTGTCCTCCGGCGTCACGGGCCGCGTCGCCGCGGCGGGCTGACCGGCCGGGTGCCGGTCCGTGCGGGCGCGCGTCCGCCCGTGTCCGTACACGCGAAGAGGCGCCCCCACCGCACACGGGGGCGCCTCTTCGCGTTCTTGGGGACGGATCCGCCTCGCGGATCTGTCTCCCGGGCCGGACCGGCCTTCCGGGGCCGGATCCGCCTTCAGGGGGCGGACCAGCCTCCTGGGGCCGGGTCTACTTCGCGCGGTCGAAGTCGATGGCGCTGTAGGCGCGCAGCTTCGACAGCCGGTGCGTCGAGTCGATCTTCCGGATGGTGCCGGACTTGGACCGCATGACGATCGACTCGGTGGTCGCCGTCTCCGCGCGGTACCGCACGCCGCGCATCAGCTCGCCGTCCGTGATGCCGGTCGCGACGAAGAACACGTTGTCGCCGCTGACCAGGTCGTCGGTGGACAGCACCCGGTCCAGGTCGTGCCCGGCGTCCAGCGCGCGCTGCCGCTCGGCCTCGTCCTTCGGCCAGAGCTTGCCCTGGATGACACCGCCGAGGCACTTTATGGCGCAGGCCGAGATGATGCCTTCGGGGGTGCCGCCGATACCCATGAGCAGGTCGACGCCGGTGCCCTCGCGGGCGGCCATGATCGAGCCCGCGACATCGCCGTCGGAGATGAACTTGATCCGGGCGCCGGTCTCCCGGATCTCCTTGACGATGCCGTCGTGGCGGGGCCGGTCCAGGACGACGACGGTGACGTCCTCGGGAGCGGAGTTCTTCGCCTTCGCGACACGGCGGATGTTCACCGAGACGGGCGCGTTGATGTCGACGAAGTCGGCGGCCTCGGGTCCGGTGACCAGCTTGTCCATGTAGAAGACCGCGGACGGGTCGAACATGGCGCCGCGGTCGGCGGCGGCCAGGACGGCGATCGCGTTGGGCATGCCCTTGGCGTTCAGGGTCGTGCCGTCGATCGGGTCCACGGCGATGTCGACCTCGGGGCCGGTGCCGTCACCGACGCGCTCGCCGTTGAACAGCATGGGGGCTTCGTCCTTCTCGCCCTCGCCGATGACGACGACGCCGTTCATCGAGACGGTCGAGACGAGGGTCCGCATGGCCTTCACGGCGGCACCGTCGGCGCCGATCTTGTCGCCGCGGCCCACCCAGCGTCCTGCTGCCATGGCGGCGGCCTCGGTGACCCGGACCAACTCCAGGGCCAGGTTGCGGTCGGGGGCCTCGGGGGAGACCTCCAGCTGAGACGGCAGATGATGCTCGGACATCGGAGCGCACCTTTCTGTACGACGACGACCGGAAGAGGGTGCTGTGACTCTATCGTCAGGTCGACAAAATGAGCAGACCGGGTCACTTATGAGCGGCTGCCCCCGGCTCGGGCCCCGTGGGCCCAATGCGACCATGGACCCGTGGCTAGCAAGCGAGGCAAGCAGACGGTGCGGGACATGTTCCTGTCGATGGCGGTCATCTCCGCCGCGGCAGGGGTTGTTTACATCTTCGTTCCGCATGACGAGAACGCCAACCCGGTCAAGCCGGTCGACTACCGGGTGGAGCTGCTGACGGCGCGGCGCGCGGCGCCGTATCCGGTGGCCGCGCCGGACGGCCTGGCCAAGGAGTGGAAGCCGACCTCGGTCAGCTACGACCGCAAGGCCGGCAACAGCTGGCACCTGGGTTTCCTCGACCCGGAGGGCAAGTACGTCGCGGTGGAGCAGTCCACCTCCCCGGCGAAGAAGTACGTGACCGAGGTCAGCCAGGACGCCAAGGACACCGGGCGTACGCAGCAGGTCGCGGGCGAGGCCTGGCAGCACTGGAAGGGCGAGAAGTACGACGCCCTCGTGCGCCACGACAAGGGCGCGACCACGGTGGTCACGGGTTCCGCGTCGCCCGAGCGGCTGGCGGAGATGGCTGCCGCGCTCAAGTCGTCCTGACGGCTTGACGCCCCGATGTCCTGAAGGCCGTGCACGGCGTACGGGGAAGGCCCTGGAGCCGTATCAGGTGCTCCAGGGCCTTCTCCGTACGCGCGGCGATGATCAGACGGTCTTGACGACCTCGTCGTAGGCGAGGCGCGGCAGACGCGGGAACCAGGCGTCCTCGCCCGGCTTGCCGATGTTGACGACCATCAGCAGGCTGTGGTCGCCGTCCAGGAACTCCTTCTCGATGCCCGCGGCGTCGAAGCCGGTCATCGGGCCCGCGGCCAGACCGGCGGCGCGGACGCCGATGATGAAGTAGGCGGCCTGCAGCGCGCCGTTGAGGGAGGCGGCCGACTCGCGGACCGGGCGCTCGGAGAAGAACGCGTCCTTGGCCTGCGGGAAGTGCGGGAGCAGGGCCGGGAGCTCCTCGTGGAACTCGTTGTCGGTGGCCAGGATGGCGACCAGCGGGGCGGTGGAGGTCTTCGGCTGGTTGCCCTCGGCCATGTGCTTCACGAGGCGCGCGCGGGCGTCGTCGGAGCGGACCAGGATGGCGCGCAGCGGCGACTGGTTGAACGCGGTGGGGCCGTACTTGACCAGGTCGTAGATCGCCTGGATCTGCTCCTCGGTCACCGGCTCGTCGGTGAAGGTGTTGGCGGTGCGGGCCTCACGGAAGAGGAGGTCCTGGGCGGCGGAGTCAAGAGCGAGTGACATCGTGCGTATTACCTTCCGGACGTATACGTGGTTCAAGCAACGACGGTCACCGTAAGGGAGAAGTAGGTTAACTTTCAACTAAAATCGACCGGGAGTGACCCGTTACACAGCACGGGCCTCTTGCGCCGCCGCCGGCCCTTCTGTGCCGTCGACGGCTCTCTGGGTGCGGCACCCGCCGGAGAATCGGCCGCCGTGGCCCTCGGTACCCGGCCGGGCGGTCTCAGCCGTTGTCGGCTGCCGTCGCGGTCTCCTGAGGGTCGGCCGCACCCGCCAGGGCCGCGTCCAGCCGGGCGCGCGCCCCCTCCAGCCAGTGCCGGCACACCTTCGCCAGCTCCTCGCCCCGCTCCCACAGCGCGAGGGACTCCTCCAGCGTCGTACCGCCCGCCTCCAAGCGGCGCACCACCTCGATCAGCTCGTCACGGGCCTGCTCGTATCCGAGCGTGCCCGCGGCAGCCGCCGTAGTCCCGTCGTCCGTCATGAGCCCCACCCTACGTTCCGGCCCGCCAGGAGCCTTCGACCTCGTCCGTCATCGCTTTCGGGCCCGGCTCCCGAACCCGCCCGGCGCCCGCGCGCCGAGCAGCAGCCGCCGGCCGGCGCGTCCGTACCGCGTCCGCGCTCACTCACCGGCCACCCGCACCGCGAACTCGCCACCCGAGACCCGCGCGCGGAGCACATCGCCCGCCGCCCCCGCGTCCGCGGGGGCCCGCACCACATGGCCGTCGGGCCGCTGCAGCACCGCGTATCCCCGCTCCAGCGTCGCGGCGGGCGACAGCGCGACCACCCGCGCCCGCGTGTGGGCGAGCTCCGAGTCCGCCCGGTCCAGCAGATGCCCCAGCACCCGTCTGCCCCGCCCGATCAGGGCATCGATCTCCGACGCCCGCTCGTCCACCATCCGCTGAGGACGCTCCATCGACGGGCGGCCCAGCGCATGCGCCAGCCCCCGCTCCTCCCGGTCCAGCAGTCCGCGTACGGTCCGCAGCGCACGGTCCCGCAGCTGCTGCACCCGGTCCAGCTCCTCGCCGACATCGGGCACGACCTTCTTCGCCGCGTCCGTCGGCGTGGAGGCGCGCAGATCCGCGACCAGGTCGAGCAGTGGGGAGTCGGGCTCATGACCGATCGCCGACACCACCGGCGTACGGCACGCGGCGACCGTCCGGATCAGCTGCTCGTCCGAGAACGGCAACAGGTCCTCCACGCTGCCGCCACCCCGCGCCACGACGATCACGTCGACGTCCGGCAGGTCGTCCAGCTCCTTCACGGCCTGCACCACCTGATTGACCGCGTGCACCCCCTGCACCGCTGTGTTGCGCACCTCGAAACGCACCGCGGGCCACCGCCGCCGCGCGTTCTCCAGGACATCGCGCTCGGCTGCCGAGGCCCGTCCGCAGACCAGTCCGATCAGCTGCGGCAGGAACGGGAGGGGCTTCTTCCGGTCGCGCGCGAAGAGCCCCTCCGAGGCCAGCGACTTCTTCAGCCGCTCAAGGCGGACCAGCAGCTCGCCGATGCCGACCGGCCGTATCTCCGTGGCCCGCAGGGACAGCTGGCCGCGGGGCGCGTACCACTCGGGCTTGGCGAGGACGACGACCCGCGCCCCCTCCGTCACCACGTCCGCCACCTGGTCGAAGACCTGGCGGAAGCACGTCACGCTCACCGAGATGTCCTGCGACGGGTCGCGCAGCGTCAGAAACACCACGCCGGCCCCGGGCCGCCGCGACAGCTGGGTGATCTGCCCCTCGACCCAGACCGCCCCGAGCCGGTCGATCCACCCCCCGATGAGCCGCGACACATCACCGACGGGCAGCGGAGCTTCCGCGGACGTTTGGAGAGCCATGCGAGCGAGCGTAACCGCCCCCACCGACAATCGGCCGCCCACGCCGACGGCCACGTGCTGCCGGCGCAACACCGCCCCCTCAGGCCGTGCGGCGCCCCCGCTGCAACGCCAGTACCACCAGCCCCACCGCCAGCCAGCACGCCCCCACCACCTGGGCGCTCGCGGTCGCCTCCACGATCACCGCGATCAGCACCCCCGCACCCACCACCGGCACCAGCACGTGCCGCCACCAGCTCGGCGGCCCCTCCATCCGGCGTACGGCGAACCAGCCGACCACCGACGCGTGCAGCAGCACGAACGCCGTCAGCGCCCCGATGTCGACCACCGACACCAGACGGTCGAGACCGTCGGCGCGCCGGGCCGCCCACACCGCCGCCACCAGGGTCACCGTCGCGGCCAGCAGGATCGCGACCCGAGGTACCCCGGACCGCGCATCGACCTTCGACAGCGGCGAGGGCAGCCGCCGCTCCCTGGCCATCGCGAACAGCAGCCGCCCCGCGGCCGCCTGCCCGGCCAGCGCGGCGAACGCCGCCCCGATCGCCTTGCTGACCGCCACCAGGTCGTGCAGCCAGGTGCCGACCGAGGAGTCCACCGTGTCGTAGAACGCCGTGCCCTGCGCGGCCGGATCGGAGGCCAGCTCCGCCGACGTCATCGGCTCCAGCAGCGCCGCCAGATATCCCTGCGCCACGAACAGGACGCCCGCGAGCACCAGGCAGAACAACACCGCCCGCGCGACCTCCGACGAGCCCCCCGTCACCTCCTCCGCGAACGAGGCGATCGCGTCGAAGCCCAGATACGACAGCACGGCCACCGACACCGCCCCCAGCACCGCCGACGCGGAGAAGCCGGAATCACCGGTGAACGGGGTGAGCCAGCCGCGCTGCGCCCCGTCCCGCACGAGCACCGCCACCGCCGACACCAGGAACACCAGCAGCACCATGATCTCCATCGCGAGCACCGCGAAACCGACCCGGGCGGCGGCCCGTACACCCCAGAGATTGAGCAGTGTGGTGACGACGACCGCGAGCGCCGTCCACACCCACCGCGACACCGAGGGCACGAGCGCGTTCAGCGCGATCCCGGAGAAGAGGTAGGCGACGGCGGGGATCAGGAGGTAGTCGAGCATCGCCATCCACCCGGCGACGAACCCCGGCCCCTCCCCGAGCCCCTTGCGCGCGTACGCGAAGACCGAGCCCGCCAGCGGGGCCACGCGCACCATCTGCGCGTAACTGAAGGCCGTGAACGCCATCACGACGGTCGCCGCGACATAGACCAGTGCGACCGCGCCGCCCGATTTCGCGTCGAGTGTGCCGAAGACACCGACGGGTGCCATCGGCGCGATGAAGAGGAGCCCGTAGACCACCAGATCGCGGAAGCCGAGCGTCCGCCGCAGCCGGCCCTTCTCCTGGTGCGCCCCGCCCGCCCCCTCCGCATCCGTGACCCCGCCGTTGCCGCTGCCGCTGCCCGTCCCCGACATGAGCCCTCCGTTGAGTCGCGTACGCATCAGTCTCGCGACCCCGCCGATCTTCCGCGCGTCCGGCGCGGCCTTACGATGGGACGCATGACTGCTACGACACCCCGCCGCGTCCTGCTCGCCGCTCCCCGTGGCTACTGCGCGGGCGTGGACCGTGCCGTGATCGCCGTGGAGAAGGCCCTGGAGCAGTACGGCTCCCCGGTCTACGTGCGCCACGAGATCGTCCACAACAAGTACGTCGTACAGACCCTGGAGAAGAAGGGCGCGATCTTCGTCGAGGAGACGGCGGAGGTCCCCGAGGGCTCGATCGTGATGTTCTCCGCGCACGGCGTCGCGCCGACCGTGCACGCGGAGGCGGCCGAGCGGAAGCTCGCCACGATCGACGCGACCTGCCCCCTGGTCACCAAGGTCCACAAGGAGGCCGTCCGCTTCGCGCAGGAGGACTTCGACATCCTTCTGATCGGTCACGAGGGCCACGAGGAGGTCATCGGAACCTCCGGCGAGGCCCCCGAGCACATCACGCTGGTCGACGGCCCCGAGGACGTCGCGGGTGTCGAGGTGCGCGACCCGTCGAAGGTCGTCTGGCTCTCCCAGACCACGCTCTCCGTCGACGAGACGATGGAGACGGTCGGCGCGCTCAAGGAGAAGTTCCCGCTCCTGGTCTCGCCGCCCAGCGACGACATCTGCTACGCCACGCAGAACCGCCAGATCGCCGTGAAGCAGATGGGCGCGGACGCCGACCTCGTGATCGTCGTCGGCTCGAAGAACTCCTCCAACTCCGTCCGCCTGGTCGAGGTCGCCCTCGGCGCGGGCGCGAACGACGCCCATCTGGTCGACTTCGCCGAGGAGCTCGACGAGGCCTGGCTGGAGGGTGTCTCCACGGTCGGTGTCACCTCGGGCGCGTCCGTTCCCGAGGTGCTGGTCGACGGCGTCCTGGCGTGGCTCTCGGAGCGCGGATTCGAGGACGTGGAGATCGTCAAGGCGGCCGAGGAGTCCATCACGTTCTCGCTGCCCAAGGAACTCCGCCGTGACCTGCGCGCCGAGGCCGCCGCACTCGCGGAGAAGTGACGGCTGCGCACCGACGGCTTCCCGTTCCGGGAAGTGAGCCGGGTCACCTGCCCGTACCGTGGATTGCATGCAGATCTTCGGCGTGGACATCGGCGGATCCGGGATCAAGGGCGCTCCCGTGGACCTGGACCGCGGAGACCTGGCGCAGGAGCGCCACAAAGTACTGACACCGCACCCGGCCACGCCCAAGGACGTGGCCGATTGCGTCGCGGAGGTGGTCGGCCACTTCGACTGGTCCGGCCCGGTGGGCATCACCTTCCCGGGCGTCGTCACCAGCGGCTGCACCCGTACGGCGGCCAATGTCGACAGGGCCTGGATCGACACGGACGCCCGCGGACTGCTCGGCGACAGACTCGGCCTGCCCGTCACCGTCCTGAACGACGCGGACGCGGCCGGCGTCGCCGAGATGGCCTTCGGCGCGGGGCGCGGGCGCATGGGGACCGTGATCGTACTGACGCTGGGTACGGGGATCGGCAGCGCCCTCTTCATCGACGGCAAGCTCGTCCCCAACACCGAGCTGGGCCACCTGGAGCTGAACGGCCAGGACGCGGAGAAGCACGCCTCCACCAAGGCCAAGGAGGACGAGGAGCTGAGCTGGCACCACTGGGCGCACCGGGTGCAGAAGTACCTCGCCCACGTGGAGATGCTGTTCTCGCCCGAGCTCTTCATCATCGGTGGCGGAGTCAGCCGCAAGGCCGACAAGTTCCTGCCCCTGATCGAGCACGTACGGGCCGAGATGGTGCCTGCGGAACTGCAGAACGACGCGGGCATCGTGGGCGCGGCGATGTCGGCGGCGGGCACGGAGTAGGCGGTGGCGGTGGCGGCGCACACGGCCGCTCCGCCCTGCCCCCTTCCGCCGTTCTTCCCTCGGTCAGCGCTGGGGGCGGCGGGGCGGCTGTGCGTCCCGCGCCGTCTGTGAGGCGAGCAGCATCCGGCGCTGCCGCTGTCGCTGCCGCATCAGCCGTACCTTCCGTACGGTCGCGATGAGCCCGGCGACGAGAGTGCCGCCGTACAGCCATCCGGCGTGGACGGCGAGCGCGGTGACGAGCGCCATGGTCTGGCCCGCGAAGCCACTCGGGCCGCCGGAGATCGGGATGACCCCGACGGCGAACGCGATCGGCACGATGATCGGCGCGGTCACCAGGTCCGCGGGCCGCACCCACAGCGCGGTCAGCGCGCTGACCGGCAGGAACAGCACGCCGAACACGGTCGACGAACCGTCCAGGATCAGCCAGTCGAGGCACGCCAGTACGAACATGGTGGCGGCGGCGAAGAGCCCGGCGCCGATGCCGGTCAGCCGGGGGTTGGGCAGCCTGCGCAACGCGAGAACGATGGGCGGCACCGGACGGGACCGTCCCTCCGGCTTCGTTTCCATCACCCGGTAGACGGCCGCGGCCTCGTCGATGGTGCCCTGCGGGGACAGCGGGGCCTGCCGAGACCGGCTGCGCTGCGGGGGACGTGTCCTGTGCTGCTCCACCGGGACAACGTAGGTCGCCGAGCGGGAGGAAACGGGTGCGGGACACGCGCTTTGGGCGACCTTGGGGGTGAGTTCGATGCCACACGGCCGAACGGGAACCGATTCGGCCCCCGGAGCGGACCCGTGGATACCCGGTCGCCCCCGCCCGTAAACTGGAGAATCGGCCCACCCGGGCCGATGTCTTTTCACCCGCTCACCGCCCCTCGCCTCATTCCCCACTCCTCAGGAAGTCGCCAACGTGTCGCTCACGATCGGAATCGTCGGCCTGCCGAATGTCGGCAAGTCGACCCTGTTCAACGCCCTGACCAAGAACGACGTGCTGGCGGCCAACTACCCGTTCGCCACGATCGAGCCGAACGTCGGCGTCGTCGGCGTCCCCGACGCGCGCCTGAACAAGCTGGCGGAGATCTTCGGCTCCCAGCGGCTGCTCCCCGCGACGGTCGACTTCGTCGACATCGCCGGTATCGTCCGGGGCGCTTCGGAGGGTGAGGGCCTGGGCAACAAGTTCCTCGCGAACATCCGTGAGTCGGACGCGATCTGCCAGGTCATCCGCGCCTTCAAGGACGAGAACGTCGTTCACGTCGACGGCAAGGTCTCGCCCAAGGACGACATCGAGACGATCAACACCGAGCTGATCCTCGCCGACCTCCAGTCCGTCGAGAAGGCCGTCCCGCGCCTCACGAAGGAGTCCCGTCTCCAGAAGGAGAAGGTCGCGGTCCTCGCCGCGGTCGAGGAGGCCCAGAAGATCCTGGAGTCCGGCCAGACCCTCTTCGCCGCCGGCATCACCGCGGGCACGGAGAAGGGCAAGCTCCTCCACGAGCTGCACCTCCTCACCGCCAAGCCCTTCCTCTACGTCTTCAACGTGGACGAGGACGAGCTGGTCGACGAGGACTTCAAGAACGAGCAGCGCGCCCTGGTCGCCCCCGCCGAGGCCATCTTCCTCAACGCCAAGATCGAGTCCGAGCTGATCGAGCTCGACGACGACGAGGCCCTGGAACTCCTCCAGTCCATGGGCCAGGAGGAGCCCGGCCTCGCCACCCTCGGCCGCGTCGGCTTCGACACCCTGGGCCTGCAGACCTACCTCACGGCAGGTCCGAAGGAAGCCCGCGCCTGGACGATCAAGAAGGGCGCCACGGCCCCCGAGGCGGCCGGTGTGATCCACACCGACTTCCAGAAGGGCTTCATCAAGGCGGAGATCGTCTCCTACGAGGACCTGCTCGAAACGGGCTCGGTCGCCGAGGCCCGCGCCAAGGGCAAGGCGCGCATGGAGGGCAAGGATTATGTGATGCAGGACGGGGACGTGGTGGAGTTCCGCTTCAACGTCTAATTCGTTCGGCGAAAGGCCGTCTGACCTGCGGCGGAGCAGGTTGGGCGGCCTTTGCTGTCCGCGCAGAGTCCGCAGCGTGCTGGATGAGTCCGGCCCGCGGGGGAGCGGTTACGCCGCTTCGTCGATCTGTGGCTGGGCATCGGCGGACTGGTCCGCGTATGCCTTGTCGACGGCGGCCCGGGTCCGCTCCTCGGAGTCGGGCCACAGGTGGGTGTAGATGTTCAGCGCCATGGCCGCGTTGGTGTGGCCGAGGTGCTCTGAGGCGGTCTGCACCGACTCGCCGTGCTTGATCAGCAGGCTGGCGTAGTGGTGCCGGGGGGCGTGGGGTCCGGTGCCCTTCGCTATGCCGGCCTTCGCGCAGGTGGGCCGCCAGGATCCGTCCATGAAGTGCGTGTAGACCACGGGTCCGCCTTGCGGCGCCGTGAAGATCCAGCCCTCGGGCCCATCGGCGGGGAAGTCCCTCAGGTGGGCCTTCATCGCATCCACCGCCATGTGGGGGAGCGGGACCGTGCGGCACTGCCCCCGGAGACACCAATGCCCAGGGCGAGCCGGTCTGGTACGGCGGCTCAAAGCTTGCTTCCGACCTGTCGATCAACCGCATCCGCGAAACCCTCGCAGCCCAAGACCTCCCGGGGTCTGCCGCTCCGCCATCGCCTCCGGTAATCCGTGGCAACAGGTCGAAACACAGTTGCGGAACACCCATGCCGCGCTGGGCAGTTCGGACGATGAAACCGTTCAGGCACACCTGGCTGCCTTCGGCGACGTTCTCCACAACGCAGCCCCGGTCGCACCGGCTGTCAGCAGGGCCGAACTCCACGCAGCGCTTACGGACGCTGCCAGGCGTCGCCCGCGCAGGTGACCACCACAGTGAGGCGGGTCCGCAGGGCAGGACGCGGCCCGCCTCCGTACTGCTGTGCTGTTGGTGTCTCTATACGGCGTCCAGGGCTTCGTTCGTGCCCGACTGCTGGGCTGCCCACGCCCGTACCTCCGCAAGGTGGTCCGTAAGGAGACCGACGTACGGGTCGGGCTGTACGAGGAGAGTGGGCAGCCCGCGGGCGGTGCGCTCTTGTGCCCATCCGTGGTCGAGGGTGGTGAAGTCGTCGTCGATCCAGACGACGGGAGCTCTGCCGAGCCAGGCGTCGACGTGGTCGCGTTTCCAGAGGTAGCCGTCGGGGTGACTGGTGGTGATCTGGGGGCGAGGCAGGTCGAGGTAAGGGAAGTCGGGCAGCCCCAGGAGAGGACCGATGATCGTGGTGGCGTCATTGCGCCAGCTCGTGCACCACAGGGGCGCGACGAGTCCGCTGGTCAGGAGGTCGGTGAGAATGTCGCCCTGGCTCGGGTCGAGCCAGATGGGGACGGGGTCGTCGGGGTGCCGGCCGGTGGGCAGGACGGTGTGGCGGACGTGAGTGGGCGGGGTGCTGCCGTCGGCGGCAGGGAACGGTATGAGGACGCCGTCGATGTCCAGGAGCAGGTAGGGCAGGGGCATCGTTGCCTCCATCGGTCAGCGTTTGCGGGCGGTGATCAGGAGGGTGGTGGGCCACGGGTCGCGGCGCGGGTGCCGCAGCTCCAGCGCCGAGGTGATGCGCAGGCCGGTCCGGGAGAGGTGGGCTCCCCAGCGGTGAGCGTCGAACTCCCATCGGGCGAGAGGCAGTCGGGTGCGGTCGGGCATGGTGACGTAGTCCTCGCGCGGACGGTCGTCCGTGGATGGATGTCTTCCGGCCCGTGCCGGGTGAGGGACGGAGAAGGCCAGGACACCGCCCGGTTTCAGGCGTCGGGAAACGGCGGCGAGGAGGAGCTCGGGGGCGACGAGGCCGACGGCGCCGAAGACGGAGTAGATCGCGTCGACGGTCTGGCCGGTGGCCTGCAGGTGGTGCAGTGCGTGGCCGAAGGCGAACGTGGCGCCGTCGATGTGGCCGTAGTGGGAGCGGGCCCGGCGTACCTGGAGGCCGACCAGGTCCACACCGGTGACGCGGGCCTGGTGGTGCTTCGCGAGGTGGGCCACGTTGTGGCCGGGGCCGCAGCCCAGCTCCAGGACGCGCTTGCCGCACAGATCCCGTCCCAGAATCTCAGCGCCGGGACCGATGCCGGCGTGGGTGCTCCATTCCATCCGGGCAGGCGCTGTGAGGGCATGCGCGGGGGCAGCGGCTGTGCGCTGGGCTGCGTGGGCGTACCAGGGGGAGACCTGGGCGAGCACCTAGACCTCCAGGAGTTGGGCCACGTCGTTCAGGTGGCGGCGGACGACGGGGATGTACGCGGGGTCCTTGGCCGGGTCGTCGATCCAGCGGATGGCCTGCTCCATGAACCACTCCACGGCCCACATGCGGTGCCAGCCCAGGGCCCATGCCTCGGCGGCCAGGCCGCCCCGGGACGCGAGGGCGTCCTCATGACCACCTGCGGTGACGTACTGCTCCAGGAACACCCGCAGTCGGAAGGGGCTCGGCACGTCGGTGGTGCCGTGGTACGAGGCGAGGTCGATCAGGCCGGGCCCGGTGAAGGCGCGGGCGAAGTCGAGGAGATGCCAGCCGTTCTCCCCGATGTGGACGCTCGTGGGGTGGAACTCGGAGTGCACCCAGCCGAACGGGTCGAGCGTCGCCCCCTGGACGCGGGCCTCGGCCGCGGCGGCGACTTTCCCCAGCGCGGTCTCGATGTCGTCGCAGTCCGTCCATCGGTCGGCCTTCCGCAGCCGCTGGAGGTGATCGAGGGCCCGGCCGGGCAGGGCTGCGAGGCCCGCCCCGTCGAGGAGGGGCAGACCGCCCGCCGGACGGGCGGCGTGGAGCATGACGGCGGCGGCGACGCCGTCGAGGTCGTCGGCGTCCCGTACGGGGGTGCCGAGGTCGTCCATGAGCATCCCGAGCCACTTGTCCTGCATGGCGGTGGCGTGGAGCGCGGGGACCGGGAGCCCGCGCTGGTATGCCATCCGCAGGGCCTGGGCCTCGCGGTCGAAGGGCTCCTTGGCGTACTTGAAAACGGCCGTGGTGCCGTCGGGGAAGGTGACGCGTTCGACACCGGACATGCCCCAGACACGAATCTCGGCACGTTCGGGGAGGGGCTTGCCGACGAGGGTGCACAGGTCGTCCAGCAGGGTGGCGGACAGGCTCTGGTCCATGGGGGTCTCCAGGGGCTGGTGGGCTCCGGGGCGGGAGCGCGCGAGCTGGCCCGCCCCGGAGCCGTACGGGGACGGGGTTACTCGGCTGCGGTCACGCGGTGGGCGTAGACCTGCTCGATCCAGCCCGCCTTGAACTCGGCCAGGTCGTCACGGAAGTTGGCCATTGAGGCACCGTAGGGCGCGACGACGCCGCCGGACTGGTCCGGCACGGACTGGCAACCGTGCACGAGTCGGCCGCCGAGCGCGGCGTGGGCCTTGATGGACTCGATCCGTCGGTGCTCGTTGAACCAGCCGCCGTGGTAGACCTCGTCCAGCATTCCGCCCGTCGCTTCGTCCAGGTCGAAGACGACGGATGTGGCGGCGGGGAAGAACCAGCACGGGCCGACGTTGGAGATGTGGCCGTCCAGTTCCACCTTGTTGAGCGCCATCAGCGTGGCCGCCTCACGCAGCATGCGCAGGTGATCGGCGGTGATCTGCGGGAGGCCAAGGCCGGCCAGGTGCTCCTCGCGAAAGAGGTACGAGTACACCCCGTACGCCGTCGCCAGCACGCGGGCCGCGTCGGAGGTGGACTCGCCGTGGTTCTTGATGAAGTCAAGCGCGAGCTGCTCGACCGCGCTCCCGGTCGTCTCGTCCACGCCCAGGAGCTGAGCCTTCACCAACTCCCAGTCGGCGACGAGCCAGGTGTGGGACTCGAAGCGGAAGAAGTACTCGGCCGGGTCGATGGTGATGCGTTGGCCGTCCACCTGGATGCCGGGCAGGCGGTTCCAGCGCGGGTCGAAGGAGTCGGGCAGCTCGACCGTGATGGTCGCGGTGTCGATGGTGGTCACCGTGTCTCCGTCTCTGATCGTCCGGGCCGGGGCACAGGAATGCCCGAGCCCGGTAGGGCGTACGGAACTTGGGGGCCGCCCGGCCCGAAAGTGGGGCGGCTGTCGATAAGTGAACCGCCCGCTACGCAGAGTGGGTACGGTGTGACCGGGGTCAAGCGGTATACACGGTTTACAGATCCGGAGCGGAGGCGATCGTGCCGGCACCGACCAGCGCCAACTCCCGGCTGCGCGACACGATCAGCGCCGCCGGGTGCACGTACGACGTGCTCGCCAAGGACGTACGCCGCATCGCCGCCGAGAACGGCGAACTGCTCCAGACCAACAAGTCGGCCATCTCCCACTGGGTGGGTGGTGCCCGCGCGCCGTCCGGCCGAACAGGGCAGTACCTTGCGGAAGCTCTCTCCCGACGGCTGGGCCGCGTCGTCACCCGAACCGAGCTCGGCTTCCACTCACCCGACGCGGAGTCTCTACCGGACACCGATCCCGTCACTGCGGTCACCGACCTCGGCCGTGCGGACGTCGAGCGCCGCCGCTTCCTGGCCATCGCCGCCTTCACCACGGCCGGCGTGGCCATGCCGCTCCTGCACGACCACGAAGCCACCTCGCGGATGCTGCGCGCCCGCACCGCCCGCTCCCTCGTCGGCGGCGACGACATCGACGTCGTACGGCAGATCACGGCAGCCTTCAGCACCGCCGACGAACGGCTCGGTGGCGGGCACGGCCTGACCACGGTTACCGCGTACCTTGCCGACACGGCAGCCCCCATGCTGCGCGGCCGCTTCACTTCGGAGTCCTTACGCCAGGCAGCCTTCGGTGCCGTCGCCGAACTCGCCTACCTCGCAGGATGGAAACACCACGACCTCGGCCACGAAGGTGCCGCCCAGCGCTACTACCAGGTCGGCTACCAACTCGCCTGCGAAGCCGACCCCCACGGCCACGCCGCCTGGATGATGCGCGCCCTCGCTCATTAATCCCTCAGCCTCAAGCAACCCCACCACTGCGTGGACCTCGTCGAAGGCGCGCTCACCCGGGGCCTCGGCCACGTAGACGGCCAGACGGAAGCGCTCCTCCACATCACACACGCCCGAGCCTACGCAGCCGTCGGCGAGAACTCATTGGCCGCCCGCGCTCTCCTCGCCGCCGAAGACGCCCTCCTGCGCGAGGACGGTCCCCAGCCCAGCTTCTCTCACGTCAGCGGCCCTGCCGCCGGCACCGTGGCCAGCCACACCGCCCGCACGCTGACTGACCTCGTCGACCACATCGGTACGGAACAGCAGCACCGTGACGCGCTCACCCGCTGGGACCCGAAGAAGTACAAGCGCGTCCACGCCCTCACCCACGCCGACCTCGGCGACAGCCTCGCCGCCCAGGCCCGCGCCGACGAAGCTGTCGCCGCCTGGGCCCAGGCCCTGGTCCTCATGGAAGGCATGACCTCCGACCGCACCCGCAAGGCGATCACCTCGATTCGCTCCACGCTCGCGGTCTACCAGCGTCGCCGCGTTCCTGGTGCTGCAGATCTCGCCCGCCGAGCCCGCGACGCCCTCGCCTAACATGCCCAACAACCGCCCCGAAGAAGGGAATCCCGTGGCCCAGCAGACCGACAACCGCCTCTCAGCCCTCAAGCCGGCGCTCGACTCGATGACGCTGCTGGTCGCGGCTGTCATCGTGCACGACAAGGCCACCAATCGCGTCGTGCTCCTCCAGCGCAGCGAGAACGCCAAGTTCGCCCAGGGACTGTGGGACCTCCCCGTCGGCAAGAGCGAGCCCGGCGAGCCCATCACCGAGACCGCGGTCCGCGAGCTCTACGAGGAGACGGGCCTCACGGTGAAGCCCGAGTCCCTCAAGGTCGCCCACATCATCCACGGTGCTTGGGGCGTCGAAGCCCCCAACGGCTTCCTCACGGTCGTCTTCGCCACCCATGAATGGACGGGCGAGCCCGAAAACCGCGAACCCCGCAAGCACTCCCAAGTCCGCTGGGTCGACGCCACCGCTATCCCGGAAGCCTTCGTGGACACCACGGCCAGCGCCCTCAGCCTGTACTTGAACGGCGGGACCGAGGTCTCCCTGGACGGCTGGTTGGCAGATTAGGCACGATGGGTACAGACCAGGTTCAATCAGTGGATGCAACACCGGCTTATGTGATGGTGAAGTACAAGCTGGCCATCGACGCCTACATCGCCAAGCGCCGCGGATGCCTTCTACGAAGTAGCGGTCGATCAGCAGGTGGATTCTTAGTCCCTGGAAGGAAGAGGCCGTGTAGCGGCAGTCGAGGGTCACGGCGATGCTCCGAGCACGGCAGCGTGAGGGCGGTACCAGGAGCGACTTGGCCCGTACGCCTTCGGGGTCTGGGTGAGGCATTCGAGCTGGCAGCCGACCGTTCCGGCTGGTGATCGATCTCCGGGGCCTTGCTCCCGCCCCTGATCGAGGTGCCCTCGAAGCGTCTCGGCACTTTGATGTCATTTCTGATTCACAAATGACATCGTTGTTGTGTCGTTGGGCTGCGGAGGAATAGCTGATGGCCAGGACTGTGATCGATCTGGACGAGGAGATCGTTGAGCAGGCAATGCGGGTGTACGGGGCGAAGACGAAAGCCGCCGCAGTGCGGGCGGCCATGGAGGAGGGGGTGAGGCTGCGGCTGCGCCGGGAGCTGTTCGATGCCATCGACGATGGTGAGTTCGAGGACGCGTTCGCGGAGATCCGGTCGCAGACGGGGCCGCGGAATCCGGACGGCTCGCTGAAGCGCGAAGGCGGGGCCTCGGCGGCGTGAAGGGGCACCACCTCATCGACAAGTCAGTGCTGGCCCGCCGGGGCGAACCGGCAGTGCGGGCGCGGCTGGATGCGTTGGACCGCGACGGGCTCTTGGCGGTGTGCGCCCCCACCGAGTATGAGGTTCTGTACTCGGCGCGCGGAAAGCCCGAGGCGCTGCGACTGCGTACCCTGCTCCGTGAATTCGACTACCTGCCTTGCGATGACGAGGAGTTCGAGCGGGCGCTCGAGATTCAGGCCCTGGCTCTGAATGCCAGATTTCACCGGGCGCTGTCGCTGGCCGACGTCCTCATCGCGGCAACCGCCGAGCGGCATCGGGCCACGGTCCTGCACTACGACGGTGACTTCGACATGATCGCTTCGGTGAGCGGGCTGCGAGCCGAGTGGGTCGTGGAGCCCGGCACCGCCGACTGAGTCGGGAACGCGCATGCCGTGCCAAGGCATGCCTCGTCGGGTGAGGGCAGAGCCTGTTCGGCGTCAGCCGGATTGATATGGATCTACTCACGGGTGTGATTCGGGTACTGCGGGTGAAACTCAGGCTAAAGCTTCGAGCATCCGTGCACCGGCACCCGCAGGTGTTGGGTAGCGTTCTCTGCGTCGAGTCTTCTTGTACTTTGTCGCGAATCCCGTGCCGGGATGGTGCTGGGCACCCGGTGTCACACATTCAGCCGTGTTGCTCCTCGCGGACGACGGCGGCTCGCCCCAGCTCTTCGCGGCGCGCCAGGACGACGTCGCCGCGTCGGAGACGGAAGCGCTCCAGCTCCGTGGCTTGTGGCTCGCTGATGCGTCGAATGCTCGCCGTGCTGAAGCCGTTGCCCGTCAGGTTCGCGATGTCGGCGGCGATCGGACCCGGCTCTCGCTCCCCGGCGGCGCACGGCGAGGCCCTGAACCGGTCGGGTGGCGGCGGCCCTACTCGGCGGACAGTTCGAGCATCGGCTGGAAGGCGGAGTCCTCCTCATCGGGAACGTGCGGGAGGAAGCCGCCGGGAACGGTACGAGCGGCGGTGGCGAGCAGGCGGTCCAGGACTTCCCGGTCGGTGGCCGGCGGGAGTCGAAGTGCGGCCAGGAGGCGATCGCGGACGGTGGGGTGGTCCGGGTGGTCGTCGAGGTAGTCGGAGTTGAGGGCGGGAGGACGGAAGCCGGCCAGGGCGTCGTGCCAGGACGGGAGGACGATGACGAGGGTCAGGGCCTCGGCGAGCGACTCGGCGATGAGGGAGGCCTGGCCCTCGGAGTCGGTGTAGAGGACGGGGCGGGAGCCGTCGGGGAAGGGCGGGCCGCAGAGATAGTGGGTGCCGCCCGCGTTGCAGCCGGCGACGGGCGCCACCGGAAGGCCGTTGGGCAGGGCGATCGACTCGATCGGGTCGGTGCGGGCAAGGTCGAACTCGCCGTCGCAGGCCAGGTAGGAGGCGACCTCGGGGTGCGCGGCGATCCTGCGGAGCAGCGCGTCGTCCGAGAGGACGGCCGGGTTGAGGGCCCCGGCGACCGCAGGGGTGAGGGGGTGTCCGGCGAGGACGTGGCGGATGGCGCCGAGGGGGATGCGGCGCTCGTAGTAGTCCTCGAAGTGGGCCTGGACGGCCTCGGGGGAGCGGTCGGTGAGGAGGCTGAAGAGGAAGCCTGAGCCGTCCGGATCCTCTCTGTCGGCGGGGAAGGCGATGGCCGAGCCGGTGCGCCAGACGGTCTCGCCGGTCTCCCGCCACAGGCAGGTGGTGACCAGAGGGGCGTCGATGCCCTCGTCGCAGAAGGCGGGTTCGTCCAGGAGCGGGCGCAGCGCGGCGGGCACTTCGTCGATGACACCGGGCCAGAGCTGCTCGTCGTCCGTCGCGTACGGACTCATCTCCGACTCGTGGTCGAAGCCGCGTATGAGCACGCCGGCCGGGGTGAAGAGGACGGAGAAGTCGTCCCCCGCGCCGTTCTCCATCAGGGCCGCCTCCTCGCCGGGGCCCCAGGCGGTGTCGAAGGTGTAGCGGCAGAACCGCGGATCGTCGCCGATCGTGGTGTCCAGGACGGCCAGTGCGCGCAGATGGGCGCGGAGTTGGACGGGGTCGGGGAGGAGGGCGGCGGTCTCGTGCACAGTGCTCATGGCGCCATGGAAGCAGCCGCCACTGACAATCCGGCGCGGCCGGCCCGGACAGGGTGCCGCTTCCTCCAGCGGATTCCGACCGACCGCGTGTGTTCCTGGCGCGGGATCGGGTGTCGTAAACCGTGGAGCGATGTCGACGTGCACGACCCACACCTGAACGGCGCGGTGGTCCCTCACTCGCAGGCGGCGGTGGTCGGGCCGGGAGGCGGGTGCGGCGGTGTGGAGGCACGGCGGCAGGCGTAAGCGGGCGTCGGCTTCATTGGTCGCGACGGCCCGCGGAGTCGGCACGGGCGGCGGCACGGGCTGCTGATGCGCCAGGCGGGTCCTGGGCGGCGTGGGGTGGGGGCGTGCGGTGGGGTGGGTGGCGGATTCGTCTTCCCCCGGCGCACCGGCCGATATGCCCTCCGCGCGCTCGTCCAATCAGGTGATTGGTCGTCAAGATGCTTGAGTCATATTTCGTTTGTATGGGTCACTTGGGTAACCGAACCGGTGGGCCGCCCATCCCTCTCCGGGGGAGCGCGGAACCGTTCTGTTCGCCGACCCGTCGATGCGTGACGGACCCCGGCATCGTTTGCTCCGGACGACCGCGATGGGCGCCCCTGTAGAGGACTTGGATCCGACCAGTCGCCCCTGCCAGGTAGCGGCAGGGACTGATGGACAGCCTCCGGCCTCTGCACGGGAGCGGTGCGCGAGCCATCCGCGCACAACCGAGTACCTCGCTGTCGAGGCCACGAACGTGGCCGTGGACCCTGCGACCCGCGTGCGGCCATCGCCGCCGTGAGCGAGCCGGCACCGGTCATGTGAACGCCTCGGCCGCACGGCGAGGGCAGTGCGATCGCTAGCAGTTCTTCATCGCGGGGGCGGTCCCGGCTCGTACGGAGCGGCGCCCGCTGCGGGCCGGTCACGGCGTCCGGTGCCCGGCGGGCCCGCGACAGGGTTCATCACGGCTCCGGACACCTCACGCCGCGACATCCGCTGACGGTGTCTTCCCCGACCAGGCAACTTCCGGACGCCCTCCCGGGTGCTCCCGGCATCCCGCGGGACAGGCCGAGGAGGAGGTGAATGAGGACGGCCGGGCCCGGCGGTGGCCCGGAGGTCCAGGTCATGCCCCTGGGGCCTGACCCGGACCAGGCTCTGAGTCAACTCCCTTATTCGAGAGTTCAGTTCACACACGGAGGACGACCATGCCAATCAGCCCGAACCAGGGTTCCACCGGTGGCGGTACCACCGTCACCATCACGGGCACCAACCTCACGGGCACCACCGCTGTGCTCTTCGGTACCAAGCCGGCCACCGGAGTCACCAACGTCTCGCCCACCCAGGTCACCGCTGTCTCGCCGGCCGGCTCCGGCGAGGTCGGCGTGACGGTGACGACACCGGGCGGAACCAGCAACCCGCTTCCGTTCTTCTACGTCGGCGCCCCGTTCAAGTCCGGTCTGAGCGTGAGCTCGGGCCCCACCGCGGGCGGGAACACCGTCGTCATCAGCGGCACCGGCCTGTCCACCGCCACGGGGGTGACCTTCGGTGTCAACACCGTGACGCCGACCGTGCTGTCGGACAGCCAGATCAGCGTCGTCGTGCCCGCGGGTGCGGTGGCCGGGTCGGTGGGGGTCAGCGTGACGACCGCCGGAGGCACCAACAACGGTCTGACGTACACCTACATCGACGTCCCGACCATCACCGCCATCACGCCGACCTCCGGGCCGACGTCCGGCGGGACCGCGGTGACCATCACGGGCACCAACCTGACCTCGACGAGCCAGGTCACGTTCAACTCGGTGGCGGCGCCGTTCTCGGTCATCAACGCGACGACGGTGTCCGCCGTCACCCCGCCGGGCACCCTCGGTGCGGTCGACGTCGGTCTCTCGAACCCCGCGGGCACGGCCACGGACGTCGGCGCCTTCACGTATGTGGCGGGTCCCGGCATCTGATCCGTCACGGCTGCGGCGCCGACTGCCGACGCGCAACGAACCCGGCGTCGGTGCCGCTTCCGGACGCGTGATGTCCGCCCGGTCCGGGACGTTCCGCGCCCGGCCGGGCGGGCAATCCGCTCGACATCACTCGCTCACCGCCGCCCGGCCAGGAGGTCCGGGCGGCGCGCCGGTCGTCATGTTCCGAAGTGGCGGCCCGTCCACCACGCCCCCATCACATCACCTCGACAGGAGAACGGCTGTGGAGAGCTCCGACAGCTCAGTCCCCCACGTCACGCAACCGTCGGTGGCCGCGGCCGCCCCGGCCGGTGCGGGCACCGTACGGACCACGGTGACCACACCCGACGGAACCGGCAACGGCTCCGGCTTCACCTACGTGCTCGCGGCGCCCGTGATCGGTTCCGTCGTCCCCAACCAGGGGCCGGTCGCGGGCGGGAACACGGTCACGTTGACCGGGACCGGCTTCACCGGCGCGACCTCGGTCAGTTTCGGTACCGCGGCCGCCGCGTTCCTCGCCGTCTCCGCGACGCAGGTCACCGCGATCGCCCCCGCCGCGCCCGCCGGCACCGTCAACGTCACGATCACCACCCCGGGCGGCACCAGCGCCGGGGTGCCCTATACGTATGTCGCCGGTCCGGTGCTGAGCAGTGTGGTTCCGGCCCAGGGGCCACTCGCGGGTGGCAACAGCGTCACTCTCTCCGGGACCGGCTTCACCGGAGCGACCGCTGTGCACTTCGGCGCGAACGCGGTGAGTTCGTTCACCGTCGTCTCGGCGACCCAGCTGACCGCGTCCGTCCCCACCGGCGGTCCGGGTCCGGTTGCCGTCACGGTCACCACTCCCGGTGGTACCAGCACCCAAGCCGTCTTCTACTACTACCTCGACGCGCCGGTTCTCGACGAGATCACCCCGGCGTCCGGGCAGGCGGGCGGTGGCAACTCCGTGACGCTGCCCGGTGAGAATCTTCTCCAGGCCACGGCGGTCCGCTTCGGCGCGACGGCGGCGACCACCTACACCATCATCTCGGCCACGGAGATCAGGGCGGTGGCGCCGCCCGGTGCCGTCGGCACGGTCCCGGTCACCGTCACCACGCCCGGTGGCACGAGCAACGGCGTGACCTATGTCTATCTCGGTGTCCCGGTCATCTCCGGTCTGGCGCCCGGCCAGGGGCCGTCGGCAGGCGGAACCACGGTGACTCTCACCGGCGTCGGACTGACGTACACCAGCGCGGTACTGTTCGGGGCCGTGCCCGCCGGCTTCACCGTGGTCTCCGACACCCAACTGACCACCACGACACCGCCCGGCGTGGCGGGGACGGTCACTGTCCGGGTCGTCACCCCCGGCGGCACCAGTATCGGCCTTCCCTACACGCGGCTCGACCCGCCCGGCATCTGAGCGGCCCGGCACGTGGGACCCGCCTGATCCGTCGCGACCGGCGCGCGGTGCGGCGGTTCCACGTGGCCCAGCCATGTGGTCAGGAGTGCCTCCAACTGTGCCGCCGCCTCCGGGGGCAGGGCGTCCAGGAGGCGGCGTTCGTTGCGCATGTGCTCGGTGAAGGCCCGGTCGATCAGTTCCCGGCCCGCGGGGGTGAGCGCGACCACTCGGCCCCGGCCGTCACCGGCCGAGCGGCGGCGGGTGACGAGGCCGTCGCGTTCCAGACGGTCGATCCGCTTGGTCATCGCCCCTGTCGTGACCATGGTGTGCACCGCCAGTTCGCCCGGGGCCCGTTCGAACGGCTCGCCCGCGCGGCGCAGGGCGGCCAGCACGTCGAACTCGCCCTCGCTCAGCCCGAACCGCCGGTAGACCACGCAGAGCTGTTCGGTGAGCATTCCGGCCAGGCGGTGGAGCCGACCGATCACCCCTTGCGGGCCCACGTCGACATCCGGTCGTTCCCTGGCCCATTCCGCCTGGATGCGGGCGATGTGGTCGGGCGGCGGGGGAGAGGGCGCGGAGGCGGGTCCGGCGGTGTCGGGGTACATGGGTTCACTGTAGCTTCCTTGGAAGGCATAATAACTTCCATGGAAGCTACTTTGCGGTGGGTCCTGATCACGGCGATCGCACCCGTGGCCTGGGGTACGAACTACTTCGTCACCCACGCGTATCTGCCCGCCGGCCACCCCCTCTACGGAGCCGCGATCAGGGCCCTGCCGGCGGGGCTGCTGCTCCTGGCGGTACGCCGGCGACGGCCGCGCGGCCCCTGGTGGTGGAAATCCCTCGTTCTCGGCGCCCTCAACATGGGCGGGTTCTTCGCCCTCGTCTACGTGGCCGCCCAGTTGTTGCCGACCAGTACCGCGTCGACGGTCATGGCGACTTCGCCGATGGTGATGATGCTGATCGCCTGGGCGCTGCTCGCCGAGCGCCCGCGCCTGCTGCCGCTGGCCGGCGCGGTCGTCGGACTCGGCGGGGTGGGCCTGATGCTGCTCGGCGGGACGGCGTCGGCCGACGTGCGTGGAGTGCTCGCCTCCGTCGCCGCGATGCTCATGTCGTCCCTCGGCTACGTCCTGGCCAAGCGGTGGGGCACCGAGGTCGACGTACTCGCCTCGACCGCCTGGCAGCTGATCGCGGGAGGGCTTCTGCTGCTGCCCCTCGCGGCCCTCGTCGAGGGCGCGCCGCCGGCACTCGACGGACCGGCCGTCCTCGGGTTCGGCTACGTCACCGTGGTGGCCACCGCGCTCGCCTTCGCCGCCTGGTTCGCGGGTCTGCGCCACCTTCCCGCCGCCACGGTCGGACTGGTCGGCCTGCTCAACCCGGTGACCGGCGTACTGCTCGGCACCGCCCTCGCCGGCGAGGCGCTCACGGCCAGGCAGCTCTGCGGGTCGGCCCTGGTCCTGGCCGGAATTCTTCTCGGACGGCCGATGGCCGGGAAGCGGCTGCGCGGCGCGCCGCCGGTCACGGCTGAGCGACCCTCAACTCCCGTACTCCCACCGGCTTCTCCGCGTCCTCCGACGTGACCGTCAGTCGCACCCGACGAGCCGTCGCCCCCGACCGGTAGGGCTGCCAGTCCGTGCCGTCCACCGATGTCTCCAGGCGGTACGAGGACGAGCGGGCGTCCGTCCACTCCGGCTCGATCGAGGTCACCGGGGCCGTGCGCCCCAGGTCCACCGTCAGCGCGCCCGTCGCACCGTCCGGGGCCCACGCCGTGGCGGCGCTGCCGTCCACCGCGGCGACCGCGTACAGACCGGGCGTCTCGGAGGTCGCCGTCGCCGGGCGGCAACGGGCCGCGTCCGTCGTCGCGGCGAGGTCCGGGCGGCGGGTGCGCAGGGTCAGCGTGCCGGTGAGGAGACGGGGGCCGGTGGGGGTGTGGACGGTGAACGGAGCGCCGGAGGTCAGCCGGACCGTCGTCGTCAGCGGGCCGATCGCGACGTCGTACGTACGGCCCCGGTACCGCAGGCCCGTCAGTGTCACGCCCTTGCCCAGCTGCGGCGGCAGCAGGGGATCGAGGCGCACCCCGTCCTCCCGCAGGCGCAGGCCCGTCAGGCCGTGCGTGAAGACCTGGAGGAATCCACCCTTTCCGGTGAGGAAATCCTCCGCGGGACGGCCCGACAACGGGTCCTGCGCGCCGGACTTCGTACCCCGGGCCTCGCTGAAGAGCGCGTACGGACCGCGCATGAACGGGCGTACGGAGCGCTGGAGATAGGTGTACGTCACACAGCCGGCCTCCCCGATCGCGGCGGCGTCGATCGCGTGGACCGAGTCCGTCATCGCCGGGCCGTCCGGATCGGTGCGCTCGGCGTAGTAGTCGAGCGTGGCCGCCGCGGCGCCGGGCTCCATCGGCCACTCCAGCGGGTAGATCAGCAGCACGGTGTCGGCCTGCTTGATCGTCGAGCCGTTGTAGCCCGCGTATTGGAGGAAGAGCTTCCGCTTCGGGTCGTAGGGGATGCGCAGACCGTCCGCGACCCGTGCCCACCCGGCCGGCGCGGGATGTCCGAGCAGCCGTGCCGCGCGCGTGGCGTTGCGCAGGGCGGTGGCCGCGACCGCGTTGGTGAAAACCCCGTCGGTGACACCGTTGCTGTACTCGTCCGGGCCCGCGACCTCCTTGATCGAGTAGCTGCCGTCGCCGTCGGCGGTGGCCCGCGAGACCCAGAAGTCGGCGATGCCGGAGAGCAGTGGCCACCCGTGGCCCGCCAGCCAGTCGCGGTCCCCGGTCGCCAGGTAGTACTGCCAGACGGCGAGCGAGACATCGCCCTGGAGATGGTTCTGGGTGACGCAGTGCGGCGGGTTCCAGCTCTGGCACTCGGACCAGAGGTCGCCCCTGCTCGCGCTCGTCCACGGGTAGAACAGCCCCCGGAACCCCAGCTTCTGGGCGTTGGCGCGGGCGGCCCCGCGCGTGCGATACCGGTACTCGACGACCGGACGGGCCGGCTCGGGGCGGGTGGCGAGCAGCCCCGGATACATCCAGATCTCGGCGTCCCAGAACACCAAGCCCGCGTAGTTGTCGCTGGTCAGACCGGCCGGGGCGATGCTGTCGCGAGACCCGGTCCGGGTGGAGGCGAGCAGTCCGTACTGCGCCGACCGCAGCCACTTCTGCAGCTCGGGACTGTCCGGTACGGAGATGTCGGCCGCCCAGGCCCGTCGCCAGGCGGCGGCGTTCGCCGCGAGGACGCCGGACCAGCCGCGCCGGGCCGCGCGCACGGACGCCGCACGGGCGGCGGCGGACGGGGCCGACGAGGTGAGCGCGGTGTCGACTCCGACGTACTTCTCGACGGAGTACGTGCGCCCGGCGCGCACCCGGAGCTCGCTGTGCGGACGGGGTGTGCCGGGCGCCGGTGCCCTGCCGCGCGCCGGCCCCGGCCCGTCGGCGCGCAGCGTCTGGACGATCGCGCCGGCCGTCCCGGTGCCCCGGGTCCGGAACGTTCCGTCGTCCTTGAGCGCGATCCGGCGTGCGCCCCGCGGGTCCAGGCGGCCGGTGACGGTCGCCGTACCGCTCCAGTGCGGTGTCATGCGCAGCCGTACCGCGCCGGTGTGCACGTCGGCGCGGTCCGCGAGCACCTCGTACGCGAGGTCGGTCGCGCGCCCGTCGGCCGTGGTCCAGCGCAGTGAGGTGCGCACCAGGCCGCAGCGCAGGAACACCGTCTGGCGGTAGTGCGAGATCCGGGCCGGGGGAGTGCCGGAGCCGTACGTCTCGTTGCCCACGCGCAGGTCGAGGGTCGTCCAGCTGGGCAGCGCGGCGATCACCTCGCGGCCGGCCGCCAGGTCCTTCTCGCGTCCGAACAGGCCGGCGACGAAGGCGCCGTCGTAGCGCGGAGTGAACAGCGGCCAGCCGGTCTTCTCGCCCGACGCGGCATATCCGGCGCCCGCGGCGGGCACGCGGTGTCCCAGATATCCGTTGCCGACATAGGGGTCGTAACCGTCGGCCCCGCCGAACCGGGTGGAGGTCGGGGCCCAGGCGGGGTCGGTGTCCCGGCCGCAGGTGGTGGCCGTGGGCGGGAGGGGGGCGGCCGCGTACGAGAGGCGTGGCAGCGGTGCGATCAGGGCGCCCGCGACCAGGGACGTCAGGGACGTGAGGAGACAGACGCGCGAGAGGCTCACCGTACGAAGGTAGGTAAGCGCGCGCCGGGCGGCGGGGCACGGCGCGCGGCGCGCGGGTGAACGGCCGGCCGGCGCGGGCGGCCCGCGTCAGCCGGCGAGGCCGGTCTTGAGACCCGCGCCGCACAGCGGTACGACGACGCTCCGGTCCGTCCAGCCGCCGACCGCGGCCCAGCAGGCGACGCCCGTCGTCTCCACGTAGAACCCGCGGGCGGCCAGGTCCAGCTGCGCGGCCCGGATCTGATCCTCGGTCACCGTGAGGAAGGTGCCGCCCGATTCCCGTACTGCGGCCAGGACGGCCCGAGCGCGCGGCGGGCGGGGGATGGCGATGCCCTCGGCGAGGGTGGGGGCGGCCGTGCCGGCCGGGGCGTCGAGCACATCGTCCGCGCCCGCGCGGAAGGCGGCGGCCAGCGGGGACACCGCCTCGGCCTGCACGGCGATCAGTGCCGGGCGTTCCTCGATCAGACCCCGGGCCTGGAGTTCGGCCGTGGCCAGGGCCGCGCCGAGCAGCAGGGTGCCGTTGCCCACCGGTACGGCGAGGGCGTCCGGGAGCCGGCCGCCGAGGTCCTCCCACAGCTCGTACACATAGGTCTTCGTGCCGTGCAGGAAGTACGGGTTGAAGACGTGCGAGGCGTAGAACGTGCCCGAGGTGTCGGCGGCGGCACGAGCCGCCAGCGCGGTGGCCTCGCGGTCGCCGGGGACGATCTCCAGGTGCGCCCCGTGCGCCCGGATCTGCTCGGTCTTCTTCGGCGACGTCCCCTCGGGTACGTACACCGTGCAGGGGAGCGAGGCGCGGGCGCAGTAGGCGGCGACGGCCGTGCCCGCGTTGCCGCTGCTGTCCGCGACGACGCGCTCGGGCGAGAGGCGGCGGGCCAGTTCGACGAGCATCACGGCGCCGCGGTCCTTGAAGGAGAGCGTCGGCATCAGGAAGTCGAGCTTGGCCGACACCGTGCCGGTGAGCGGGACGAGCGGGGTGCGGCCCTCGCCAAGGGTGGTCGTGGGCGTGGCGAGGGGCAGCGCCTCTTCGTAACGCCACAGTGAATTGACGCGTCCCGCGAGAGAGTTGAGCGAGAGCGGATCGGTGACCTCGAAATCGAGGTCCCAGGGGCCGCGGCAGACCGGGCAACACCAGGTGAGAGCGGTCGTTTCGGCGCGAGTGCCGTCCTGCGGGCAGAGATACATGACCATGCCCGCCAGCATGTCAGGCGTGTGGTGGCCGAATGCGGCAGCGTCGACGACGTGGTCTCCACCTACACGGTGAACGCCTCGTCGGAGGTGGCCGACGGCACCTGGAAGGTACGGGTCGGCGACAACGCGGCGGCCGACACCGGGCGGATCAACTCCTGGGCCCTGCAGTTCTGATGACGGCTCCGTAGGCGGATGAACAGGTGGGGCGGCCGCATCCGTGGCCGCCCCGCGCGCCTGCGCCCGGTCGCCGGTGCGGCGAAGCACGTGCCGGGGCGCCGCCGCTCGGGCGCCGTCGGTGGGGCATGCGCGCGGCGCTGACGAATCATCACTTCGAGTGAAACTTTGGCCTGCGCTTGCGATCCACAACCGACGGTTGTCAGGCTGTTGCAGACTGTCAATCTGTTGGGAGTGGCCTGTGACTTTCGGTGAGCAGCCCGCCTATCTGCGTGTTGCGAGCGATCTGAGAGAGAAGATCGTCAATGGTTTGCTGCCGCCGCATACGCGCCTGCCCTCGCAGGCCCGTATCCGCGAGGAGTACGGGGTCTCGGACACCGTCGCGCTGGAGGCGCGCAAGGTGCTGATGGCCGAGGGGCTGGTCGAGGGGCGCTCCGGCTCCGGTACGTATGTGCGCGAGCGTCCGGTCCCGCGCCGGATCGCCCGTTCCGGCTACCGGCCGGGGGCCGGGGCCAGTCCGTTCCGTCAGGAGCAGACGGCGGAAGGGGTGCGCGGGACGTGGGAGTCCCGCAGTGAGCAGGAGGGCGCGAGCGACGAGATCGCCGAGCGCCTGGGCATCGAACCGGGTGACCGGGTGATGCGTACGCGATACACCTTCCGGGAGGCCGGGGAGCCGATGATGCTCTCCACCTCCTGGGAACCCCTCGCCGTGACGGGGCGTACGCCGGTGATGCTGCCGGAGGAGGGCCCGTTGGGCGGATGCGGGGTGGTCGAGCGGATGGCCGCGATCGACGTCGTCGTGGACAACGTGGCCGAGCAGGTCGGCGCGCGTCCGGGGCTGGCGGAGGAGCTCCTGGCGCTCGGCGGCGTTCCGGGCCATGTGGTGATGGTGATCGAGCGTACGTATTACGCGTCCGGCCGCCCGGTCGAGACGGCGGACGTGGTGGTGCCCGCCGATCGCTTCCGGATCGCCTACCACCTTCCGGTCAGGTGACCGGCGCGCGAGGGGCGCCGTCCGGCTTCGGATGTGACGGATCGACGCCTCGTCGGGTGCCTTGAGCGGCAGTCGATCGTCGACCGCGAGGGCTTGTCATGTCCTGGTCCTGCCTGCCGTTCGTGCCCGCACGCCGAACGACGGGCGCACCGGCTGACCGGCTCATTGGCCGACCGCTGACAGCCGTTCGTTGCCCCGTTGCCGCGTGGTGGAGGTCGGCGAAGGGCTGCCAGGGGGGGCGCATCCAGCTGGATGCGCCCCCTTCTTCATGGCCGGATCGGTATCTCTTTGTGTAATTACGTATGCGTTGAGTGAAGGTCAGGCGTAGGGTCCGGCATATGCGTACTGCGGTTTCCTGGGGATCCTTAGAAACGTACACGCCGTTCGAGGGAGGGGCGCAATGCTCGGGAGGGGCGCAATGCTCGGGAGGGGCGCGATGACCGACAACGGTGCCGATCTCCCGTGGCTGGTGATACGGCAGGACGACAACGGCAATCGCTACCGCGTCGGCAGGTATGCCACGCAGGGCGAGGCCCAGAAGGTCGCCGACAAGCTCGACGCCCCTGGTCACAAGCAGCTCTATTGGGTGGAGCGCGTCGGGGCGCGGGCCCGGCCGTAGAGCGTTCGCGGGGGAGTGGGGCGGGGGCTCGGCCTTCCGGCTCGTGAGCGCCCGTGCGGGGGGCGGCGGGAGCCGTCCGTGACCGGGGCCGTCCGTGACCGGGGCCGCCGGCCCGGCTGTGCGTCGCGGCGCGCCGCCCGAGCCGGCCGGGGGCTGCCGGGCGTTCGTCAGGCAAGCCGGTCGGTGGGTGTGGTGTTGCCGGTTTCCGTGACGGAGCCCTTCGGCCCACCGCTGTCCGCAGCGAACTGCTGGCCCGGCTGCGGCACCCCAAGGAAGTCGAAATCACCGACGGACAGCGCTACTTCACGCTGCTCGCGTTCCTGTGCCACCTCCCCGACCGGGCCGAGCAGGCCGCCGTCCTCCGTCGTCGGCAGGCCTTCCTCGACGTCCCGGCAAGCTTCTTCTACCGCGAGGGCGAGCCGGTACGGGCCGAGGAGGAGCCGGATCTCTTCCGGCAGGGCATGCTGCGCATCGCTCGGGCCGCCGGCGCGGAGGAGAGGAAGTGGCTGGCCGAGGCGATCGGCGGCCTGGAGAGCTGAGCGAAGTCCGGCGGGCGGTGTCCGTCCAGGGCGCCGGTCACAGCGCTGGTGCTGTGGCCGGAAAGGTTTGCCGGAAGCTCGCGGCGTCCGGTGCGGTGCGTCGCAAGGCGGAGCATCGCCCTCATGCCGGACGCACTCGGGTGAGGCGACAACGCGGCGAGGTGTCGTGCCGGGCGTCGCGAGCCGGTGAACCCTTCCGGTCGCAGCGCTAGGGTCCTGCCTGACGTGGGTTTCGGATGGTGAAGGCGGAGTGATGTCGGTGCTGATCGACACGGTGGCGTGGGTGCGTGTGGAGGGCGGCAGGATTCTCTGTGCGCGGCCACGGGGGAAGGGCGTCTTCTACATCCCCGGGGGCAAGCGGGAGGGTGCGGAGAGCGATCTGGAGACCCTGGTCCGCGAGATCAAGGAGGAGCTGACGGTGCTCCTCGAACCGCGCACCGCGGTGCATGTGGGTACCTACGAGGCCGAGGTGCCCGATCTGCCGGGCGGCGCCGTGGTCCGCATGAGCTGCTACACCGCGGACTACGAGGGGACGTTGGCGGTGAGCAGCGAGATCGAGGAGATGGCCTGGTTCTCGTACGCGGACCGCCCTCTGGTTCCACCGGTCGATCAGTTGCTCTTCGATGACCTGAAGGCGTTGGGGGAGCTGGACTGAGCCGGTCCGGGCGTCGGTGCGCCCGGCGACTCGGTGCTGCTGACATGTATTCCGGCGGCGCGTGTCGACCGCCTCGTGCGCCCCTTTCCCTGTGGGTGTCTGTTCGTGCGCGCGGCCGTACACCCGTACGCCCCACGTGTCGGTCCCCGCGATAGTTCGTACCAGATATCGGGTATGTGCTGATTAACCCCCGTAAACAGGACGCCCCCCGTTGCTGGTCTTGGGAAGTGATCGGCGTGATCGACACCGAAGGCGACTGCGCCGAGTGGACCTTTCCGGCTGAGCCGGGCGCAGTGCGCTCCGCGCGGCATGCCGTCCATGAGGCGCTGCGCGGCTGGGGGCTCGACACCTCCCTGGGGGATGTGACAGTCCTGCTGGTCAGCGAGTTGGTCACCAATTCCATGCAGTACACATCGGGTCCCATCGGGGTACGGCTGCAGCGCCCCCACCCCAACGGCGACGCACCCGCCGCCCGCCCCGGACTGCTCGTGGAAGTTTCCGATCCGCTTCCGGATCCGCCCACCGAACGCATGGCGGGACCGGACGACGAGGGCGGCAGAGGGCTGCAGCTGGTGGCCTGTTCCGCACGCCGCTGGGGGACCAGACGCGGAAAGACCGGCAAGACGGTGTGGTTCGAGCTGGCCCTGCCTGGTTAGGAGTGGGGTGGGACGCACAGCGATCACCAGAGGTCGGGCAGAACCTGGCTGAAAGGGACTGAGACCGTGCTGTGATCGTGAACGCCGTGTCGGTAGGGGCCGTAGTGCTGAATACTGCGGGCAGGACCGGTCCGGTGCGTGAGCTGGAGGGGACGGTCGCGTGAGCGAAATACCGGGGACAGCGGGCGACATCGTGTGGCAGAGCAGCCCGCCTGGCTCGATCTATGACTACATCAGGGTCGCCTCCTTCTCGATCGGCCCCGACGGCCTGATCGAGCAGTGGAGCCGGCGGGCCGCCGGCCTCTTCGGCATTGCCGCGGACGAAGCGACGGGCCTGGATCCGGTCGAGGTGTTCCTGCCTGCCGAACTGCGCGTGGACGGCCGCCGCCGGGTCCGCGAGATCCTCGACGGCAAGGAGTGGACGGGCCTCGTCCCGTTCCGGATGCCGGGCGAGGACGCCGTGCACGGACTCGCCGAGATCTATGTGATGCCGAGCGCGACGGAGACCGGGGAACGGGCCGCGATCTGTATCGTCGTGGACGTCCGCGCGCTGCGCCGCATCGAGACGGACCTCGCCGCGTCACAGGCCATATTCGGTCAATCTCCCTTTGGTTTCGTGCTGTTCGGCACCGACCTCACCGTGGTGCGCGCCAACCAGCGCTTCGCCACCGTCTTCGGAGGTCAGGCCGCCGACCACCGAGGCCGTACGGTCGACGACTACCTCGCCCGTCCCGAGGCGGACCGGCTCACCGCCACCCTGGAGCGCGTGCTGGAGACCGGGGCGTCCGTCACCGACCTCCAGCTCATCGGCACCGCGCCCGGCGACCCGGTCAGCCGCCACTGGTCCATGAACCTCTACCGGGTGCACAGCGGATCGGGCCGCCCCATCGGCATCGCCGGACTGGCCACCGATGTGACCCGACGGCACATCGCCGCCCGCGAGGCCGCCAGCGCCCGCCGCAACCTCGCCCTGCTCAACGAGGCCAGTGCCCGCATCGGTAACTCCCTCGACCTGGAGACCA
Source organism: Streptomyces sp. NPDC104309 (assembly GCF_055584025.1). Lineage (NCBI taxonomy): Bacteria > Bacillati > Actinomycetota > Actinomycetes > Kitasatosporales > Streptomycetaceae > Streptomyces > Streptomyces sp. NPDC104309. The sequence continues at coordinate 177,758 of NZ_JBVJMV010000004.1, read as the reverse complement.
CCGCCCGCGAACTCCTCGATGTCGCCGTGCCCGGCTTCTGCGACCTCGCCTCGGTCGACCTCTACCAGGGGCTGCTCACCGGCGACGACGCGCCGCCCGGCCGCTGGGATTCGCTCCGTCAGGAGTCCGTCGGAGGCTCTGCCGAACTGCGCCGCGTCGCTCTCGCCAGCGCCGTGTCGGACGCCCTGCCCGTCACCGCGGACAGCGGCCCACCCGACAGGGGCGGTGAGCCGCCCGCGCTCGGCGCCGTACACCGCTTCTCGTACAACTCGCCCTGCGCCATAGCCCTGCGCACCGGGCATGTCGAGGACGTGCCCGGCGACGACCGGGGCTTCGTCCAGTCCACGCTCGCCGTGCCGATGGTCGCCCACGACACGGTGGTCGGTCTCGTCCAGTTCTCCCGCACCAAGGGCAGCGAACCCTTCGGCGAGCGGGACCGGGCACTGGCCACGGAGCTGGCCGCCCGCGCCGCGGTCTGCATCGACAACGCCCGCCTCTACCGGCGCGAACACGAGCGAGCGCTGATCCTCCAGCGCAGCCTCCTGCCCCCCGGCGACCCCGTGGCCGCGGGCCTCGACATCGCCTGCCGCTACCTCCCCGGCAACACCGCGACCGAGGTGGGCGGCGACTGGTTCGACGTGATCGAGCTCCCCGGCCACCGCACCGCCCTCGTCGTCGGCGACGTCATGGGGCGCGGACTGCGGGCCGCCGTGGCCATGGGCGAACTGCGCACCGCCGTAAGGACCCTGGCCCTGCTGGATCTGGAACCCGCCGAGGTGCTCTCCGCGCTCGACGAGGTCGCCCGAGGGCTCGGCACCCCCGGCGGAACCTCCTCCTCCGACGGTTCCGGCGGCACCCAGTGGCCCTCACGGGCCGCCCACAAGTCCCGCGAGGTGGACCTCTCCGAGGTGTACCTGGCGACCTGTGTGTACGCGGTCTACGACCCGGTCACCCGACGGTGCACCTTCGCCAACGCCGGCCATCTTCCCCCTGCCGTGGTAGAGCCGGGCGAACCCGCCCTGCTGCTCGACGTCCCGCCAGGGATGCCGCTCGGTGTGGGGGGCGAACCCTTCGAGGAGGTCGAGGTCGAACTGAAGGAGGGCTCCCTGCTCGCCCTCTACACGGACGGCCTCGTCGAGTCCCGCGACCATCCGCTCGACGAGGGGCTGGCCGCCCTGCGCCGGGCGCTCGTCGAACCGGAGAGGCCGCTCGAAGACGTCTGCGACCGCGTACTGACCACCCTCGACACCCGGCACGGCGAGGACGACATCGCCCTGCTCCTGGCCCGCATCCAGGGGCTCCCGGCCGACGCGGTCGGCGACTGGCGGCTGCCCCGCGAACCCCGCTCCGTCGGCCGCGCCCGTGAACTGGCCCGTGGTCAACTGCTCGCCTGGGACCTCGACGAGCTGGTGGACACCACCGAACTGCTGGTCAGTGAACTGGTCACCAACGCCCTGCGGTACGGGGAGGGCGAGATCCGGCTCAGGCTGCTGCGCGACCGTACGCTCGTGTGCGAGGTCTGGGACGCGGGGCTCGTCCAGCCGCGGCGGCGGCGGGCCCGCGACACCGACGAGGGCGGGCGCGGGCTGCAATTGGTCGGACTGCTGAGCGTGGGCTGGGGGTCGAGGCGGACACCGCGCGGCAAGACCGTCTGGTTCGAGCTGGCGCTGCCCGACGGGGAGCCGGCCGCCGAGCCCACGGTCGAGCAGCTGCTGAGCATGTTCTGAGGGAGCCTTCAGGAGGTCGGCGGCGGCCCGCTCACGAGGCCGTCTTCAGCGCGGCGAGCCGGGCCTCGACCTCGGCGTCGTCGCCCAGGGCGTCCAGCTGCTCGAACTGGGCGTCCAGGGACGACGCGGCGAGCTCCTGCTTGCCCAGGGCCCTCGCCTCCTCGCGCCGTACCTTGTCCTCGAAGCGGCTGAGCTCACTGGTCGGGTCGAGCACGTCGATGTTCTTGACGGAGTCCGTCATCCGGTTCTGCGCCTGGGCGGACGTGGCGCGTGCGACGAGCTCGTCGCGCTTGGACTTCAGCTCCGTCAGCCGGGTCCTCATCTGCTCCAGGCCGGACTTGAGCCTGTCCACGACCTCGGTCTGCGAGGCGATGACCGGCTCCGCGGTCTTCGCCTCCTTCTCCGACCGGAGCTGATGCCCGAGCGCGACCTTGGCCAGGTTGTCGAACGTGTCCGCCTCCGCGCCGGCCCCGGCCGCCCGCAGCTCGTCGGCCTTGCGGCTGGCCGCGAGCGCCTTGCCGCCCCACTCCTCGGCCGCGTCGACGTCCTCCCGGTGATCCTGTTCCATCAGCCGCAGATTGCCGATGGTCGCGGCGACCGCCTGCTCGGCCTCCGCGATGTTGGCCGTGTAGTCGCGGATCAGCTGGTCCAGCATCTTCTGCGGATCCTCCGCCTGATCCAGCAGGGCGTTGACGTTGGCCTTCGCCAGCTGGCTGACGCGGCCGAGGACGGTCTGCTTGGTCATGGCATCTCTCCTGCCTGTGGGTGAATGCGTACACGTGAAGCCCCGAGCCGGGGCCGCGCCGTCCGCCGGGGTCCGCGCCGACGGCTCAGAAGCGGCCGCCGCCGCCGCGTCGGCCGCGGGTGCCCCCGCCGCCGAAACTGCCCGGCCCGCCGCCCCCGCCGCCCTGGAACCCACCGCTTTGGAACCCGCCGCCTCGGGACCCGCCGCCGAACCCTCCTCCGTACCCCCCGCCGCCCCGGCCGCCGCCCAGGAGTCCGCCGAGGATGATCCCGCCGAGCACCGCGCCGCCGACCCCGCCGCCCCCTCCCGGCACACCGCCCGGACCGCCCCGGCCCCCGTACCCGCGCACATCCTGTTCGGCCAGGCTGCGGGCCTGCCCGGCCAGGGAATCCGCCTGCTGCGCCTCCGCCAGCGCGCCCTGGGGATCGCCGGCGGCCCCGGCCAGTTCGCGGGAGCGGTCGAGCCGTCGCTGGGCCTCCGCGAGCCGGGTCCGGGCCTGGCTGCCCACGGCTCCGCGGTTCGTGGTGATGTAGTCGGCGGCGGCGGCGATCGTCGAACGTGCGGTGAGCGTCGCCCGGTCGAGCAGGGAGCGGGCCCGCGTGTCGCCCTGTTCCCGTTCGCGGGCGCCGGCCAGCGCCCTGTCGAGCGCCGTGTCCGCCTCCTCCACCCTGCGCAGCGCGTCGATGGGATCGTACGGTCCGGCCCGCAACTCCCCCTGCACATCGTCGAGTACCGACCGCGCGCGGGCGATCCGGCCCCGCAGATCCGCCGTCGACACCCCCTCCCGGGTGCCTTCGAGCAGCCCGCCCGCATCGGCCAGATCGGTCTCCGTCTCGGTGAGGGCGGCGGGCAGCCGGTCCGCCGCCTCCGCGAGTTCCCGGCTCAGGCGGTCCACCGCGTCGACGAGGGTGGTTGCCTGGTCGACGGCGCCCTCGGCGGCCCGTACGTACACCGCCGCCGCGGCGTTGTTCCCGCCGTCCGCCGACTGCCGGGCCCGATTGAGCCCGGCAGTGGCGAAGACCAGCCGGTCCTTGGCCTGTTCGACGGCGTCGGCCACGGGCGCGGAGGCCGACCTCGCGTACCGGCCGCGCATCGCGGTCAGGGCGGCCTCGGCGGCGGCCACACGGCCGGTGAGCGCGCGGAAGGCGGTCTCGGCCGTGGCCAGCGCCTGCGGAGCGTTGCGTTCCAGGGCGCGCAGCCGGTCGAAGTCCTCGGACACGGAGTCGAGGCGGGCGTTGGCGGCGGCGCAGCGGCCGATGATCTCGTCCAGCATCCGGCGTCGCGTCGCGTCGTCCTCGGGAAAGGCGTCGTCCAACTGCTGGCGCAACCGGAACGCGGTCGTCAGCTCGCCCTTGGCATAGTCGACGGCCTCGGTGAAGGGGGCCGCGGCCTCCTCCCCGAACTGCGCGGTGGCGTAGCCCAGTTCCTCCTCGCTGGTGCGGACCGCGTCGTCGGTGTCCACCAGCGTCCGCTTCGCCCGGCCGTCCAGCTCCGGCAACGGGGTCGACGGCCGCGGCGGGCCGCCCGGTCCGGCGGACCCCGGGCCCCAGCCGGTCGCACCCGGAGTGGTGCGGGTCGTGACGCGCCGCCTGCGCCGGGTGTACGCGTAACCGGCCACCGCCGCCGCGCCGCCGACGACGACCACCGGCAGGATCAGGTCCACGGCGCTCGCCCCGCCGGAACTCCCGGTTCCGGGATCGGGGGCACCGGGCGTGATCGTCGGGGTGGGCACGGCCTTGCCGGCCAGCACGGCGGTGTATCCGTTCGCGGCGCCGATCGCCGCGCCGGCCCAGTCGTGCTTCCTGAGCGCGGGCTCGACGGCCGTGCTCGCCACGTCGTGGAGCTGGGTGTCGGTGAGGCGTGAGCCCTGGTCGACGGTGGAGGCGTACTGCCGGTCGTGGGTGGCGACGGCGAGCAGGACGTCGTCGCGGCCGAGGCCGTTCCGGTCGGCCCAGCTCTGCGCGGAGCGGCCGGAGAAGTCGCGTACGTACACCACGAAGAGCTGGATGCGGCGGCTGTCGTACAGCCGGTCGAGTGCTGCCGTGACCTGGTCCTTGCGGTCCCCGAGCGCCCCCACCCGGTCGGTGATCTGCCCGTTGCGGGACAGGGTGACGGGATCGTCGGCGCGAGCGGTCGACGCGGTGGTGAGGGCCGGCCAGCACACCGTCAGCAGCACGGCGAGAAGGGCCCGGCCCGATGGGGATATCCGGGTACGGCTCACGAGCGGCGTCACGTTTGTGAGGCTATGTCCACTCTCGGTCACCCGCGACCCGGCGACCGGGCGCGGAACCAGGGGGCGCAGCCGGCGTGGAACGGGGGCGACGGCCGTTCGTGCCCCGACGGCACACCGCAGGACTCAGGGGGCACGGACGTGCGGACGCGGACAACGGGAGTGATCCAGGCGGTACGGGGCCGGGCGGCCCGGTTCGGCTGGACCGGAGGCCGCATCATGGTCCAGCCCCTGCCGGGACCGATCCGCGAGATCACCGGCGGCCGGCGAACCGAGGAGGACGCCGGCCCCGGCCGGCACCGCCGCGTCTGTCTCCGACACCCGCAGCCGGTCCCGGACAGTCACTCCGGTGGGGTGGGGCACCACGTACGACGCTGCCAACTCTCGTACTCCGCCCACCGGTTCACCCGTGCTGAGTACGGCACCCGCGTGGGCGCCGCACGTGGGCGGGGCTGGACACGTGCGGCGCCCAGGCGGGCGAAGGGCCTGTCCGGCGGATCAGGGCCGGACAGGGCCCGGCTGCACGGGAACCGGCGTCCGTCAGGTGTCGCCGGTTCCCGTACGGGCGGGAGCGGTCAGGTCGCTCCCGGTCGGGGGGCCGACGTCAGTCGGCGATGCGCGGCAGCGCGCGCGTGCGGCCCATCTCGCCCAGCCGGACGGCGGACGGCTTGGGCAGGCGCTCGAAGGTCTCCGGGTCCCAGCCGATCAGTCCGAAGGCCGGCTTGTAGGAGCCCCACTCGTAGTTGTCGAGCGCGCTCCAGGCCAGGTAGCCCTGGATGTTGAGGCCGTCCTCCAGCGCGGACGCGACCTCGTTCAGCGCGCCGGTGTAGTAGTCGACGCGGCGGCTGTCGTCGTCGGTGGCGATGCCGTTCTCGGTCACGATCAGCGGCACGTCGTTGCCGAGGACCTCGGCGGTGTGGCGCAGCGCGTAGCCGACCGCCGAGGGGTAGTACTCCCACTGCGTGAGGGTGCGCTCGGCGTCGTCCTGCGTCGGGATGGGGCCTTCGGGGCCGATCTTGGTCCGGGTGTAGGACTGCACCCCGATCCAGTCGTCGCCGCGGGCGGCCTCGATGAAGACGTCCTCGCGGGGGTGGCGGTAGGCCGCGGTGACCTCCTCGGCGCCGGGCAGGGCCTGGTAGACCTGGTTGGCGATGGTCCAGCCGACCTTGATGTCCGGGCTGATCGCGCGGACCTGCTCGACGGCCGCGTGGTGCGCGGCGATGACGGCCTCGGTGGTCTCGTCGTCGGGGGTCGGCAGGCCGGCGGGCGGGAAGCTGTTGTCGCCCCGCTTGGCCTGGCCGGCCATCACGGCGATCATGTTCGGCTCGTTGATCGTGCAGACGTGGCTGACGCCCTCGGCGATCACCGGCGCGCAGGCCGCGACATAGCGGGCGAAGAGCTCGACCGCGCCCTCGGCGGTCCAGCCGCCGCGCGCCTCGAACCACTGCGGCACGGTGAAGTGGTGCAGGGTGATCATGGGGCGCAGGCCGCGCTCGATCGCACCCTCGACCATCCGGCGGTAGTGGGCGAGCTCGGCCCGGGAGAACCGGCCCTCGGCCGGTTCGATGCGCGCCCACTCGATGGAGAACCGGTAGTCGGTGAAGCCGAGGCCGGCCAGCGTGTCCATGTCCTCGTGCCAGCGGTGGTAGCTGTCGCAGGCGTCCAGGCTGGGCTCCTGGATGTGGGTGCCCGCGGCGTGCTCCTTGACCCACCAGTCGCTGTTGGTGTTGTTGCCCTCGATCTGGTGGGCGGCGGTGGAGGCGCCCCACAGGAAGCCTTCGGGGAACGGGACCTGGGTGTGAGTCATCGCAAACTGTCTTTCTGGTGCGTGAAGGGGTGTGGCCGGCGGGGTGCGGGGCGCGCGGCCTCGTACGTTTCGGTGGGGCGGCCGGGCCGGGTGGCTGCCCGGTTCGGCCGCCCGGGGCGGGCTACTTCATGCCTGCCGTGGCGATGCCCTGGGTGAAGTGCCGCTGGAGCGCGATGAACAGGACCACGACGGGCAGGACGACCAGCAGGGAACCGGCCATCAGCATGCCGTTGGACCCGCCCGCCTTGTTGGGGTCGGTGGCGAAGGTGGCCAGGGCGACCGGAAGGGTGTACTTGTCGGGGTCGTTGGTCGCGATGAGCGGCCAGACGAAGTTGTTCCAGGAGCCCAGGAACGTGAAGATCGAAAGTGTCGCCAGGGCGGGCTTCACCAGGGGCATCACGATCCGCCAGAAGATGTACCACTCGCCGGCGCCGTCCATCCGGGCCGCTTCCAGCAGCTCGTCCGGGATCGACTGCATGAACTGCCGCATCAGGAAGACACCGAAGGCTCCGGCGGCGAACGGCAGCACCAGACCGGCGTACGAGTCGATCAGGTGCAGCTTGCTCATCAGCACGAAGAGCGGCAGCAGCATCAGGTTGCCGGGCACCATCAGTGCGCCGAGGACCAGGCCGAAGATCTTGTTGCGGCCGGCGAAGTTCAGCTTGGCCAGGGCGTACCCGAGCATTGAGCAGAACACCAGGTTCGAGAGGGTGACCAGCACCGCCACGATCACCGAGTTCATGAAGTACAACGGCAGGTCGAGCTTGTCGAGCAGGTTCCGGAAGTTCTCCAGGGTCCACTCGGTCGGGATCCACACGGGCGGGCTGGCCGTCAGCTCCTGCTGTGTCTTGAAGGCCGAGAGCGCCATCCACAGGAACGGCGCCGACATGATCAGCAGACCGACCGAGAGCAGGACGTAGACGAGGGGGCGCCTCAGGTTGCGGGCCTTCTTCGCCTCGGGTTTCGCCTCGGACGGCCGGGTGTCCCCGGGCTTCTTCGACGGCGCCGTCGAGACGGCGCCCGGTGCACTGGTGGCGCTCATTTCGTGTTGTCCTTCAGCAGTCGGAGCTGCAGCACCGTGATGCCCATGATCACTACGAAGAGGACATACGCCATGGCACTCGCATAGCCCATGTGGAAGAAGTTGAAGCCCTCGCGGTACATGTTCAGCGAGACGGTGAGCGTGGAGTCCGAGGGGCCGCCCTGGGTCATCACGAACGGCTCCTCGAAGACATTGAGGTAGCCGATGGTGGTGATCACCGTGGCGTACAGCAGCGTGGGCCGCAGCAGGGGCACGGTGATGCCCTTGAACTCCTGCCAGAGACCGGCACCGTCCAGCCGCGCGGCCTCCCGCACCTCGGTGGGGATGGCCTGCAGACCGGCGATGAAGAGCACCATGACCGTGCCGAGGTTGCGCCAGACAGCCATCGCGATCATCGAGGGCATGGCGAGCGTCTCGGAGCCGAGGAAGTCGGGTGAGGTGAGGCCCACTTCGGAGAAGAGCCCCGCGACCAGCCCGTCGCTCGGGTCGAGCACGAACCGCCAGACGACGGCGACCGCGACGATGGTCGTGACCACCGGTGCGTAGAAGCCGACGCGGAAGAAGGTCCGCGCCCGGTCGATGCCGTTGTTCAGCAGTACGGCGACGACCAGCCCGAGAAAGATGGTCAGGGGGACACCGATCACCACGAAGTACGCCGTGTTGAACAGCGACTTCAGGAACTTCTCGTCGCTGAAGAGATTGACGTAGTTCTCGAAGCCGATGAAGTTCGCGTCCAGCGGGTGCGTGACATTGCGCAGCCCGAAGTCGGTGAAGCTCATCACCAGCGTGGCGAGGATCGGGAACGCCATGAAGACGAGGAAGAGGACGAGGAAGGGAGTGGAGAACAGCCAGCCGGCCACGTTCTGCACGCCCATCGAGTGCTTCCTGCCACCCCGGCGACCCGTGGGCCCGGTGGCCGGGGGCGTGGAGTCCCCCGGCCCGGCCTGCACCTTGGCCGACTCCGCGGCCTTTGAGGTCATGGTGCGCATGACTCCTACTTCACGAGGCCTTCGATTTGGGACTGGGCCGTCTTGAGCGCGTCCTCGGCGGACGCCTTGCCCTGGGTGACCTTCGCGATGGCCTGGTCGACCTTGTCGGTGATCTCGGTCCAGTTGGACAGCGAGGGCGAGGGCTTGGCGGTGTCCATCTGCTTCTTGAAGACCTGGAGGTCGGCGTCGGCGGCGAGGTCGCCGGAGGTCCAGGCGGAGGTGTTGGCCGGCAGGTCCTTGGTGCGCTTGTACCAGTCGGCCTGGCCCTTGGTGTCCGTCAGGTACTTGATGAACTCGGTGGCGGCGGCCTTGTGCTTGCTGTCCTTGGAGACGACCAGGGAGGAACCGCCGGCCATGGAGACCGAGGACTTGTCGGCGGGCACGTTGGCCACCGCCCACTTGCCCTTGATCTGCGGCTGACCCTCGTTCAGCAGGGTGACGTGCCAGGGGCCGCCGAAGAACATCGGGACACGGCCGTTGCCGAAGTCCTTCACCACGTCGTAGCCGGGCTGCACGGACTTGTTGGAGAGCCCCTTGTCGAAGTACGAGCCGTACTCCTTGAGCGCCTTGACGGCCTCGGGGCTGTCGATGACGACCTCGCCCTTGTCGTTGACGATCTCGCCGCCGGCCGAGTACAGGAAGGAGTAGAAGTTCTGCACCGTGTCCAGGCCGCTCGGCTGGATGGACAGGCCCCACTTGGTTCCGGCCTTCTTCTGGTAGGCCGAGGCGAGGTCCTGCATCTCCTTCCAGTTGGTCGGGGCCTTGGTGACGCCGGCCTTCTCGGCCAGGTCGGTGCGGTAGTAGAGGACGCGGGTGTCGACGTACCACGGCACGCCGTACGCCTTCCCGCCCACCTCACCCTGCTGCCAGCCGGACGGGAAGAAGTCCTTCTCGTTGAACGTCTTGGTGTCGACCGGCTCCAGTACGCCGAGCTCGGCGAACTCGCCCATGTAGCTGCCGCCCATCTGCGCCACGTCCGGCAGGGTGCCGGCGGCGGCCGCGGAGACCAGCTTCTGGTGGGCGACGTCCCAGCCGACCGGGGTCACCTTCACGGTCACGTTCGGGTTGGCCCTGGTGTACTCCTTGGCCACATCCGCGAGCTTCTCGCCCTCGGCCCCCATGGCCCAGACGGTGATCGTCTGCTTCTTGTCCGCGGCGACGTCGTCGCCACCGGAGCTGCCGCACGCGGTGACACCGAAGGTGAGCGCGGCTGCTACTGCGATACCGACCGAGACGGTTCTGGCGGTGCGGGGCATGGAGGGCTCCTCCTTGAGCATTCCGAATGTATGCGCTGCCTGTAAGCGCATACATCACTCTGCGACAGGGGTTCGGGAATCCGCAAGAGGGTGCTAGGTCACACTCGTGCAACGCGCTGGACACCTGAATGTTCAACTTGGCACGGTAAGCGCGCCGTTTGCGAAATTGGGAATGATGTGACCGATTTCGCGCGGTTGATCCAGGGGGTCGACGGTCTGCGGCGGTCGCGGGCGGGGGCGATATTGTCGTGACCATGGCTTTGTTCGCGCATGACTTCCCCTTCGATCCGGCCTACGGGCACACGCTCGACGACCTGCTGCGCGTCCCCGCCCCCGCCGCCCCGGACGACTTCGCCGCCTTCTGGCGGGCCCGGTACGAGGAGGCCCGCGAGGTCGCCACGGAACCGGAGCTCGGCCCGCCGGAGGAGGAGCGCGACGGCGTACGGATCCACGGGGTGACCTTCACCTCGGTCGGCGGGGTGCGGCTCGGCGGCTGGGTCGCGCTGCCCGTCGAGGGGGCCGCGGAGTACGGATTCGTCATCGGGCACGGCTACGGCGGCAGGCAGGAGCCGGGCCCCGACGTACCGCTGCCGCTGCCCCGGGCGGCGGCGATCCTGCCGTGCGTACGGGGCATGGGTGCGCGCGGCCTGTGGGCGGGCATTCCGGACGTGGCCGACCGCCAAGTGCTGCACGGCATCGCCTCGCGCGACACCTATGTCATCGGCGACTGTGTGGCGGACCTGTGGTGCGCGGCGTCGGCGCTGCACGAGCTGGTGCCGGAACTGGCACCGGGCCGGGGTGGCCCGCGGCTCGGGTACCTCGGCGAGAGCTTCGGCGGCGGGCTCGGCGCGCTGGCCCTGCCCTGGGACGACCGGTTCGGCGCCGCGCAGCTGACCGTGCCGACCTTCGGCAACCATCCGCTGCGGCTCACGCTGCCGTGCGGGGGGAGCGGGGAGGCGGTGCGGGGTCATCACCGGGAGCACCCCGAGGTCGTGGAGGTGCTGCGGTACTTCGACGCCGCCACGGCCGCGACGCGGCTGGAGCTGCCCACGCTGGTGGCCGCGGCGCTGTTCGACCCCTCGGTGCCGCCGCCGGGGCAGTTCGCCGTGCACAACGCGCTGGCCGGTGAGCACGAGCTGCTGGTGCTGAGCGCGGGGCACTTCGAGCACGAGGGGCTGGCGGCGGAGACGGCGGGGCTGCGGGTGGCCCGTCGGGAGTTCTTCGGGGTGCGCCTGGGGCAGTGAGGCGGGGGCGGCGGACGGGGGCGGCGGACGGGGGTGATGCGGCGGCGCGGTGGCCGGGGTCGCCGGTGGCCGCCGCGCCCTCAGGCGCCGGAGCGCTTCGACCTCCAGGCGGCAGAGGGTTTCGTCCTCACCCGCCGGACGGGCGCGATCGGCTCGTGCCCGCGCGTGCCGATCCCGTCACGCGCAGCCGCAGCTCGCGCGGTGGATCACCGATACCGGAAGCATGAGCGACACCGGTTCGCGCCCGCTGTTACCCAGGCGCTGTACCAGCAACTCGACGGCCTGCTCGCCGAGTTGGCGGATCGGCTGGCGTACGGTCGTCAGCGGCGGCCGTACGATCCGGCTGAGCGGAATCCCGTCGAAACCGGTCACCGCGATGTCCTCGGGTACGCGCACCCCGCGCCGCTCCAGCGCGCGCAGCGCGCCCACCGCCATCTGGTCGTTGGCGAACAGCACGCCCTGCGGCCATTCGGGCCCCCGGTCGAGCAACGCCTCCGCGGCCCGCGCGCCCTCGGCCTGCGTCATCAGTTCGGCCCGCAGGTCCGGTTCGTCCGGCACCGGCAGCCCGGCGTCGCGGCACGCCTCCTGGAAGCCGCGGAACCGCGCCTCGGCGTCCGGCGAGTCGGCTTCGCCCCCGACGAACGCGAGTCTGCGCAGCCCGTGGTCCTCGATCAGATGGCGGGCCAGCTCACGCTCCCCGTCGGCGTTCGCGACGACGATGTGGTCGAGGTGGTCGATCTCGCGGGGTCCGGCGAGCATCACCACCGGCAGCCGGCGCGATATCACTTCGAGGTCCTCGGTCGGCACGGTCCGCGCCAGCACGGCGAAGCCGTCGACCCGTCCCGCGACCTTCGCGACGCTCTCCGGCCCGCCCTCCGGCGAGGCGGCGATCAGCAGCGCGTAGCCGTGCCGGCGTGCCGTCCGCTCCATGCCGCGGATGATCTGGTCGGAGTAGAGCATCACCGCGTCGTCGGCGTCGCTGTCGGCCGCCGCGTCGGCCTCGGCGTCGGGATCGGCCATGTCGGGGAAGCAGAGACCCAGCACGCCGGTGGTCCGGCTGGCCAGGCCCCGGGCGTTCCCGCTGGGTACGTAGCCGAGCTGGCGGGCGGCTTCGAGGACCCGCTCGCGGGTCTGGGCGCGCACCGAATCAGGGGTGCGGTAGACCCGCGAGACCGTGGCAATGGAGACGCCCGACCGCTCGGCGACGTCGTACACCGTTGGCGCGCTCACTCGACCGACCGTCCGCTTCTTCTTCCGTACCGAAGTACCTGCTGTTGCACGTACCGACCCTCTTTTGAAAGCGCATTCACCCTAGATCGCTGGCCGCGTGACGGGCAAGACCAGCTAAAAACCGACAGGCAACCTTGCAAGATGGCCTGTGCATCTTCTACGGTGAAGTCATGCCGGAACCGACCGAAGCCAGGCCCGCGGACCCTCGCGCCGAGCCGACCGCCGAGCAATTGGCGTCGCGGCTCACCGCCACGGTCAGCCGATTGCTGCGGCGGCTGCGCACCACGTCGTCGGAGAGTCTGCTCACGCCGACCCAGCGCTCGGTGCTCGCCAGACTGGGCGGTGAGGGCCCGGCGACCACGGCCGCGCTGGCCCGCGCCGAGTACGTGCGTCCGCAGTCCATGCGGCTGACGCTCGGCGCGCTGGAGAGCCAGGGACTCGTCGAGCGGGCACCCGATCCGACGGACGGCCGGAAGTCGGTGATATCGATCACCGAGACCGGACTCGCCACGCTCGCCGCGGTCCGGGCCGCCAAGCACAACTGGCTGGCCGAGGCCATCGCCGCCGAGCTCGACGGGGCCGAACGCCGCACGGTCGCCGAGGCGGCGGAGCTGCTCGACCGACTGGTCGGGAAGTGACCGGCCGACCCTCCGGCCGGGAGCCGACCGGCCGCGAGGCGCCCGCGGCAGCGATACCCGGGGCGGTGCCGGGGTCCGCATCGGCGCGGGTGGGGACGGTGGCCTCGGTGCCGGGGTCCGCCGGAGCACCCGTACCGCCGTCCACAGGGTGTCCCGCCCCCGGATTCAGCGCCCGCCTCACCGCCCCGCTCCTCATCGGCTCCCTGCTCAACCCGCTCAACACCACGATGATCTCCACGGCCCTGGTGGCGATCGGGCACCACTTCGGCATCGGTGCCGCCGACACCGTCTGGCTGATCTCGGTCCTCTACCTCGCCAGCGCCGTCGCCCAGCCCGTGCTCGGCAAGCTCGCCGACGTCCTCGGCCCCCGCCGCGTCTTCCTCGCCGGGCTGATCGTCGTGATGGCATCCGGCCTGGTCGGCATGTTCGCGCCGGACTTCGGGTGGCTGCTGGTTTCCCGGCTGCTGCTCGGCATCGGTACGTCGGCGGCGTATCCGGCGGCCATGGCGGTACTGCGCGACGAGTCCCGGCGGATCGGCCGCGCGACCCCGCGTCCGGTCCTGGCCCGGCTCTCCTTCGCCGCGCTCGGCAGCGCCGCCGTCGGGCCCACTCTCGGCGGGCTGCTCGTCATGGCCGTCGGCTGGCGCGGCATCTTCGCCGTCAACGTGCCCGTCGCGCTCCTCGCGTTCGGGTCCGCGCTGCGCTGGATCCCGGCGGACCCGCCGCGCGGGCGCGCCGCCGACGGCAGCCTGCCGAAGCTCGACCTGGACCCGCTCGGCATCGGCCTCTTCTCGACCGCGCTCACCGTGCTGGTCGTCTTCCTGCTCGATCTCTCCCATCCCATGTGGTGGCTGCTCGCGCCGTTCGCCGCACTGACCGGCGTCCTGGTGTGGTGGCAGCTGCGCAGTCCTCGGCCCTTCATCGATGTGCGGATGCTGGCGGGCAACGGAGCGCTCGCCCGTACGTATCTGCGGCACGGTGTGAGCTATCTGCTGATCTACTGCGTGATGTACGGGTACACGCAGTGGCTGGAGGAGGTACGGGGCTACTCCTCCGGGCACACCGGACTGCTGATGCTGCCGATGTCGCTCGCCGCGCTGGTCTGTTCGCTGCTCGGCGCCCGTACGAAGGGGATCCGCGGTCCGCTCGCCCTGGCCTGTGTGCTGCTCACCGTCGGCGCCGGGGTGCTGGCGTTCTTCTCCGGCTCCACCCCGCTCGGCGTACTGCTGCTCGCCGGAGCCTGCTTCGGCATACCGCAGGGGCTGATCGGTACGAGCAACCAGGCTGCCGTCCAGTCGTACGCCCCGCCCGAGAACATCGGCTCCGCCGCCGGACTCCAGCGCACCGCCCAGTACATCGGGGCCATCACCGCGTCCAGCCTGATCGCCCTCGCCTACGGGCGGTCGGCGAGCAACGGCGGGCTCCACCTCATGGCGGCGGTCTCCGTCGTCCTCGGCCTGCTGCTGATCGTCCTGACCGTCACCGACCGCGCCCTGCGCACCCGTATCTGAACGGTTTCCACCCCCGAGTCACAGGAGCTCCACCATGACCGCCACCACTCTGGACCCGAAGACCGCCCTGGTCGTCGTCGACCTCCAGAACGGCATCGTCAGCCGGCCCACCGTCCACCCCGTCGCCGATGTCGTCGCGAACGCCGCGACCCTCGCCGACGCCTTCCGCGCCAAGGACCTCCCGGTCGTCCTGGTCCGCGTCACCGGCGGTGCCCCCGGCCGCAACGAGGCGCCGGCGCAGTCCGGCGGCCGGCCGCCGGCCGACTGGGCGGACATCGTGCCCGAGCTCGGCCCGCGCGAGGACGACATCGTCGTCACCAAGCAGAACTGGGGTGCCTTCCACGGCACCGACCTCGACCTCCAGCTGCGCCGCCGAGGCGTCACCCAGATCGTCGTCGCGGGCGTCGCGACCAGCATCGGCGTCGAGTCCACCGCCCGTTTCGCGCACGAGTACGGCTACCACGTGACCGTCGCCACGGACGCGGTCACCGACATGGACGCCGACACCCACCGCAACAGCGTCGAGAGGATCTTCCCGCGCCTCGGTGAGACGGACACCACCGAGGCGATCGTCAAGCTGCTCGGCTGAGCCTCACGCCCGGTCCCCCCGCCGCCGGATCTTGTTCCCCAGCCACACCAGTGGGTCGTACTTCCGGTCCACGGCCCGCTCCTTCAGCGGGATCAGCGCGTTGTCGGTGATCCTGATGTGTTCGGGGCACACCTCCGTGCAGCACTTCGTGATGTTGCAGTACCCCAGCCCGTGCTCCTCCTGGGCCGTCGCCTTCCGGTCGAGTCCCTCCTCGGCGGCGGCGTCCAGGGGGTGCATGTCCAGCTCGGCGACGCGCATCAGGAAGCGTGGGCCGGCGAACGTCGACTTGTTCTCCTCGTGGTCGCGCACCACATGACAGGTGTCCTGGCACAGGAAGCACTCGATGCACTTGCGGAACTCCTGCGAGCGGTCCACATCGACCTGCTGCATGCGGTAGTCGCCCGCCTTCACCCCCTGCGGAGGCACGAAGGCGGGCACCTCCCGTGCCTTGGCGTAGTTGAACGACACATCCGTCACCAGGTCGCGGACGACCGGGAAGGCCCGCAGCGGGGTGACGGTGATCGTCTCCTCGCGGCCGAACACCGACATGCGCGTCATGCACATCAGCCGGGGCCTGCCGTTGATCTCCGCGCTGCACGAACCGCACTTGCCCGCCTTGCAGTTCCAGCGCACCGCGAGATCGCCCGCCCGGGTGGACTGGATCCGGTGGATGATGTCGAGGACGACCTCGCCGTCGTTCACCTCGACCTCGAAGTCCTCCAGACCACCGCCGTCCCCGTCCCCCCGCCACACCCTGAACCGCGCGTTGTAGTCGTTCACTCGTACAGCTCCTCTTCGGCCAGGTACTTGACCAGCTCCTCCTTCTCGAAGAGGGAGAGCAGGTCCGGACGGATGGGTTCGGTCGTCTTCCGTACGAGTGCGATCCGGCCGCCCGAGGCCTCTTCGGCGGTCTCGTCGGCCAGCCGGCACAGCAGATTGGCCGGGCGCCAGGAGCGCTCCATCGCCGGACAGTCCTCGCGGGTGTGGCCGCCCCGGCTCTCCGTACGCTCCAGCGCGGCGCGGGCGACGCACTCGCTGACCAGCAGCATGTTCCGCAGGTCCAGGGCGAGGTGCCAGCCGGGGTTGAACTGCCGGTGCCCCTCCACACCGGCGCGCCGTGCCCGTACCCGCAGCGCGGCCAGTTTCTCCAGGGCCTGTTCCATCTCGGGCGCCCGGCGGATGATGCCGACCAGGTCGTTCATCGTCTGCTGGAGCTCCTGGTGGAGGGTGTACGGATTCTCCGCGGGCTCCTCGGCCGTGCCGTGCTCCCCGGCGCCGAACGGGCGCAGGGCCTCCGCCGCCGCCGCGTCGATCTGCGCGCTGTCCACCACCGGCGGGGTGGAGACCGCGGTCGCGTACTCGGCGGCGTGCAGTCCGGCCCGCCGTCCGAAGACCAGCAGGTCGGAGAGGGAGTTCCCACCGAGCCGGTTGGAGCCGTGCATACCGCCCGCGACCTCGCCCGCCGCGTACAGACCGGCCACGGCCACGGCCGCCGCGGTGTCGGAGTCGACGGCGATCCCGCCCATCACGTAGTGACAGGTCGGGCCGACCTCCATCGCCTCCGCCGTGATGTCGACGTCCGCCAGCTCCTTGAACTGGTGGTGCATCGAGGGCAGCCGGCGCCGGATCGTCTCCGCGGGCATCCGGGTCGACACGTCCAGGAACACCCCGCCGTGCGGCGAACCCCGGCCCGCCTTCACCTCGGAGTTGATGGCACGGGCGACCTCGTCGCGCGGCAGCAGCTCGGGCGGGCGGCGGTTGTGGTCCGGGTCCTCGTACCAGCGGTCGCCCTCCTCCTCGGACTGCGCGTACTTCTCCTTGAACACATCGGGGACGTAGTCGAACATGAACCGCTTGCCCTCGGAGTTGCGCAGCACCCCGCCGTCCCCGCGCACCGACTCGGTGACGAGGATGCCCTTGACCGACGGCGGCCAGACCATGCCGGTCGGATGGAACTGCACGAACTCCATGTTCAGCAGCGGTGCGCCCGCCAGCAGGGCGAGGGCATGGCCGTCGCCGGTGTACTCCCAGGAGTTCGACGTCACCTTGAAGGACTTGCCGATGCCGCCGGTGGCGAGGATCACCGCGGGCGCTTCGAGCACGAAGAAACGGCCGGTCTCGCGCTCGTAGCAGAAGGTGCCCGACACGCGATTCCCGTCCTTCAGGATCCGGGTCACCGTGCACTCCTGGAAGACCTTCAACCGGGCTTCGTAGTCACCGGTCTCGCGTCGGTCCTCCTGCTGGAGCGAGACGATCCTCTGCTGGAGGGTGCGGATCAGTTCGAGGCCGGTACGGTCCCCGACATGCGCCAGGCGCGGATACTCATGGCCGCCGAAGTTGCGCTGGGAGATCTTTCCCTCCGGCGTGCGGTCGAAGAGCGCGCCCCAGGTCTCCAGCTCCCACACCCGGTCGGGAGCCTCCTTGGCGTGCAGCTCCGCCATCCGCCACTGATTGAGGAACTTCCCGCCGCGCATGGTGTCGCGGAAGTGCACCTGCCAGTTGTCCCCGGCGTTCACATTGCCCATGGACGCGGCGATGCCGCCCTCCGCCATGACCGTGTGCGCCTTGCCGAAGAGCGATTTGCAGATGACCGCGGTACGGGCCCCGCGCTCCCGCGCCTCGATGGCGGCGCGCAGCCCGGCGCCTCCGGCCCCGACCACGACGACGTCCCACTGCTGCCGTTCGAGCTCAGTCATTCAGAAAAACCTCGGATCGTCGAAGGCGCCGGAGGCGACGAGATACACGTAGAAGTCGGCCAGGGCCACGCTGATCAGCGAGGCCCAGGCGAGGAGCATGTGCCGGGCGTTGAGCCGCCCCACCCAGCCCCACAGCCGGTAGCGCACGGGATGCCTGGAGAAGTGCCGCAGCCGGCCGCCGATGATGTGCCGGCAGGAGTGGCAGGAAAGGGTGTACGCCCAGATCAGGGTGATGTTGGCCAGGAAGATCAGCGAGCCGAGACCCATGTGCCCCCAGGCGTAGTGCTCGTCGCGGAAGGAGAGCACGGTGTCGTACGTGAGGATCCCGGCGACCGGCACCGCGGCGTAGAAGAAGTACCGGTGGATGTTCTGCATGATCAGCGGGAAACGGGTCTCGCCGCTGTACTTCGTGTGCGGCTCGGCGACCGCGCAGGCCGGGGGCGACGCCCAGAAGCCCCGGTAGTAGGCCTTGCGGTAGTAGTAGCAGGTCAGCCGGAAGCCCAGTGGGAAGACCAGGATCAGCAGGGCGGGGGAGAGGCCCCACCAGCTGCCGAACAGCTCCCAGTTCGGGCCGTGCCGCATCGGGGCGCAGTTCTCCGCCAGGCAGGGCGAGTAGAACGGTGACACATAGGGGGCGGCGTAGTAGTCCGCGTTCGAGAAGGCCCGCCACGTCGAGTAGACGATGAAGGCGAGGAGCCCGCCCGCCGTCGCCGCGGGCGCCGCCCACCAGCGGTCGGTGCGCAGATGGCGGGCGGCGATGGCGGCACGGGACGCGTGGTGGACGCCCGAGCTCCGCGTCGCCCGCGCACGCGGCCGAGGCGGTTCTGTACCTGGTGCTGTTCCTGATTCCGTACCGGTGGCCAAGGAACTCTCCTAGGGGGCGTGCCGGCCCCGGACGCCCAGACCTTCGTCGTCCGAGTCCGTCCACAGGGTGGCGTCGTACGGCGCTTCGCTGATCGTGATGACGCCGTCGACGGGTCCGCCGGGCTCGGCGGAGCCGAGCGGCGTCGCTCCGGCTTCCGTCCCGCGCAGCCGCGCGATGCTCCGCTCCAGCCGGTCGACGGTGCGGACGAGGTCGTCGAGGCGGTGCTGAACCGCCGTCAGTTCTTCGTGCAGTGACATGACTTGCTCTCACTTCCGCGGTCGCGGGCGGTCATGTTCATGCGCCTGAGAGTGTCGCGCGTCACACCCGCGTTGTGAAGAGTGCGGACCTTCCCGGTCTCGCGGGGTGTTCCGCCGCCCGGGTGAGGTTCGTGGCCGCTGCGCCGTGTCTGCGCCGCGGCTCGCGCGGGGGCGCTTTCAGTGGACGGACGAAACCAGTGTGATCAGCTACATATGACACCAAGAATGCAGAATCCGACCCATTCCGGTGCGGATGGGCCGGTCCGGCCCCGGAGGTATCAGCCATGTCCCACGTCGGCGTCCCGCGGGGGACGGCCCGAAAGCGCCGCTCGCTCGCGCTCCTCACGACGGGTGTGCTGACGCTCCCCGTGCTGGCGGGCTGCAGCTCCGACGACGGCGGCACGGCGGGCGCCGTCGTCCCCCAGGACATCGCGGTCGCGGGCCGGGACCTGGTCGCCCAGGGGGGCACGGTCAACTGGGCGATCGACACCGTGCCCACCACGCTCAACGCCTTCCAGGCCGACGCCGACAGCGCCACCACCCGGATCACCGGTGCCCTGCTGCCGACGCTCTTCCCCCTGGACGCCAAGGGCAGGCCGCAGCTGAATCCGGACTATCTGGAGTCCGCGAAGGTGGTCGAGCGCGAACCCAGGCAGGTGGTGCTCTACCGGCTCAACCAGCAGGCGGTGTGGAGCGACGGACGGGACATCGGGGCGGCCGACTTCGTCGCCCAGTGGCGGGCGCTGAGCGGCAAGGACTCGGCGTACTGGACCGCCCGCAACGCCGGCTACGAGCGGATCGAGAAGATCGAGCGGGGCGCCGACGACCTGGAGGTCCGGGTCACCTTCGCCAAGCCGTACGCGGACTGGCGCTCGCTCTTCTCCCCGCTGTATCCGAAGGAGGTGACCGGCTCCCCGAACTCCTTCAACGACGGCGCGCGCACCACCCTCAAGGCCACCGCGGGACCGTTCCGGCTGGGCGGCGTGGACACGAAGGCGGGCGAGGTCACCCTGGTCCGCAATCCGCGCTGGTGGGGCGCGACCGCCAAGCTCGACAAGCTGGTCTTCCGGGCCGTCAAGCCGCAGGACCGTGCCCAGGCGCTGACCGAGGGGAAGGTCGACGTCGCCGATGTCGACGCCGCCGCGGCGCACCGGATCGTGCAGGCGGGCCGCGACAGCGGCGGGAACGGGCAGCCGCTCGCCCAGGGCCCCGGCTCCGGGGTCGGCCCGGCCGCCGCACTGCGCTCCTGGGCCGTGGCACACGGCTCGAACGAGGAGGAGGCGGCCGCGGCGCAGGCGGCCAGGGAGAAGGTCAGGGCGGCGGCCGAGGCCTACACCGCCGAGCAGGGCACGCTGCGCTCGTACGTGGTCCGCAAGTCGTTGGAGCCCGCCTACACCCAGCTCGCGCTGAACGGCGAGTCCGGGCCGCTGGCCGACGACCGGGTGCGCCGGGCGGTCGCCCGCGCCCTGAACCGCCAGGAGCTCGTCGACACCGTGCTCAAACCGCTCGGCCTGCCCGCCGCGCCGCTGGGCAGCCACCTGGCCCTGGCCGGACAGCCCGCGTACAAGGACAGCAGCGGCGCGCTCGGCGGCCAGGACACCGAGGAGGCGCGGGCGCTGCTGGCCGAAGCGGGCTGGACGCGGGAGGGCGCGGTCAAGAAGCCGGACGGCACCAAGGCGGGCAGCGAGGCCGGGAAGAAGGGCGCGAAGGACAAGGAGACCTCCGCCGGGAAGGACGACAAGCCGACTGCCTCCGAGAAGGCCGGCCCGCCCGGCAGCGAGCCCGGCACCGAGGGCGACGACAACAAGCCCGGCACCGGCACCGGAGGCACCGGGAGCGACGACGGCAAGGCCGACAACGCCGCCCACAGGCGCGAGCCCGCCGCCGACGACGGCCTGTACATCGTGGGCGACGACAACAAGCCCGGTGACGGCGACAGGGCGGGGAACGCCCTCCAGATCCTCGCCCCCGCGCCCGCCGCCGCGTTCCACAGCGCCGCTCTGCGGCGCCAGGCCGGACACCTGGCCGGGGCCGGCACCTCCGAGGGCACTGTCTCCGAGGTCACCGCCCAGGACAAGCGGCCGGGCGGCGCCACCGGTGCGTACGCCCCCGCGGGAACCGCGGCTCCCGCCCACGCCGCCGAGGCGCGCCGCGGCCCGCTCGGCAAGGACGGCAAGCCGCTGAACCTGCGCTTCGTCCTGCCGTCGGGACCGGGGTCGGAGCCGCTGCGCGCGGTCGGGCAGCGGATCTCGGCGATGCTCGACTCGATCGGCATCGGCACGTCGGTCACCAAGGTCTCCGACGACAGCTACTTCCAGGACCACATCGCCTCCGGCGACTACGACCTGGCGCTGTACTCCTGGCCCGCCACCGCCTACCCGGCCACCGACGACCGCCCGATCTTCGCCAAGCCGGTGCCCGCCACCGACGGCTCGCTGCTGGTCGAGCAGAACTACACCCGCGTCGGTACGGACCACATCGACCAGCTCTTCGACCAGGCGGCCTCGGAGCTCGACGAGGGGGCCGCCCAGGACCTGATGAAGCAGGCGGACGCCCGTATCTGGGCCGCGGCAGGATCGATTCCGCTCTATCAGCGTCCGCAGCTCGTCGCGACGAGCAGAAAGCTGGCGAACGTCGGCGCCTTCGGTTTCGGGGCACCCCACTACCAGGACATCGGTTTCAAGAAGCCGCAGGCCGCCGGAGCTCCGGCAAACAAGAAGAAGTAGCAGGTCGGAGCGGAATCGGAAGCTCAGAACTGGCTCAAGTTCCTTGCCCGCCGGAGCCCCGGCGGGCAAGGTCGTGGGTACCTGCTGACCCGGGTAGCCGCTCTCTCCCCCCACCTCTGAGCCCCCACACCGGAGCCCCGACTCCGGACCCCACCTCAGAGCCCCGCTGCTTCGGAGTGCCACGTCTGAAGTTGCTCAGGTCCCGAGTCCAGGCCGCCCGCCCGGGGGACCATCGCCGTGACCGCCGGTGAAATTCACCGCACGTCATGACCACGGGGGCGGAAACATGAAGCGGACACGGACTGTCGCCACTACAGCCGCGTTGCTCGTCGTGGGACTCCTCGCCGGTGTGAGCGGCTGCACATCGGCATCGAGCGACGCGACCACCCGCGAGAAGCCGCGGCCGGCCGGTTCGACGACAGCCGGGCGGACCGGCGCGGGCAGCATCCCCGTATCGGATGCACGGGCTTGCCAGGACGGTACGTACACCTGGTTCAACACACAGCGACTGTCGGTGCTCAACGGGGTCACGGAGGCCCAGCACCTCACCACCACCA
Source organism: Streptomyces sp. NPDC104309 (assembly GCF_055584025.1). NCBI lineage: Bacteria > Bacillati > Actinomycetota > Actinomycetes > Kitasatosporales > Streptomycetaceae > Streptomyces > Streptomyces sp. NPDC104309. Next base: position 155,649 of record NZ_JBVJMV010000004.1, on the reverse strand, counting down.
AGACCGTCAGGTTCACCCGGCCGATGCTCCGCCTGCGTACGGACATGGCGTCCCTGAGGACCGAGGGGCCCGCTCCGAGCTCGGACGTCGTACTCGGTGCGCTCGCCGTTCACATCGGTCTGGCGGACCGGGGGAACCCGGACGGCGCGGGGCTGGACAAGCCGGGGGAGTACGCGTCGCTCGACACCGGGGCCGGTGCGTTCAGCGGGCCCGCCGACCACTATGTGTCGTACAGCTCGTTCCAGCTGATCGAGACCGATTTCCGTTACTCCTGCGGGCACGGTCGGCGAGGGGAGCCGACCGTCGGCCACGTGGTGACCGCCACCGCTCCGGTCGGTGGAATCCTCCGCTGCGAGGAGCCCCTTTCCGGGCGGGCATCGGCGGCGGTCCGTGAAGCCGTGCGCCTGTCCTGCGGCCGGTAGGAATTGCCGGGGAAGCCGCCACGGCGCCAGCCCCGTACCATGGTGGGTAGCCGTGGCGCGTCCGCCCGGCGGGCGTACGAGGACCCGAGACCGACTGAGACGCCTGATCCCACGACCCGAGAGAAGCGCTAGCCACCCATGCCCACGCGCCACGACATCCGTAACGTAGCCATCGTCGCCCACGTCGACCACGGCAAGACCACCCTGGTCGACGCCATGCTCAGGCAGGCCGGCGCCTTCGCCGCGCACGCCGCCGAGAACCTCGACGAACGCATGATGGACTCGAACGACCTGGAGCGTGAGAAGGGCATCACGATCCTCGCCAAGAACACGGCGGTGAAGTATCACCCCAAGGACGGCGGGGACCCGATCACGATCAACATCATCGACACCCCCGGCCACGCCGACTTCGGCGGCGAGGTCGAGCGCGGTCTGTCGATGGTGGACGCGGTCGTGCTGCTGGTCGACGCCTCCGAGGGCCCGCTCCCGCAGACCCGCTTCGTGCTGCGCAAGGCGCTCGCCGCGAAGATGCCGGTCATTCTCTGCATCAACAAGACGGACCGCCCCGACTCCCGGATCGCCGAGGTCGTCGACGAGACGTACGACCTGTTCCTGGACCTGGACGCGGACGAGGACCAGATCGAGTTCCCGATCGTCTACGCCTGCGCCCGTGACGGCGTCGCCTCGCTGACCAAGCCGGAGGACGGCACCGTCCCGGCGGACAGCGACAACCTGGAGCCGTTCTTCAACACGATCCTGGCGCACGTCCCGGCCCCGGAGTACGACGACGAGGCCCCGCTGCAGGCCCACGTCACCAACCTGGACGCCGACAACTTCCTCGGCCGTATCGCGCTCTGCCGCGTCGAGCAGGGCGAGCTGCGCAAGGGCCAGACCGTCACCTGGATCAAGCGCGACGGCACGATGTCCAACGTCCGCATCACCGAGCTGATGATGACCGAGGCGCTCACCCGCAAGCCGGCCGAGAAGGCGGGCCCGGGCGACATCTGCGCCATCGCCGGTATCCCGGACATCATGATCGGCGAGACGCTGGCCGACCCCGAGAACCCGGTCGCGCTGCCGCTGATCACGGTCGACGAGCCGGCCATCTCGATGACCATCGGTACGAACACCTCGCCGCTCGTCGGCAAGGGCGGCAAGGGCCACAAGGTCACCGCCCGCCAGGTGAAGGACCGCCTCGACCGCGAGCTGATCGGTAACGTGTCGCTCCGCGTCCTGGACACCGAGCGCCCCGACGCGTGGGAGGTCCAGGGCCGCGGTGAGCTCGCGCTGGCCATCCTCGTCGAGCAGATGCGCCGTGAGGGCTTCGAGCTCACGGTCGGCAAGCCGGAGGTCGTCACCAAGCAGGTCGACGGCAAGACGCACGAGCCGATCGAGCGCATGACGATCGACTCCCCCGAGGAGCACCTCGGTGCGATCACGCAGCTGATGGCGACCCGCAAGGGCCGCATGGAGACGATGACGAACCACGGTTCGGGCTGGGTCCGCATGGAGTGGATCGTCCCGTCCCGCGGCCTCATCGGCTTCCGTACCGAGTTCCTGACGCAGACCCGCGGTACGGGCATCGCGCACTCCATCTTCGAGGGCCACGAGCCGTGGTTCGGCGAGCTGCGCACCCGCCACAACGGCTCCCTGGTCGCGGACCGCGCGGGTTCGGTGACCCCGTTCGCCATGGTCAACCTGCAGGAGCGCGGTGTCATCTTCACCGAGGCCGGCACCGAGGTCTACGAGGGCATGATCGTCGGCGAGAACTCCCGCGCCGACGACATGGACGTGAACATCACCAAGGAGAAGAAGCTCACCAACATGCGTGCGGCTTCCGCGGACACCACGGAGAACGTGGTCCCGGCCCGCAAGCTCTCCCTGGAGCAGTCCCTGGAGTTCTGCCGCGAGGACGAGTGCATCGAGGTGACCCCCGAGACGGTCCGCATCCGCAAGGTCGTCCTGGACCAGAAGGAGCGCGGTCGCGCCGCGTCCCGCGCCAAGCGCTGACGCCGTGTAGGCCGACAGCTCGTCGGCAAGAGCTGTTCGAGCCATTGACATGAGACCCGGGCCCCCGCAGACACTGTGGGGGCCCGGCCTTTTCGTCAACTCGTTTTTCTGACCGAGGTGTCCGGATATCGAGCGTCGCTCTCCGGAACATGTGGTAACGGTCCGTTTCGGGCGTGTCTGTCTGGGATCGCTTTGTCCGGATTTCGATCAACGAAGCCAGGCTGATGTTGTCAAACCGAGACCCTTTAAGTGTGGTTTACAGCCCGGTCGTACTTAATAGTTGGCTCCATTGAGCTCGGGTCAATGGGTCACGCACTGTGGGGAGTGCCGACTCACGAGCACACTCAGGGCACTGAAACGATCACCGTCAGGGGTGTCGGTGTATCACTCCAGTGCCCTTCTTGTAGTCAAAAGTGGACTCATGAGGAGGAAACCCATGCGTGGTGCCAAGAGCGCCAAGTGGGTCGCGGGAGCGGCCATCATCGCCCTGGCCGCGACCGCCTGTGGTGGTAGCGACAAGGGCAGCGACAATGGCATGGAGTCGGGCAAGGCGGACCCGAACGGGATCCTGACCGCCCAGCTCAGCGAGCCGCAGAACCCGCTGCAGCCGGCGAACGCCAAGGAGAGCCAGGGCAGCCGTGTCCTGGGCGCCATCTTCTCCGGCCTCGTCAGCTACGAGCCCGGCACCGGCAAGCTCACGTACGTCAACGCCGAGTCCGTGACGCCCAACGCGGACTCGTCCGTGTGGACCGTCAAGCTCAAGCCGGGCTGGAAGTTCCACGACGGCACCACGGTCACCTCCAAGTCCTACGTGGACTCCTGGAACTGGTCCGCCAACGTCAAGAACAACCAGACCAACTCCAGCTGGTTCCAGGACATCAAGGGCTACTCCGACGTCCACCCGGACAAGGGTGACCCGAAGAAGACCACGATGGACGGCCTGAAGGTCGTTGACGACAACACCTTCACCATCACGCTGAGCGGCCCGGTCTCGTACTTCGCGTACAAGCTGGGTTACGACGTGTGGGCGCCGCTGCCCGAGTCCTTCTTCAAGGACCCGAAGGCCGCCGGCCAGCACCCGATCGGCAACGGCCCCTACAAGTTCGTCTCGTGGGACCACAACAAGCTGATCAAGGTTCGGAAGTTCGACGGTTACCAGGGCCCGAACAAGGCCAAGAACGGTGGCATCGACTTCAAGAACTACACCACCGCCGAGGCCGCCTACTCGGCCCTGCGCTCGGACCAGCTCGACTGGATCGAGCAGGTCCCCGTGACCGCGCTGAAGAACTACAAGCAGGACCTCGGCGACCGCGCGATCGACCAGGAGTACTCCGCGGTCCAGTCGATCGTCCCGGCGTTCTACACGAAGCAGTTCAAGAACATCAACCCCAAGGTCATCCAGGGCCTGTCGATGGCGATCGACCGTGAGACGATCACGAAGACCGTCCTCAACGGCACCCGTAGCCCGGCCGACTCGTACGTCGCCCGCGGTGTGCTCGGCTACAAGCCCGGCGCCCTCGGCGACATCGTGAAGTTCGACCCGGCCAAGGCGAAGAAGCTCATCGCCGACGGTGGCGGCGTCCCGGGCAACAAGATCTCGATCCAGTACAACGCGGACCAGCCGCACAAGGCGTGGGTCGACGCGGTCTGCAACAGCATCCGCCAGGCCACCGGCGTCGAGTGTGTCGGCGACTCCAAGCCGGACTTCGCGACCGACCTGAACGCCCGTGACGGCAAGAAGGTCAAGTCCATGTACCGCGGTGGCTGGGTGCTCGACTACCCGGTCAACTCGAACTTCATGCGTGACCTGTACGGCACGACGGCCGCCGGTAACACCAGTGGCTACTCCAACAAGGCGTTCGACGAGCTGGCCTCCAAGGCCGACAAGGCGAAGACCCTCGACGAGACCGTGAAGATGTACCAGGAGGCCGAGCAGCTCCTGGCGAAGGACATGCCGGCGATCCCGCTCTGGTTCTACAAGGTCAACTCGGGTCAGTCCAAGAACGTATTCGGCAAGATCGTTTACGGCCAGGACGGCGACCCCATCTTCACCGACGTTCAGGTGAAGTCGAAGAAGTAAGTTTCGGGACCTGCCGGCCGGTGCCGCCCTCCGGAACGGATGGCGGCACCGGCCAGCGGGCGTTGGCCCGGCAACCTCCCCCCACAACCCCGCGGTGGAGACCCTGTGTAGGCCATCGCCGACCCCTCACGGCATGGAGGCATGATGGGGCGTTACGTCGCTAGGCGACTGCTCCAGATGATCCCGGTTTTCATCGGGACTACTCTGTTGATTTTCCTTATGGTCCACATCCTTCCCGGTGACCCCATTCGGGCGATGTGGGGTGACAAGGCCGCCGACCCCGCACAGGTCGCCGAGCTGCGTCACAAGTTCGGACTGGACCAGTCCATTCCCATGCAGTACTTCGACTACATGGCGAAGCTGTTCCACCTGGACTTCGGCGAGACCTTCGGCGGGCGTCCCGTCTGGGACGAGATGTCGAGCGCCTTCCCCGTCACGATCCGTCTCACGGTCGTTGCGATGGTCATCGAGATGATCGTGGGTCTCAGCCTCGGCGCATGGGCCGGACTGAAGGCGGGCAAGGCACCGGACACCGGCGTGCTGATCTTCACGCTGGTCGTGATCTCGATCCCCGTGTTCATCCTCGGTTACGTGGCCCGGTTCATTTTCGCGGACACACTGCACTGGGTCGCGCCAAACGTCGAAGACTCGATGGACATCACGCAGTTGCTCCTGCCGGGCTTCGTCCTGGCCATGCTCTCCATGGCATACGTCGCCCGACTGACGCGTACGACCTTCGCCGAGAACCTGCGCGCGGACTACATGCGCACGGCGCTCGCGAAGGGGCTGCCGCGGCGTCGCATCGTCGGTGTGCACCTGCTGCGCAACTCGTTGATCCCGGTGATCACGTTCCTCGGTACGGACGTCGGCGGATTCATCGGCGGCGCGGTCGTCACCGAGGGCATCTTCAACGTCCAGGGTGTCGGCAATCTGCTCTACCGGGCGCTGCAGCAGCGTGAAGGCTCCACCATTGTCGGTGTCGTCACCGTATTCGTACTGGTCATTCTCGTGATCAACCTGCTTGTCGACCTGCTCTACGCGGTCCTGGACCCGAGGATCCGGTATGCCTGACGTGACCAAGGACGAGAGCATCAAGGATGCCGAAGTGGACGCGGCCGTGACGGCCGGCGAGACGCCGGGCACTCCGGTCGGGGAGTCCAACGGCAAGCCCCGCGGACTGTGGGGTGACGCGTGGTTCGACCTGCGCCACCGCCCGATGTTCTGGATATCGGCGAGCCTGCTGACCCTGCTGCTGGTGATCGCGATCTTCCCCGGGCTGTTCACCAGCGCCGACCCGCGGGCCGGCGATCTGACTCACCACTACCTGACGAAGCCCGACCTCGGGCACTTCTTCCAGGCGGACTGGTTCGGCTACGACGTTCAGGGCCGCTCGATCTACGCCCGGGTGATCTACGGAACCCGCGCCTCGATCCTCGTCGGCGTCGGCGTCACCGTGACGATCACCGTCGTCGGCGGTCTGCTGGGTCTGCTCGCCGGTTACTTCGGCGGCTGGCTCGACGCGATCATCTCCCGCATCACGGACATCTTCTTCGGTCTGCCCTTCCTGCTCGGCACGATGGTCGTCCTGAACGCCTTCGCCGAGCGCAAGGTGTACGTCGTGATCGCGGCCCTCGCCTTCCTGGGCTGGACCTCGATCTGCCGTGTGATGCGTGCATCGGTGATCACCGCGAAGCAGGCGGACTATGTGACGGCGGCACGCGCTCTCGGCGCGGGGACCGGCCGGATGCTGTTCCGCCATGTTCTGCCCAACGCCCTCGCGCCGACCATCGTGGTCGCCACCATCGCTCTCGGTGGCTTCATCTCGGCCGAGGCGACGCTCTCCTACCTGGGCCTGGGTCTCGCCGACCCGACCATCTCGTGGGGCATCGACATCGCGTCGGGCAGCGAAGAGATCCGTAACAACGTGCATGTGCTGCTGTTCCCGGCAGGAATGCTCAGCCTCACGGTCTTCGCGTTCATCATGCTTGGCGACGCGGTACGCGACGCCCTCGACCCGAAGCTGCGCTGAGGAGGGCGTACGACGTGACCATCATGGACAAGACAGCAGACATCCCGGCGCCCCGTGCCGGGGGGTCGGACGACACCCCGCTCCTCGAAGTGCGCGACCTGCACGTGGAGTTCCACACCCGTGACGGCGTGGCCAAGGCCGTCAACGGTGTGAACTACAGCGTGGACTCGGGCGAGACCCTGGCCGTGCTCGGCGAGTCCGGCTCCGGCAAGTCCGTGACCGCTCAGGCGATCATGGGCATTCTCGACATGCCGCCCGGCAAGATCCCGCAGGGCCAGATCCTGTACCGCGGCCAGGACATGCTCACGATGGGCTACGAGGAGCGGCGGAAGATCCGTGGCCAGAAGATCGCGATGATCTTCCAGGACGCGCTCTCCTCGCTCAACCCCGTGCTCTCGGTCGGCTACCAGCTCGGCGAGATGTTCCGTGTCCACCAGGGACTCTCCAAGAAGCAGGCGAAGCTCAAGGCCATCGAGCTGATGGAGCGGGTCAAGATCCCCGCCGCCAAGGAGCGGGTCAACGACTATCCGCACCAGTTCTCCGGCGGTATGCGCCAGCGCATCATGATCGCCATGGCGCTGGCCCTGGAGCCGGACCTGATCATCGCGGACGAGCCGACCACCGCGCTCGACGTGACGGTCCAGGCCCAGGTCATGGACCTGCTCAAGGAGCTGCAGACCGAGTTCAACATGGGTCTGATCCTGATCACCCACGACCTCGGCGTCGTCGCCGACGTCGCGGACAAGATCGCGGTCATGTACGCGGGCCGGATCGTCGAGACGGCACCGGTGCACGAGCTCTACAAGCGGCCCGCACACCCGTACACCCGGGGTCTGCTCGACTCGATCCCGCGCCTCGATCAGAAGGGCCACGAGCTCTACGCGATCAAGGGGCTGCCGCCCAACCTGCTCAAGATTCCGTCCGGCTGCGCCTTCAACCCCAGGTGCCCCAAGGCGGAGGACATCTGCCGCACGGAGATTCCGGCCCTGGCGCCGGTCTCCGAGCAGGACGGCAGCGAACTGCCCGGCCGCGGCAGCGCCTGCCACTTCTGGAAGGAGACGATCCATGGCTGAGCTCGACAAGACGGACGGATCGTTGGACAGCACCCCGAACGTCACCGACGTCGTGGAGGTCGAGGCCGCCGACGAGACGGCGGCGGTCGCGGCGATCGAGGCCCCGGTGGAACGCGGTGAGCCGATCCTCCAGGTGCGCAATCTGGTCAAGCACTTCCCGCTGAGCCAGGGCATCCTCTTCAAGCGCCAGATCGGTGCCGTCAAGGCCGTGGACGGGGTCTCCTTCGACCTCTACCAGGGCGAGACGCTCGGCATCGTCGGCGAGTCGGGCTGTGGCAAGTCCACGGTCGCGCGGCTGCTGATGACGCTGGAGACGGCCACGTCCGGCGAGGTCTTCTACAAGGGCCAGGACATCACCCGGCTGTCCGGGCGCGCGCTGAAGGCAGTCCGCCGCAACATTCAGATGGTGTTCCAGGACCCGTACACCTCGCTGAACCCGCGGATGACGGTCGGCGACATCATCGGTGAGCCGTTCGAGATCCACCCCGAGGTGGCCCCGAAGGGCGACCGGCGCCGCAAGGTGCAGGACCTGCTGGACGTCGTCGGGCTCAACCCGGAGTACATCAACCGCTATCCGCACCAGTTCTCCGGCGGCCAGCGCCAGCGCATCGGCATCGCCCGCGGCCTCGCGCTCAACCCGGAGATCATCATCTGCGACGAGCCGGTCTCCGCGCTCGACGTGTCGGTGCAGGCGCAGGTCATCAACCTGATGGAGAAGCTCCAGGACGAGTTCAACCTCTCCTACCTCTTCATCGCGCACGACCTGTCGATCGTCCGGCACATCTCCGACCGGGTCGGCGTGATGTACCTCGGCAAGATGGCCGAGATCGGCACGGACGAGCAGATCTACGACCACCCGACGCACCCCTACACCCAGGCGCTGCTGTCGGCGGTCCCGGTCCCCGACCCGGAGGCCCGCGAGCGCGGCGAGCGGATCATCCTCACCGGCGACGTCCCGTCGCCGGCGAACCCGCCGTCGGGCTGCCGTTTCCGTACGCGGTGCTGGAAGGCCCAGGACAAGTGCGCCACGGAGACGCCGCTGCTGGCGATCCCCGAGCGCTTCAAGTCCGTGGACTCCCCGGCCGCGCACGAATCGGCGTGCCACTTCGCCGAGGAGAAGGACGTCGTCGGCGCGGCTTCGTAGCACGGAGCGTGTGACATGGAGGGCCCGGAACCCGGCAGGTTCCGGGCCCTTCGTCGTGCCCGACGGGCGTGCGTACCACCGTGCCCGGCGGCCGTTCGGCCGGACGCGGGAGCGCCCGGAACCGATCGGTTCCGGGCGCCCTTCCCGTATATCCGGGAACCGGGCTCGCGGGTGGCTCGGGTCAGTGGGCTCACGTGCTCGGTTCCTCGGGCCGGGGGAGCCCCGCGGTCCGCGGACCGGTCAGGTCCGGGTCGGCGACGGCGCCCCCGGGGCCGGAGCCAGGGGGTGTCAGGCGCCGGCCCCGGTGTCTTCGGCGGTCTTGTCGGCCTTCGGCCCCTGTGAGGCCTCACGGGCTTTCGGGACGGTCGGCAGGGCCTGGGAGTCCTCGGGGTAGTGGCAGGCCGTCAGATGTCCTTCCCGGCTGCCCTCCACCCGTACCAGCGGCGGCGTCTCGCTCGCGCACTTGTCCGTCGCCTTCCAGCAGCGGGTACGGAAACGGCAGCCCGACGGCGGGTTGACCGGGGACGGCACATCGCCGACGAGCCGGATGCGCTCACGGGCCGGTGCCTCGTCGGCGGTCGCCTCGGGCACGGCGGAGAGCAGCGCCCTGGTGTATGGGTGACGCGGGTTGCCGTACAGGTCCTCGCGATCGGCGATCTCCACGATCCTGCCGAGGTACATGACCGCCACGCGCTGCGAGAAGTGGCGTACGACGGCCAGGTCGTGGGCGATGAACAGGAACGCGATGCCGAGTTCCTTCTGCAGCTTCTGCAGCAGGTTCACCACCTGGGCCTGGATCGAGACGTCCAGCGCCGAGACCGGTTCGTCGGCCACGATCAGCTTGGGCTCCAGGGCGAGGGCGCGGGCCACGCCGATGCGCTGGCGCTGCCCGCCGGAGAACTCGTGCGGAAAGCGGTTGTAGTGCTCCGGGTTGAGGCCGACGATCTCCAGCAGCTCCCGCACCCGCGCCTCCCGGCCGCCCGCCGGGTCGATGCCGTTGATCTCCATCGGCGCGGTGATGATCTTGCCGACGGTCTGCCGCGGATTCAGCGAGGCGTACGGGTCCTGGAAGATCATCTGGATCTCGGAGCGGACCGGGGCCAGCTGCTTGCGCGAGGCGTGGGTGATGTCCTGCCCGCGGTAGGAGATCCGCCCGGCCGTCGGCTCCAGGAGGCGGGTGATCAGCCGCCCCGTCGTCGACTTGCCGCAGCCGGACTCGCCGACCAGGCCCAGACTCTCGCCCGCGGCGACCGTGAAGTCGAGACCGTCGACGGCCTGGACCGCGCCCACCGTCCGCCGGATCGGGAAGCCGCCCTTGATCGGGAAGTGCTTGGTGAGTCCGGAGACGTCCAGGAGGGGATCTGTGCTGCTCATGGTGGGGAAGTCCCGTCTCTTGTACGTCAGTTGGGCCGGGTGCCGGCGAAGTCGGCGAAGAACTCGGTGCGCTGCTCCGCGGTGAGGTGACAGGCGGCCCCGCGCCCGGCCGCCAGCTCCAGCGGCGGCTGGTCGGTCGCACAGCGCTTGCCGCCGACCTGCTCGGTGAAGGAGCACCGCGGGTGGAAGCGGCAGCCGGACGGCGGGTTGAGGAGGCTCGGGGGCGAGCCGGGGATCGGCGACAGCGGAACGTCGACCGGGCCTTCGAGGCTCGGCATGGATCCCAGCAGGCCCCAGGTGTAGGGGTGCTGGGGCGCCCGCAGCACCTCCTTCTTGGTGCCGCGCTCCACGCACCGGCCGCCGTACATCACCAGCACGTCGTCGGCGATGTCGGCGATGACCCCGAGGTCGTGGGTGATGAAGATGATCGAGGTGCCGGTCTCCTGCTGGAGGTCCTTGAGCAGGTCCATGATCTGGGCCTGCACGGTGACGTCCAGCGCGGTCGTCGGCTCGTCCGCGATCAGCAGCGCCGGGTTGCAGACCAGTGCCATGGCGATCATCGCGCGCTGGCGCATGCCGCCGGAGAACTGGTGCGGATAGTCGTCCACTCGCAGGTCGGGCTGCGGGATGCCCACCTTGGTGAGCATCTCGACGGCCCGCGCCCTGGCCTCCCGCTTGGAGGCACCGGTGTGCTTGCGGAAGGTCTCACCGATCTGCTTGCCGATGGTGTGGTACGGCGAGAGCGAGGCCAGCGAGTCCTGGAAGATCATGGCCATCTTGTTGCCGCGCAGCCGCTCCAGCTCCCGCTCCGAGGCGGCCAGCAGATCCTGCCCGTCGAGCAGGATTTCACCCTCGATCTCGGTGTGGTCGGGGTGGTGCAGGCCGAGGATCGTCAGATTGGTGACGGACTTGCCGGAGCCCGACTCGCCGACGATGCCGAGGGTCTTGCCGCGCTCGACGTCGAAGGACAGCCCGTCGACGGCCTTGACCATGCCGTCTTCGGTGGAGAAGTGCACGCGCAGATCGCGTACGGAGAGGAAGGGGGTGCTCACTGGATCTCTCCCTAGGCGAGGCGGACGCGTGGGTCGATGAGGGCGTAGACGGCGTCGACGACGATGTTGAGGACCACGATCGCGGTGGCGGCCACCATCAGCACGCCGAGGAGCGTCGGCAGGTCGTTGGTCGACACGGCCTTGACCGAGAGCGCTCCGATGCCCTGGAGGCTGAAGGTCTTCTCGGTGATGATGGCGCCGCCGAGGAGGACGCCGAGGTCGAGGCCGAAGATGGTGACGATCGGGCCCATGGCCCCGCGCCAGGCGAATCTGAAGAAGACGGTCCGCCGGGACAGGCCCTTGGCGCGCGCCGTCCGCACGTAGTCCTCGCTCAGCGACTCCACCAGCTGGGACCGGGCCATACGCGTGTAGTTGGCCGTGAAGATGACCGAGAGGACCAGCCAGGGCAGCAGAAGTCCGGAGAACCAGGCTCCGGGACTCTCGGTGAGCGGTGTGTAGCTCGGCCGGTTCAGCAGGTGCAGCTGGTCGGTGAGGAAGTACATGGCGACCACGCCGACGATGTAGATCTGCAGCGAGGAGGCGACGAGCGAAGCGGAGGACGCGACCTTGTCGAGCAGCTTGCCCTGCTTGACCGCGGCGAGCATGCCGGTGCCGACACCGAAGATGACGAAGACGAAGGCGCTGCCGACGGAGAGCGAGAGGGTGGTCGGGAAGCGGTCGATGATGGTGCCGAAGACCGGCTCGCGGTTGATGAACGAGTAGCCCAGGCAGGGGGCTGGGCAGTTCCCGTACGACTCGTACTCGCGACCGACGAAGATTCCTTGCAGCCAGTGCCAGTACTGCACGGGTACCGAGTCGGCTATCCCCAGGTTGTGCCGTACCAGCGCGAGTGTCTCTGGGGTGCAGACCTTGCCGCAGGCCACTCGTGCGGGGTCGCGCGGGGCGGTGTAGAAGAGGACGAAGACCAGGGCGCTGATGATCAGCAGGATGACCGCGGCGCCGACGACGCGGCGGAGGAGGAAGCGCAGCATGGCAGTGGGTTTTCCTGACGGATGCCGAGGGGGAGGAGGGGCGCGGCCGGCTCTCGGTCGGAGAGCCGCCCACGCCCCGCGGGGGCCGTTCGTCAGGCCTTGACGTACGTCTTGTAGAGCAGCGTCGCGGAGTTCTGCGGGTCCATCATGGCGCCGCCGACCTTGGAACCGAAGAGGTAGAAGCGCCGCTGGAAGGTCTCCGGGATGATCGGGACGACCTCGTCCATGATCCGCTTGTCCAGCGCGGTCCAGGCCTCACCGGCCTTCTTCTGGTCGCTGATGACGACGTTCTCCTTGATGGCGGCGTCGATCCAGTCGACCTTCACCTGGGAGACGTTGTTCTGGCCGTTGCCGACGGAGGCGCTGTCGAGGAGCGGCTGGATCATCGTGTAGGCGGTGGGCCAGTCCGGGGCCCAGCCGAACCACATGACGTCGAAGTTGTTGTCGACCTGCTGGATCTGGTCGTAGTACGAGGTCGAGTCCACGGCCTTGATGACCGGCGTGAAGCCCGCCTGCTTCAGCGCGCTCTCGATGACGACGGCCGTCTTGTCGTACGTCGGGCTCTGCGGGTAGGCATAGACGACCTTCTGGCCGAGCTTGCCGGCCTTCTTGAGGATCGCCTTGGCCGCCTCGGCGTCGCCCCGGGGCGCTTTCAGCTTGCCGTAGAGGTCGAACTCCTTGCGGCCCAGGATGTCGGGGCTGAGGAGGGTGGTCGCGTAGTCGCCCGCGGACGGACCGCCGTAGATCTTGCGGATCTGCTCCAGAGGCCAGGCGGTGTTGAGCGCCTTGCGCACCTCGACGTCCGTGGTGCGCTTGCAGTTGATCGCGTAGTAGTACGTGCCGGTGAGCAGGCCGTTGAAGGTGCGCTTCTTCAGCTCCGGGTCGGTGAGCACCTTCTGGATGCGCTCGGCCGGCACGGACTTGTAGATGGAGACCATCTGCTGGTCCTTGCCCAGGTCCGCGATGAAGCGGTCGGCGGACTCCAGCGAGGTGGGGCCGAACTCGAACTCGAAGGTGTCCGGGTAGGCGTTGCGGATCGGGTCGGTCGCCGGGTCCCAGTGCTTGTTGCGGATCAGCGTCATCGACTTGTCGATGGCCCGGTGCTTGACGATGTACGGACCGCAGGCGACGGGCTGCTTGTCGTACTTCTCCTTGGTGTCCAGCTTCACCGGGGTGGCCGAGTAGGAGCTCATGGCCAGCGTGAAGTTGAAGTCCGGGCGGGGCTCGGCCAGCTTGAAGGTGATCGTCTTCTGGGCCTTGTCGGTGACGATCGAGTCCAGGTGCTTGCCGCCGTACGGGCCCTCGTACCCCTTGCGCCAGTCACCCTTGCCGGTCAGCGCCTGCTGGACGTACGCGGCGCCCTCGGTGATGAACGGTGCCCAGGCGCGCTCGATGCCGTGGCGGACGTCGTCGACGGTCAGCTCGCTGCCGTCCTGCCACTTGAGCCCGTCCTTCAGCGTGAAGGTCCAGGTCTTGTTGTCGGCGGACGCGGTGCCGACGTCGGTGGCGAGGTCGCCGACGAGGGTCAGGGCGCCCTTCGAGTCGACCTTGTAGCCGGTGAGGCCGCGGTGGAGCATCAGGGCGGCGGTGGAGTTGAACGCGAAGTAGATGCGCTGCGGGTCGAGGTGGGAGAAGTCGTCCTCGGAGACGCCGTAGATCGTCCCGCCCTTCTTGGCGCCGGGAATCTCCGCGGCGGGGCCGGCCGAGTCCTCCTTGGTGCCGATCTTGACGGTCGAACCGGTGTACTCGGTGGCGCCGGCGTTCGGCGTGTTCTTGCCGCCGCCCCCGCCCGCGTCACCACTGCTGCACGCGGAGAGAACGAGGGAGCCGCCCGCCGCGACGGATGTGGCGATGACGAAGTTTCTGCGGGAGAGAGACATGGCAACCTGCCCTGGTCGATGAAGAGGGACGAATGATCCGGCGGAGCCCCGTCGCTCCGTTCCGGCGCGGAACTGTCAGCGCTTGGTCTTCGGGTCGAGAGCGTCGCGGACCGAGTCGCCGAGGAGGTTGAAGGCGAGGACGAAGACCACCATCGTCACCCCCGGGAAGAGCATGAAGGTGATGTCGTCCTGATAGACATCGGCGCCGCGTTGCAGCATGACGCCCCAGTCGGGCGTCTTCGCGGTCAGCCCGACGCCGAGGAAGGCGAGTCCGGCCTCGGCGGTGACGAACATGGGAAGAGCCAGGGTCGCCTGGATGAGGATCGGCGTCCACAGATTGGGCAGCAGTTCCTTGAAGATGATCCGCGCCGGTGAGGCGCCGGTCACCTTCGCCGCCTCGACGAACTCCCGCTCGCGCAGGGCGAGTACCTCCCCGCGCAGCAGTCGCGCGATGGACGCCCAGCCGAACGCCGTCATCACCAGGATGAGGCTGGTGATGGTGAGCCAGATCGGGGTGGCCTCCTCCGGGGAGACGAGGATCGAGATGAGGACCGGCCAGAACGCGATGAAGAACAGCGTCGAGGGGAAGGCCAGCAGGATGTCGATGACCCGGCCGATGAAGTAGTCGGTCTTCCCGCCCAGGTATCCGGCGGTCACGCCGATCACGATCCCGAGGACGGTCACCAGGAGGGTCGTCACGCCGGCGATGAACAGCGAGTTGCGGATGCCGTAGATCAGGAAGGTGAAGAGGTCGCGGCCGAGCTGGGGTTCGACGCCGAACCAGAAGTCCCCGCTGATACCGCCGTTGGGCTTGATCGGAAAGCCGAAGTCGTTGAGCAGGCCCTCCTGGTTCTGGCCGTAGGTCGTGTACGGATCCTTGCCGTAGACCTTGGCGATCAGCGGCGCGCAGATGGCCAGAAGGAAGAAGAAGAGGACCACGTAGGCCGAAATCACGCCGGTGCGGTCGCGTTTGAAGCGCCGCCAGGCGAGCTTTCCCGGCGAACGGCCGGCGCCGCCCTTGAGCGCCGAAGGGTCCGGCGTCTGCTGCGGCTTCGCGTCCTCCACCTCAAGGGGAGTGGCTGCGTGCGGGGTTGGAATCGTCATGGTGCTCCTGGCCCGGAGGGTCGAAGGACTCCGCAGGCACACCTACGGGCTACCCGGACTTTTTCAACGCAATTCATGCAGGGTCAATGAATGTCTGTCGCCCTTGGTCCGCTCTTTGGAAATTTGACCCATTCATTACCCGTGAATGGGTGTATCTTTGCCTCCGTTTGATCTTTTCGAAGGTGCGTTCGCCGCCAAATGGGTCAAGTCCGGCAATGAGTCCGATATTCGGGCGGCAATGTCTCGAAATTCGTACATCCGGTCAGGTGGGTACGTCGTCGATGCGCATTCGATGCGGGGCCGTTATCGCTCCGATGTCCGTCGGGGCGGCGTTCGGCCGGGTGCGGCTGTGCGGTGGAGGAGTCGATCCGTGCGGGGTCCGAGCCCCGCGCGCCACTCGGACCGCTTTCCGCGCGCCCGAATGGGTGGAGAAAATATGCGCAATACGCGTTATGAGGTGATATTTGACTCCAAGTGAGACGGAGCACCAAGAGGAGGCACTCCATGCGCGGAGCCACACAGGCCAAGTGGGCCGCATGCGCGGTCGCCGTCGCCCTGACGGCGACGGCCTGTGGCGGAGGGGGCGGCGGTGGCGGCGGTGGGGCCAACGGAATCGTGAGCTCCTCCTGGGGTGACCCGCAGAACCCGCTCGAACCCGCGAACACCAATGAGGTGCAGGGCGGCAAGGTCCTCGACCTGATCTTCCGGGGACTCAAGAGGTACGACCCGAAGACCGGCGCGGCCACCAACATGCTCGCCGAGAAGATCGAGTCCAAGGACAACCAGAACTTCACGATCACCGTGAAGGACGGCTGGACCTTCAGCAACGGAGAGAAGATCACCGCGAAGTCCTTCGTGGACGCCTGGAACTACGGGGCCCTGCTGAAGAACAATCAGAAGAACGCCTACTTCTTCGGGTACATCGACGGATACGACAAGGTCCACCCGGACTCCGGCAGTTCCAGGGCGAACACGCTCTCCGGCCTCAAGCTCGTCGACGACAAGACCTTCACGGTCAAGCTGTCGCAGAAGTTCTCCCTCTGGCCCGACACCCTCGGCTACCCGGCCTTCGCCCCGCTGCCCAAGGCATTCTTCACCGACCACTCCGCCTGGTTGTCCAAGCCGATCGGCAACGGCCCGTACACCATCGACACGTACACCAAGGGCTCGTCGATGAACCTGCGCAAGTGGGACAAGTACCCCGGGACCGACAAGGCGCAGAACGGTGGCATCGACCTCAAGGTCTACACCGACAACAACACCGCCTACACCGACCTGACCGCCGGCAACCTCGACCTCGTCGACGATGTGCCCGCCTCGCAGCTGAAGAACGTCAAGGCGGACCTCGGCGACCGGTACATCAACACCCCGGCCGGCATCATCCAGACCCTCGCCTTCCCCTTCTACGACAAGAGGTGGGACACCCCCGGTGGCATCAAGGTCCGCCAGGGCCTGTCGATGGCCATCAACCGTGACCAGATCACCAGCCAGATCTTCCAGAAGACCCGCACCCCCGCCTCCGACTGGACCTCCCCGGTCCTCGGCACGGGCGGCGGCTTCAAGAAGGGGCTGTGCGGCGCGCCCTGCGAGTACAACGCGGCGAACGCCAAGAAGCTGATCCAGGAGGGCGGCGGCATCCCCGGCGGCCAGCTCAAGATCTCGTACAACGCGGACACCGGCTCGCACAAGGAGTGGGTCGACGCCGTCTGCAACAGCATCAACAAGGTGCTGGGCAACAACAAGGCGTGCGTCGGCGGCCCCGTCGGTACCTTCGCCGACTTCCGCAGCCAGGTCTCCCAGCAGAAGCTGACCGGCGCCTGGCGGGCCGGCTGGCAGATGGACTACCCGCTGATCCAGAACTTCCTGCAGCCGGTGTACTACACCGACGCCTCGTCCAACGACGGCAAGTGGAGCAACAAGCAGTTCGACGGTCTCGTCAACAAGGCCAACGCCGAGTCCGACAAGGCCAAGGCCGTCTCGACCTTCCAGGACGCGGAGAGGGTCCTGGCGGCCCAGATGCCCGTCATCCCGCTCTGGTACCAGAACGGCAGCGCCGGTTACTCGGACCGGGTCACCAATGTGTCGCTGAACCAGTTCAGCGTCCCGGTGTACGAGCAGATCAAGGTCAAGTGATCCGTCGAGGCCGGGCGGCCGGCCCGAGGAACGCGCCGGCCGCCCGGCCTCGCCGTCCCCTCGGCGTGTCACTCCCCAGCCCCGAGCCTCCGACCCCCGCGACCCCCGGAGCCCTTCATGGGACGTTATGTGATCCGGCGGCTGCTGCAGATGATCCCGGTCTTCTTCGGCGCCACACTGCTGATCTTCCTCATGGTGAACGTGATGGGCGATCCCATCGCGGGCCTCTGCGGCGAACGCCAGTGCGACCCGGCGACCGCCGCCCAACTCCGCTCGGAATTCGGCCTCGACAAGCCTGTCTGGCAGCAATACGCGACCTACATGGGCAATGTCTTCACCGGCGACTTCGGCACCGCGTTCAACGGGCAGAAGGTCACCGAGCTGATGGGCAGCGCCTTCCCCGTCACCATCCGGCTCACCGTCGTCGCGATCGTCTTCGAGATCGTCATCGGCATCAGCCTCGGCGTCGTCACCGGCCTGCGCCGTGGCCGCCCCGTCGACACCACCGTGCTCATCCTGACCCTGGTCGTCATCTCCATCCCGACCTTCGTCACCGGTCTGCTGCTCCAGCTCCTGCTCGGGGTGGAGTGGGGCGTCATCAAGCCGTCCGTCTCCCCGGAGGCGCCCTTCAACGAGCTCCTCATCCCGGGACTCGTCCTCGCCTCGGTCTCCCTGGCGTACGTCACCCGGCTCACCCGGACCTCGATCGCCGAGAACGCCCGCGCCGACTACGTCCGCACCGCCGTCGCCAAGGGACTGCCCGGGCGCCGCGTCGTGATCCGGCATCTGCTGCGCAACTCGCTGATCCCGGTCGTCACCTTCATCGGTACGGACGTGGGCGCCCTGATGGGCGGGGCGATCGTCACGGAGCGGATCTTCAACATCCACGGCGTCGGCTACCAGCTCTACCAGGGCATCCTGCGCCAGAACTCGCAGACCGTCGTCGGCTTCGTCACGATTCTGGTCCTCGTCTTCCTGGCGGCGAACCTCATCGTCGACCTGCTGTACGCCGTACTCGACCCGAGGATCCGCTATGCCTGAGCAGACACCGGACGAGGCGATCTCACCAGCCGGAGCGGGAGGCGTGATGGACCTCGCCCTGGAGGAGGGCACGACCCTCGAAAAGACACCGGGCGGGCCGGAAGGCACCGGCCCCGCCGAGAAACCGCGCAGCCTCTGGTCCGACGCCTGGCGGGACCTGCGCCGCAACCCGGTCTTCATCATCTCCGCGCTGATCATCCTCTTCCTGGTGATCATCTCGATCTGGCCGTCGCTGATCGCCGACCAGGACCCGCTCAACTGCAACCTGGCCAAGGCCCAGCAGGGCTCCCAGCCCGGTCATCCCTTCGGCTTCGACGGGCAGGGCTGCGACGTCTACACCCGTACCGTCTACGGGGCCAGGAACTCGGTGACCGTCGGCGTCTGCGCCACCCTGGGTGTCACCCTGCTCGGCGGCCTCCTCGGCGGCCTGGCGGGATTCTTCGGCGGCTGGTGGGACTCGGTCCTCTCCCGCCTCACGGACATCTTCTTCGGCATCCCGGTGGTCCTCGGCGGCCTGGTCTTCCTCTCGGTGGTCACCAGCGCCACCGTCTGGCCGGTCATCGGCTTCATCGTGCTGCTGGGCTGGCCGCAGATCGCCCGCATCGGCCGGGGCTCCGTGATCACCGCCAAACAGAACGACTACGTGCAGGCGGCACGGGCGCTCGGCGCCTCCAACACGCGGATGCTGCTGCGCCACATCACCCCGAACGCCGTCGCGCCGGTGATCGTCGTCGCGACCATCGCACTCGGTACGTACATCTCGCTGGAGGCGACCCTCTCGTTCCTCGGTGTCGGCCTGAAACCGCCGGCCGTCTCCTGGGGCATCGACATCTCCGCCGCGTCCCAGTACATCCGCAACGCCCCGCACATGCTGCTCTGGCCCGCCGGCGCGCTGGCGGTCACCGTGCTCGCGTTCATCATGCTCGGCGACGCGGTGCGCGACGCCCTCGACCCCAAGCTGCGCTGAGGAGCCCACTGCCATGTTGCTCGAAGTGCGCGATCTGCACGTGGAGTTCCACACCCGCGACGGGGTGGCCAAGGCCGTCAACGGGGTCGACTACTCGGTGGCCGAGGGCGAGACACTGGCCGTCCTCGGCGAGTCGGGCTCCGGCAAGTCGGTCACCGCACAGGCGATCATGGGCATTCTCGACATGCCGCCCGGGAAGATCGGCGGCGGCGAGATCCTCTTCAAGGACCGCGATCTGCTGAAGATGCGGAAGGAGGAGCGGCGCAGGATCCGCGGCCAGGAGATGGCCATGATCTTCCAGGACGCGCTCTCCTCCCTCAACCCCGTGCTCAGCGTGGGGGAGCAGCTCGGCGAGATGTTCGTCGTCCACCGCGGGATGTCCCGCAAGGACGCCAGGCTGAAGGCCGTCGAACTGATGGACCGGGTCCGCATCCCGGCCGCGAAGGAGCGCGTGGGCAACTATCCGCACCAGTTCTCCGGCGGAATGCGCCAGCGCATCATGATCGCCATGGCCCTGGCGCTGGAACCGTCGCTGATCATCGCGGACGAGCCCACCACCGCCCTCGACGTGACCGTCCAGGCCCAGGTGATGGACCTGCTGGCCGAGCTCCAGCGCGAGCTGAACATGGGCCTGATCCTGATCACCCACGACCTGGGCGTGGTCGCGGACGTCGCCGACAAGATCGCCGTGATGTACGCGGGCCGGATCGTCGAGGCCGCCCCCGTCCGTGACATCTACCGGGCCCCCGCCCACCCGTACACCAAGGGCCTGCTCCAGTCGATCCCGCGCCTGGACCAGAAGGGCCAGGAGCTTTACGCGATCAAGGGCCTGCCGCCCAACCTGCTGCACATTCCGCCGGGCTGTGCCTTCAACCCGCGCTGCCCGATGGCCCAGGAGATCTGCCGAGGCGAGGTCCCGCCGCTGTTCGAGGTGGACGAGCACCGTGAGAGCGCCTGCTACTTCTGGAAGGAGACGCTCGATGCACGCTGACCACTCGGGGCAGGAGGAAGCGCGCGAAGGGGGCGGGACGGCCCGCGCCCTGCTCGCCGAGGAGCGGGCCGGGTTTCCGGCGGCCGGACGCGAGCCGATCCTGGAGGTCCGCGACCTGGTCAAGTACTACCCGCTGACCCAGGGCATCCTGATCAAGAAGCAGATCGGCGCCGTCAAGGCGGTCGACGGGGTCTCCTTCGACCTGGCGGCGGGCGAGACGCTCGGCATCGTCGGGGAGTCGGGCTGCGGCAAGTCGACCGTGGCCAAGATGCTGGTGCATCTGGAACGGCCGACGGCCGGCGCGATCAGGTACAAGGGCGACGACATCACCAAGCTGTCGGGACGGGCCCTGAAGGCCGTGCGCCGCAACATCCAGATGGTGTTCCAGGACCCGTACACCTCCCTCAACCCCCGGATGACGGTCGGCGACATCATCGGTGAGCCGTACGAGATCCACCCCGAGGTGGCCCCGAAGGGCGACCGGCGCCGCAAGGTGCAGGACCTGCTGGACGTCGTCGGGCTCAACCCGGAGTACATCAACCGCTATCCGCACCAGTTCTCCGGCGGCCAGCGCCAGCGCATCGGCATCGCCCGCGGCCTCGCCCTGAACCCCGAGATCATCGTCGCCGACGAACCCGTCTCCGCCCTCGACGTCTCCGTGCAGGCGCAGGTCGTCAATCTGCTGGACCGCCTCCAGACGGAGTTCGGGCTGAGCTACGTCTTCATCGCGCACGACCTGTCGATCGTCCGGCACATCTCCGACCGGGTCGGCGTGATGTACCTCGGCCGGATCGTCGAGATCGGCACCGACGAGCAGATCTACGACCACCCCACGCACCCGTACACCCAGGCGCTGCTGTCCGCCGTCCCGGTGCCGGACCCGACGGCCCGCGAGCACCGGGAGCGGATCATCCTGCACGGCGACGTCCCCTCACCCGCCAACCCGCCCTCCGGCTGCCGCTTCCGCACCCGCTGCTGGAAGGCGCGGGAGCGGTGCGAACTGGAGGTGCCGCTGCTGGCGGTTCCGGCGGTCTTCCGGCTGACGGACACACCCGCCGGACACGACTCGGCGTGCCACTTCGCGGAGGAGAAGCAGGTGGTGCCGCCGGAGGGGCTGCTGGAGACGCCGGGGGAGACGATGGTGGAGCAGGCCGGGGCGCCACCGCAGACGCGCGAGGACGGGACGAGCGGGGCGGGCACGCGGGACGCCGAGGACGAGGAGGACGGGCCGCCGCCCTCCGGTAGCAGCCGGGCCGTCTGACGGCCCGCACGTTACGGCCTCCCCCGCGACAGGGAGGCCGCTCCCCATCGTGGGGGAGGCCGTTGACGCCGGGACAACCCGGCCGTCTCACGTCCGGTGTACGAACGCGCCACCATGGTCCGCGTACGGCCGTGCGGGTGCCGTGAACCGGCCGGAGGGTCCTCAAGTCCACCCGTCCGGCTGCCCGTTCGCGCATTGTCGCGGCCCGGCCCTTGTCCGGCGGCCGGGGGCGGTGGAGTATCGCTGGGGTGATACTCACACGGGGGGCAAGGGTCACCGGCGCCGTTCTCTGCGCCCTGCTCGCGGTGATGGTCGCGGGCTGGCTCGTACGGGATGTCAGGGCGGTCGACGATCCGGGCCAGTTGTGGCGGTACTGGGCGGGCTACCGCGAAGCGCGACTGCCCGCCGTGCCCGCGACCTCGGCCGACGACGTGGTGCTGCTCCTGGTCTATGTCGTCGCCGCGTTCGCGGCCCTGCGGTCCGTGGTGGCCGCTACCGCGCTGGTCGCCACCGGAGTGGTCACTCTCGCCGTACGGCTGCCGGGGCTCTGGATCATCGGTACGTCCCGGATGAACGGCCGGTTCTCCGACGATCTCCGCACCCGCGCCCTGATCTGCGCCTTCGCGGCCCTCGCGGTGGCCATCGCGCTGCTCATCACCGCGGGCGCCGGCCGCAGACCGCCGCGCGACTTCTCCGAGCGCACCCCGACCCGGCCGGGCCAGGGCGCGAGTGTGACCGCCTTTCTGCTGCTGGGCGCCTCGGGAGCGGTGGTGATCGCCGGGGAGATCCGCCAGGCGGTGCGGTTCCCCTTCGTCTACCCCGACTGGTACGTGGGCGGGGACCAGCTCCTCCAGGGGCTGATCGACGCACCGCCCGGCTGGAACAATGCCGTCCTCGCGCTGCTCTGTCTGTTCGCGGGGACGAGCGCGCTCTTCCACGCCGTGCACGCACGGCCGTTCGGCCTGATCGCGGCCGGTGTGCTGCTGTCCGCCGGAGTGCTGGGAGTGGTCCGCGCCGCGCATGACAAGATGCTGGACCACTTCGCCGATCTGCGGACCGAGGACCAACTCACGTTGCTGAGCTGGGTCTTCGACACGATCGCGGCGGCGGTGGTACTGATCGTGCTGGCCCGGCGGGGCCGCGCGGACGCCTCTGCCCCGCCCCACCAGGGCTACGGACAGGGGTACGGCTACCCGCGGCCCGGCGTCTTCGGTCCGCCGCCCCCGTCCCAGCCCCCGCCGGGCTGGTGACGGGCGCGGCCGGCGCCGCCTTGCTCAGGTCACCCCCGCAGCCCCAGCGACCGCTTCAGGAAGTCCACCTGGAGCAGCAGCAGATTCTCCGCCACCTGCTCCTGCGGCGTCATGTGCGTCACCCCGCTGAGCGGCAGCACCTCGTGCGGCCGCCCCGCCGAGAGCAGCGCCGACGACAGCCTGAGCGAGTGCGCGACCACCACGTTGTCGTCGGCCAGCCCATGGATGATCATCATCGGCCGCGCCTCGTCCGCGGCCTCGGAGAGCCCCTCGTCCGTCAGCACCGAGTTGTGCGCGTACACCTCCGGCTGCTTCGCCGGATCGCCGAGATAGCGCTCGGTGTAGTGGGTGTCGTACAGCCGCTGGTCGGTCACCGGCGCGCCCACCACCGCCGCGTGGAAGACATCCGGCCGGCGCAGCACGGCCAGCGCCGCCAGATATCCGCCGAACGACCAGCCGCGGATCGCCACCTTGCCGAGGTCCAGCGGGAACCGCTCGGCCAGAGCGTGCAGCGCCTCGATCTGGTCGTCCACGGTGAGGACGAGATTGTTCTTGACGGCCTTCTCCCAGGCCGGCGAACGCCCCAGTGCGCCCCGGCCGTCCGCGACGATCACCGCGAAACCCTGGTCGGCGAACCACTGCGAGGTCAGATGCGGATTGTGGGCGGCGACCACCCGTCGGCCGTGCGGCCCGCCGTACGGGTCCAGCAGTACCGGAAGGGGACCGTCCGACTCTTTGTACCCATCGGGGAGCAGCACGGCGCACGGAATTCGCCGTGCGCCCCCCTCGGTGAGACGTACCCGCGCCGACAGGACCGGCTCCTCGGCGAAGCTCGCCACGGTGGCGATCCGCTTGCCGTCCCGGAGGACCTCGGCACGGGCCCCCGGCTGCTCCAGGGAGTGGGAGACCAGCACCGTCACCCCGCCCGCGCGGACGGCCGAATGCACTCCGGCCCCTTCGGAGACCCGTTCGACACCCAGCTCGTTGACCCGGTACACATGGCTCTCGCCGATCTCCGGCTCCACGGCCTCCTCGCCCGCCGACGCCGACACCAGGACATCCGAATCACCGATGTCCAGGACCGCCTGGAGCTGCAGCTGCGCCCCGGTCAGCAGCCGGTCGCCGACCGCGAGCACCCGCGCCCCGCCCTCGTCCGCGATCCGCACGAGCCGCCCGTCCGGCGCCCAGGCGGGCACACCGGGGAAGATTTCCAGCCAGACCGGGTCCTCGTCGACATGCACCGTCCGGGTCGTACCGGTCTCCGGGTCCACCGCGAGGAAGTGCTGACTCTGCTGGTCACGGGCCTGCACGAGGAGTAGCGGAGCCCCGGCCGACGACCAGTGCACCTGCGCCAGATACGGGTGGCGCGTCCGGTCCCAGACCACTTCGGTACGGGTGCCGTCCAGGCTCACCACGAAGAGCCGCACCTCGGCGTTGGGTGTTCCCGCGGCCGGGTAGGCGACCTCGGCCGGCTTGCGGTCCGGGTGCGCGGGATCCGCGATCCACCACCGCTGTACGGGGCTGTCGTCCACCCGGGCGACCAGCAGCCGGTCCGACTCCGGCGACCACCAGAAGCCCCGCGAGCGCTGCATCTCCTCGGCCGCGATGAACTCCGCGAGGCCGTACGAGACGTTCGGCCCCTCCGGCTCGGCGAGCGCCAGATCCCCGTCGCCCCCGGCGCCCACGACGCGCAGCGCGCCCTTGGCGACGTACGCGACGAGGCGCCCGTCCGGCGACGGCCGCGGGTCGATCACCGGGCCGGGCACCGGCAGCGCCCGCGCCGTACCCGCCCGCAACTCCGCGACGTACACCTTCCCCGAGAGCGCGAACGCGGCCAACTCGGCCGCCGCGTCGACCGCGTAGCCCACGATCCCCGAGGAGCCCTCACGGCTGCGCTCGCGCCGGGCCCGCTCCTGGGCCGACAACCGCTCCGCCGAACCGCCCAGCAGCGTCTCGGGGTCGGCGACGACGCGTTCCTCGGGCGTACCGCCCTCCGGCAGGTCCAGCACCCACAGCCGGCCCGTCCGGTCCGTGCCGGATCCCGACCGCAGGAAGATCACCCGCTCTCCGTCGGGTGACACGGTGAACGCGCGGGGGGCGCCGAGGGTGAATCGCATCGTCCTGGCGTGCTGACGCGGAAATGAGATCTTCTGCGAAGTCATGGGCCCGAACCTAGTGCCCGACCGCCCGGTCGTGCGCCCCTCGTGCTGCTGTGCCCCGATCAATGCGGTCCGACGGATAGTTATGATCCGTAGCGCTCGGTGGGTATGAACCTGCTGGCTCCATGTGTGCTGCCCGTCCCGACCGTACTGATGGAGGTGAACCGCCGTGGCACTCTCGATTTCGGCGGTGGTGCTGCTGGCGATCGTCGTCTTCCTGCTGATCCGGAAATCCGGACTGAAGGGCGGACATGCGGTGGTCTGCGCACTGCTCGGTTTCTATCTCGCCAGCTCGTCCATTGCCCCCAGCATCTCGAACCTGACCACGAATGTGGCGGGCATGATCGGAAGCCTCAAGTTCTGAGCCCCGACTCGTCGGCGGCCGGTGCGCGGGGGCGGTCGGCCGGGGTCCGGCCGGCGGAACGGGGCCAGGGGCGCGACGCCCGGCACGGCCCCGGGGCGTTCGGCTCGTAGGGTGGTCCCCATGACGGACCATCCAGCCCGGCGTCTGCTTCTGGTGCACGCGCACCCCGACGACGAGTCGATCAACAACGGCGCCACCATGGCCAGGTACGCGGCCGAGGGTGCCCAGGTCACCCTGGTCACCTGCACGCTCGGCGAGGAGGGTGAGGTCATCCCGCCCGGACTCGCCCATCTCGCGGCGGACCGGGACGACACCCTGGGCCCCCACCGCCGAGGTGAACTCGCCGCGGCGATGAAGGAGCTCGGGGTCACCGACCACCGGCTCCTCGGCGGCCCCGGCCGCTTCCGCGACTCCGGGATGATGGGCGCCGAGCAGAACCATCGCCCCGGCGCCTTCTGGAACGCGGACGTGGACGACGCCGCCGGGTACCTCGTGGAGGTGATCCGCTCGGTGCGCCCGCAGGTCCTCGTCACCTACGACCCCGATGGCGGCTACGGACACCCCGACCACATCCAGGCCCACCGCGTCGCGATGCGCGCCGCCGAGCTCGCCGCCGATCCCGCGTACCGCCCCGGACCGGACGCCCCGCACACCGTCGCCAAGATCTACTGGAACCGGGTGCCGCGCTCGGTCGTCGAAGAGGGCTTCACGCGTCTGCGGGACACGGCGCCGGACGCCTTCCCGGGGATCGCCGCCATCGACGACGTGCCGGGTGTGGTCGACGACGCGAGGATCACCGCTCGGATCGACGGCTCGGCCCATGTCGAGGCCAAGAGCGCGGCGATGCGGGCCCATGTCACCCAGATCGCCGTGGACGGCCCCTTCTTCGCCCTCTCCAACGACCTCGGCCAGCCCGTCCTCACCACCGAGTACTACGAGTTGGTGCGCGGCACCTCCGGAGCCCCGCGAGGGGCGCGCGAGGACGACCTGTTCGCCGGCGTGGCGGGAGCGGAGCGATGAGCGACGGCAAGCAGCGCGCACCGCGCTCCGGCGCGCCCTCCGGGGGCGTTCCGGCGACCGGCCTGGCCGCCCCCCTCAACCCCGGGCGGATCGCCGCCTACGTGGGCCTGGCCGTCCTCGGCGCGCTCGTCGGGATCGCCGGAGCGCTCGTCCAAGCAGCCTGGTTCCCCGCCGGACTGCTGCTGGCGCTGCTCGCCTGCGCCGGGCTGTTCTACGGCGGGCGCCGCGTCTTCGACACCCAGCTCGGTGCTCTGACCCCTGCGGCGGGCTGGCTGATTTCGGTCGTTCTGCTGCTCGGCGGACGGCCGGAAGGCGACTATGTCTTCGGCAATGAACTGGGTCTCACCCTCTTCATGCTGGGCGGGATGGCCGTCGCTGTGATCTGTGCCACCATGTCGCGGTCGCCCCGTCCGGGCACCGACAGCGGCCGGCCTGGCAAGTAATGTGCCACGTCCGATCCCGTAATGCCCCTTGTCCGTTCGTCGGTCATGCGGTCGTTTCCCCCGGTCGCGGGGTGTCTGTCGGCCGCGGCCAGTATGGTGGTTCGCGCGCCGAGCCGTCCCCTGGCCTGCGGCATGGGGGAAGTACGGGCGGCGGAGCCAACCGGGAGAACCTGCTTTGAGTCGTGAAACTGACAGTTCGTCCTCCGGGCCCCAGGGGCGCGGAGGAGCCGCGTACCCCTCGGGGACGCCGCCGTACGGATCCCGCCAGTATCCGTCGCTGCACCCCTCGCAGGACGCCCCGGAGGGGGCCCTGGAGCCTGCGGACCCGCCTCAGTCCGAAGAGCCGAGGACCGAGACGACGCTGACGACGCGCATCCGGATCAACATCCCGGGCTCGCGTCCCATCCCGCCCGTGGTCATGCGTACGCCCATGAGCGACGCCGACACCGCCGACGCCGAGCGCACGGGCACCATCCCGCGCCCCGGCCCGCCCGCGCCGAACGGCACGCCGGACGCCTCCGACGCCGCGCCGGGCGCCGACGCGTCGGCCGGTCCGGCGACCGCGGAACCGACCGCCGAGAAGCCGGCCAGGGAGAAGAGCGGCAGCGACTGGTTCGCCCCGCGCAAGGCCCCCATGAACACCTCGGTCCTCGGCACCGGCGGCGCGCCGGGCGGCGCCGACGGCCCCAAGGGCGCCGCGCCCGCCCCGCCCCGCCCCGACCTGCCGTACTTCTCGGACGGTCCGCAGCGCACGGGCGACCAGGACGCGCCCGGCCCCGGCGGCAGCGCCCTCGACGAGTTCGGCGCGGGCGGCTCGCGCCCCACGCCGAACCTCGGAGTGCGTACGCCGGGCCCCTCGGGACCCACCACGGGCCCGGTCACCGGCACTTCGTCCCTGACCCCGAACCTCGGCGCACCGGGCGCACCGGGCTCCGGCCAGCCGGGCGGGCCGGGCTCCGGCGGCCCCGGTGGCACGCCCCCGCGGATGTCCGACGACACGGCGGTGCTGACGCCCCAGTTCGCGGGCCCGGCCGCCGCCGGGCCCGGCGGCAACGTCTCCGGTGACACGCTCACCAGCGGCATCCCCGTCGTTCCGCCGGAGCACCGCTCCCCGTCCCCGTTCGCGAGCGCGGGCGGCCCCGGCGGCGGACGCCCCGATCTGACGCCCCGTATCGCGGACGACGCGATGGGCACCGGACCGGCGGGCCCCGGCGGTCCGGCCGTCCCGTCGCCGGCCCCCGCCGCGGCGCGCCCCGCCCCGGCGCCCGCGCCCGCGAAGAAGAAGGGCCGCTCCAAGCTGGTCCTCCTGTGCGCCGGCATCGTCGGCCTGCTCGGTGTCGCGTACGGTGCCGGGCTGCTGATGAACCACTCCGACGTCCCCAAGGGCACCACCGTCCTCGGCGTCGACATCGGCGGCGGCACGAAGGACGACGGCGTCGCGAAGCTGGACGCCGCTCTCGGCAAGCGCGCCGTGGCGCCCCTCCAGCTGTCGGTGGACGGCAAGAACACCGAGCTCGCACCGGACAAGGCCGGGCTCAGCCTGGACAGCCAGGAGACCGTGCGGTCCGCCGCGGGCAGCGACTACAACCCGGTCTCCGTCATCGGGTCCCTCTTCGGCGGCAAGCGCGTCGTCGACCCGGTGATCCCGGTCGACGAGGAGAAGCTCGGTGTCGCGCTGGCGGATCTGGCGGGCGTCTCCGGCTCGGCCAACGACGGCACGATCACGTTCGAGCCGGGCAAGGCCGTCGCCGTACCCGGCAAGTCGGGCAAGGCGCTGGATGTCAACCGCTCGATGATCTCGGTGCGCGACGCTTACCGGGCCCAGGTGCAGACCGGCAAGGCGGCCACCGTCAAACTGCCCGTCACCACCCGTGAACCCACGATCAACCAGGCGGAACTGGACCGGGCGATGAGGGAGTTCGCGAAGCCCGCGATGTCCGGTCTGATCACGATCAAGGCCGGTCCCAAGCAGATCCAGTTCGGCCCGGCCAAGTCGCTGCCGCAGATCCTCACCATGGTGCCGGTCCAGGGCCGGCTGGTCGAGCACTACGACAAGAAGGCCATCGACACCCTGTGCGACGGCGTCTTCAACGGTGTCATGATCACCAAGGGCGACGGCAAGCAGCACCAGCTCAGTGCGGACGATGTGGCGCATGCCATGCAGACCGCGCTGCTCGGCAAGACCACCGCCGAGCGGACGGCCACGATCAACCTGAACGGCAACGGATAACCGCCCCACAGCGGCGAACGGCACCCCACCCGCCCCGCCCCCGCCCGGATCTCCGGCCGGGGGCGGGGCCGTGTGCGTGTACGGGCAGGGGCGGGGCCCCGTGCGTGCAGGGCGGCGTTCCGATGACGGGGCCGGGTTCATGCGCGGGCCCGGCCGTGGAGTCATGTGCTCGGCATGACATCTGTCATCCCGATTCCACGATCCGCGACCCTGCCGGGCGTACCCCTCGATCCGCCACGCTGGACGCATGACAACGACAGCAACCGAGGCCATCGGGGCGAAGACCGCCGCGGTCCGCTTCGACCGGGTCAGCAAGGCGTACGGAGCCGTTCGTGCCGTCGACGGGCTCACCCTCGACCTCCATCCCGGTGAGACCGTGGCGCTCCTCGGCCCCAACGGCGCCGGGAAGTCCTCCACGCTGGATCTGCTGCTCGGACTGCGCACCGCCGACTCCGGCTCGGTCCGGGTCTTCGGCACCACCCCGCAGAACGCCATCGCCGCGGGCCGTGTCGGCGCGATGCTGCAGACCGGCGGCCTGATGGAGGACGTCAAGGTCGAGGAACTGGTCCGCCTCGCCTGCGATCTGCACCCCAAGCCCTACCCGGTGGGCGAGGTGCTGTCCCGCGCCGGCATCGCGCAGATCGCCGACCGTATGGTCAACAAGCTCTCCGGCGGCCAGGAGCAGCGCGTACGGTTCGCGCTCGCCACCGCCGGGGCCAACGACCTGATCGTCCTCGACGAGCCGACCACCGGCATGGACGTCACCGCGCGCCAGGCCTTCTGGGCCACGATGCGCGAGCAGGCCGAGCAGGGCCGCACCGTCCTGTTCGCCACCCACTACCTCGAAGAGGCCGACGCGATCGCCGACCGTGTCCTCGTCCTCCACAAGGGCCGGCTGCTGGCCGACGGCACCGCCGCCGAGATCAAGGCGAAGGCCGGGGCCCGCCGGATCTCCTTCGAGCTGGACGGTCCGGTCGACGAGGCGGCCCTGCGCGGGCTGCCGTTCCTCGCCACGTTCGACATCACCGGCAACCGGGTCCGTATCCAGTCGCACGATGCCGACGCGACCGTCCACGCGGTCTACGGGCTCGGCCTCTACCCGCGCGAACTCGAAGTCGCGGGACTCGGCCTGGAGCAGGCCTTCGTAGCCATCACCGAGGCCGAGGAGGCCAGGACCGCATGCTGAATCACCTTTCGTGGGCTCTCATCAGGCTCGAAGTGACCCGCACTCTGCGGAACAAGAAGTTCATGTTCTTCTCGGTCATCTACCCCTCGGTGATCTATCTGCTGATCTCCGGCACCCAGAACACCAGCGACAGGATCCCGCACACCGATCTCACCTTCCAGGCGTTCTTCATGGTCTCGATGGCCTCCTTCGGCGCGCTGACCGCCGTCCTCATGGGCAACAGTGAACGCATCGCGAAGGAACGCGAGAAGGGCTGGGTCCGCCAGCTCCGGCTCACCGCACTGCCCGGCCGGGGCTACGTCCTGGCGAAGATCGCCGGCGCGGCGATGGTCACCCTGCCCTGCATCGTCGTCGTCTTCCTGGTCGCCGCCGCCGTCAAGCACGTCCGGGTGGAGACCTGGCAGTGGTTCGCGCTGGCCGGGGTCATCTGGGCCGGTTCACTGGTGTTCGCCGCGCTCGGGGTCGCCATCGGCTACATCGCCAGCGGTGACGCGGTCCGCCCGATCACGATGATCATCTACTTCGGTCTCTCCATCCTCGGCGGCCTGTGGATGCCGAGCGCCACCTTCCCGCAGTGGCTCCAGAACATCTCCGAATGGCTCCCGACGCACGCGTACGCTTCTCTCGGCCAGGCGATCGCGATGGGCGGATCGCCGCACGCCAAGGACGTCGCCATCCTCTGCGTCTACTTCCTGATCTTCGCGGGCGGGGCGGCCTGGCTCTACCGGAAGGACACCCTGAAGGCGTGAACGACGACGAGACGTCCGTGGGCGTCGGGCGCCCGCCGACGGGTCGCCGACAGGTCTGGATCAAGCTGCTCTGGATCGGTGTCTGGCTCGCGTTCATGAGCGCTCCCGTCAAGGACCTCATCGACGGCAACCACCCCGCGTGGGCGACGGCGCTCGGCACCTTCGGCCTGGTGGTGTTCGTCGGGGCGTATCTCGTGCTGGTCTTCCGCCAGACGGCGAAGGCCCTGGACCGGCGCCTCGTCCATTCCACGATCGCCTTCCTGGGCGCCCTCGCCGCCGTCCTCTCGCTGACTCTCGGCACCGCGTGGCTGGTCCTCTTCGTGTACGTCGCGGTCTCCGTCGGCGCCACCATGCCGTTGCGGACCGCCCGTTGGCTGATCCCCGTCGTCACCGCCGTCCTGGTCGCGATCGGTCTGACCGGCGACCACTCCCGGGAGATCATCACCGCCCTGGTCTTCCCCGCGCTGCTCGGCGGGTTCGCGATGACCGGCGTACGGCAGATGATCCGTACGACGATCCAGCTGCGTGAGGCCCGCGCGACCGTCGCCCAGCTCGCCGCCAACGAGGAGCGGCTCAGGCTCGCCCGCGATCTGCACGACCTGCTCGGCCACTCGCTCTCGCTCATCACGCTCAAGAGCGAGCTGGCCGGGCGGATGCTCCCCGACCACCCGGAGCAGGCCGCGGCCCAGGTCGCGGACATCGAAAAGGTCAGCCGTCAGGCACTGGTCGACGTACGCAGCGCCGTCACCGGCTACCGCCGGCCGACCCTCCCCGGCGAACTGGCCGGAGCCCGTACCGCCCTCGCCGCCGCGGGCATCGCCGCGGACGTACCGGCCGAGGCCCCCGACGGCCTCCCCGAGAAGCCGGAGGAGGTGCTCGCCTGGGCGCTGCGGGAAGCCGTCACCAATGTCGTACGTCACAGCGACGCCCGGCACTGCACGGTCACCCTCGCCCCGCGTCAGACCCTCGACGGCAGGGTCCTCGAACTCACCGTCGCGGACGACGGCGTCGGAGCCGCGGGGACGAAGCCGGGCAACGGCCTCACCGGCATCACCGAACGCCTCGCCACGGTCGACGGCACGCTGACCACCCGGTCCGGCGGCTCCGGTAAAGGCTTCACCCTCACCTTGAGTGTTCCGCTCGGTTCCGGCCTAGGATCCACGGAATGAGCATGATCAGACTCCTCCTCGCCGAGGACCAGTCCATGGTGCGCGAGGCCCTCGCGGCACTCCTCGGCCTGGAACCCGACATCGAGGTGGTGGCCCAGGTCGCCCGCGGGGACGAGGTGCTGGCCGCGGCACACGAGCACCGCATCGACGTGGCGCTCCTGGACATCGAGATGCCGGGGATGACGGGCATCGACGCGGCGGCCGTCCTGCGGCGCGAACTCCCCGCCGTGAAGGTCGTCGTCGTCACCACCTTCGGCCGCCCCGGCTATCTGCGCCGGGCCATGGAGTCGGGCGCGGACGCCTTCCTGGTGAAGGACGCCCCCGCCGCCCAACTGGCGGCAGCGGTACGGAAGGTGCTCGCCGGGGAGCGGGTCATCGATCCCACCCTCGCGGCGGCGGCGCTGGCCGACGGGGCGAGCCCGCTCACCGACCGTGAACGCGATGTGCTGCGCACGGCGGCGGACGGCTCCACCAACGCGGAGATCGCGGCAGCGCTCCACCTGTCCCAGGGCACGGTCCGCAACTACCTCTCCATGGCGATCCAGAAACTGGCGGCCCGCAACCGCGCGGAGGCGGTCCGGATCGCCCGCGAGAAGGGCTGGCTGTAGAGCGCCGGCCAGGGGTTCTGTGGTGCGACGCGCCTCCGAGCACACGTGCCGGTGCACACCTTCGCCCGCCCCGGCGAGGCGTCAGTCCGCGGTCGGCCGCCACCGCTGAGCGGCACGCGTCGCCGACCGGCCTGCCAGGACACCGACCACGACCGCCAGCACGGCGCACCCGCACGCCCCGACGGTGAGCACGCCCCAGGACACATAGCCCTCCTGCACCACGGAGATGAAGAACAACGAATGCCAGGCCGTGATGACGGTGGCGGTGCAGGCCGAGATGAGCAGCGGGACCGTCAGATGCCATTGCGCCACTGACCGGAAAACGGCGTGACCTCCGGTCAGGACGCTGAGCGGTGCCAGGGCATGCCGGACCGTGCCGAACTCGGCGGCCGCACTCAGGCTCCCCGCCAGCAGCAACAGAGCGAGCCCCAGGAGCCCGAAGAGCAGGACCCAGTTGGTCAGCCGTGCCTTGTTCGAGGCACCGACCAGCCAGGTTTCTCCCGGAGTCTCCACGGTCACTGCCGGGGCCAGCTCATACGCCGCCTGCTTCACCTCGGCGCGCACACCCGGGGCGGGGGAGACCACGGCGAGTGAGTCCTGGGTTCCATCGAAACGCGGTGCGACCGGAGTCGCCTGAATGCGTGGATCCGGCCCGTACCAGGCACGGATCTCCGCCACGCGTTTGTCGTGGCCCGCCCCGCCAGCCAGCTCCGTCGGTTCCCCAGGGCACGCGAGCCCCAGTGACTTCAGCGCGCCGCACGATCCCTGAAGAAGCACCGTCTGCTGTTCGGGGCCGACTTTCACCACGAGCAGATGGGAGCCGGTCGGGAGCGACCGGGACAGCTCCTCGACCCCGGACGCCGTGAGGTCCGCACCCCGGACACCGAGCACGGTGTCACCGACGCGCGCCTCCGAGGCTCGTGCTGCGGCTGCCTTGTCGCCGAGTCGGCTGTTCCACACCTGGAGTTGGCCGACCAGCCCGAGTCCGATCACCATGGCCAGGGACAGCCGGACCACGACGCCGGGGTGCGCAGCCGTCCAACGCCCCCCGATCAGCTGCCCCGGACTGCCGGTACGGAACCCACGTGCCGCGATTCTGTTCCCCAGACGGCGGCCGGCCACGGCTGCCACCGAGGGGAGCAGCGCCCACATGGCAACGGTGCCGCCGACAAAGGCGAAGAGGCCGGGAGGCCCGCGGAGGTACTGACTGAACGCGACGACCGAGACACCCACACCGCACCCGATGGGCCGCCACCGAGGAATTCGTGTGGAGAACGACCGGGGCCGGGTGGCGGCACCGTTGCGTTCGACGCGATGGAGAAGGACCACCACGCCGAGGGTGATCGTGAAGGACAGGACCAGTGCGATGGCCATCATGCCCCAGGCCGAACGGAGGTCGTCGCTGTCCAGGAGGTATCCGGTGG
Organism: Streptomyces sp. NPDC104309; assembly: GCF_055584025.1. NCBI lineage: Bacteria > Bacillati > Actinomycetota > Actinomycetes > Kitasatosporales > Streptomycetaceae > Streptomyces > Streptomyces sp. NPDC104309. The sequence continues at coordinate 121,494 of NZ_JBVJMV010000004.1, read as the reverse complement.
GCGGGATCCTGACGTCCGTCGTCATCGCCGCGAGAGCCGGGAGGATCGCGAGTGCCGTTCCGGCCGCGACGGGCAGCGTCGCCTCGCCGATGTTGACGATCGCGCGGTGCCGCCATGTCCCACCGAGCGCCTGGAGGAGACCGCTGCGGCGATCGCGTGTGCGTGAGCCGACCCGGGAGGCGACCACCAGCAGAGCGATCGCGGGTACGCCTGTCAGACCGCCCAGGGCGAGCAGCACATGGCTGACCGGGCGGGAGTTGAGTGTCTCGCCCATCGGGTAGCTCTGCCCGAACCCCTTGACGTACCACCAGGAGTTGTTCTTTCCAGGGTCGGGCGTGTGCGCGGGTCTGACGTATGCGAAGCGTTCCGAGGGAGAGACGAGGCCCTCCTTGGCGATCGTGCCGGCGTAGTGGCCGTACCGGCTGGTGATCCGCTCCGGCTTCCCCGCACGGACCAGTTCCGGGGACAGCACGGCTTCCCCAGGGGCCGGCCAGTGGCTCAGCCCCGGTGGAGGCGGAGCGTCCGGCTTCAATGGGTGGAGGTAGATCACGGTGTGCTGGATCTCGCCGGCCATGTCGAACGCTTCCCGCCACAGCGCCACGGCGTCGCGCTGCCGGTCGGTGAGCAGGGGGCCCCGCACCTGGTTCCGTGCCTCGCGCCCGTCGTAGGTGGCGAGCGCGGCGGTGGCCCCCAGGGCGACGAGGGCGACCGCGACCGCGGCAGCGAGCAGGGACCAGAAGCGCAGCCGGTCACCTGGGGTGCCGCGCCCGGCTGCGGCCCCGATGCGGATCAACTGCCACCACAGGCGTCCGCCCCGAGGTTTCCGTCCGGAGGAACCGCCCGTACGCGGGCGCTCCGTGGTGACCGTGCTCACGCGCCCACTCCGTCCAGGGCATCCGTCAGCGCACCGGCTTCGAGGCGGAGCGTCCGCTGGGCCCGTGCGGCCACCGACGGGTCGTGCGTGACGACCAGCAGAGCACAACCGCGTTTCCGGGACACGGTGAACAGAAGGTCCGCCACAGCTTCCCGGGCCTCTGGGTCGAGGGCCCCGGTCGGCTCGTCGGCCAGGAGTACGTGGGGATCAGTGATCAGGGCACGAGCGACGGCCGCGCGCTGGCGCTCACCGCCGGAGAGCATTCCGGTCGGTGTTCCGTCCTGCGGTACCCCGAGCTCGGACAGGAGTCCCGCTGCTCGCTGGTACGCGTCGCGGTGATCGCCGCCGTCGAGGAGAACGGGTAGAGCCACGTTCTCCACAGGGGACAGTTCGGGCAGCAGCTCTCCGAACTGGAAGACGACGCCCATGTGTTCGCGGCGTACCTGCGCCAGCTGCTTCGTGCGCATCCCGGTGAGTTGGTGTGTGGCCACTTCTACCGTGCCGCTGTCCGGCGTCACCAGGCCGAGGACGCACATCAGCAGCGTCGACTTCCCCGAGCCGCTGGGACCGGTGACGGCCACCGATTCGCCCGGGCCGACGTCCAGATCGACGCCGTCCAGCAGTACCCGTTCGCCCAGCCGATAGCTGAGGCCCCTCACGTGCAGGCCCGTTGCATTGCCGGCCGTCACCATCGTTTGCTCCCTCATCAACACTTCGGGCCGCCTCGGATGCACGCGGCACCGAGGGCGGGAAGGCGATCCGCCGGGGCCGGCCGAGGTCGGCCGGCCCCGGCGGGATCCGTGGCCGTCCTCAGGGGGCCTTCCAGCCCGAGCAGTCGTCAGGAGCCCAGTCGTTGTCGTCGCAGGCCTGGAACTTGATGATCTTTGATCCGTCTGCGGAGGTGGCCCTCGCCCTGTAGCCGCTGTGGTTCCACAGAGTCCGCTCGGTACCCGCAGTGGTCCGGCGGTAGTACTCCGCCTTGCCCGAGTCACCGTCGTCGCTGCCGTCGTACACGGATATCACGCCGGGCTTGCCGCCGTACGGTGCCGTCGCGGTGACGCCGCCCCCCTTGGCGTCGAGCGCGAGCGCACCGGCGGCCGGGAATGCGAGACCGACGGTGAGAACCGCTCCGGCGATGAACTTGAGTCCGGACATTCTGTTCCCCTCCCGTGCCGTGGGACTCATGGGCGGACCGAGCAGGCGCGGTTGCCGATGCGGCATGAGAGTCCGCGCCTTGGTCGTCGGCCGAGGTGAGCTTCACACGGTGCCCAGGGGGCATCAAGCGGTTCAGGTCTTCGTGGCCAGAACTGGTACGCCGAGGTGAGGGGGCGAGATGTGCGCCCCGTGCCCTCGGTGATGCGTTCGCGGCAGACAAGTGGAATATGACGCGGTCACCGTCTCTTGCGTCGGCCGCTGTTCTGCCGAGGCCGAAGCGGAATGCGAGGCGCCATGTCTCCGGCGATGTCCGCTTGTTGCGACCGACGCATGCGTGTTGTCCGGAAAGATCACGAGTGCACTGGTGGCGCCGACCTCGGGCTCCCGCCCGTCCGTTCGTCGGTGCCGGTACGGGCGACGTTCGTGACGGCGGCCAAGGCGACGGCGGTCCGCGGCACTGAGGGAGTGCATCGACGCATCGGCCGGCTTCCGTTGCGCGCAACGGAAGCCGGGGCGGCACGGATCCGGGGCCGCGGCGCCCCGTGCGCCGTTCTTCCGGCGGGGCCGCCGCAGGGCGGCCGTCAGCCCTTCTTGGGCGAGTCGAGGTGGGCGAAGGCCACCACGTTGTCCTCGTAGTCCTTGACCGTCTTGTTGTACGGGCCGCCGCAGGTGATCAGACGCAACTGGGCGGAAGGGGTGTCGGCGTAGACGCGCTTGTCCGGGAACTTCGCCTTGCTGAACGTCTCGACGGTGTCGACCTCGAACGTGGCGACCGAGCCGTCGGCGCGGGTGATGTTGACCGCGGCACCCGGCTTGAGGAACTGGAGCTGCAGGAACACGGCCGGGCCCGTCATCGTGTCGACGTGGCCCGCCACGATCGAGGCGCCGCGCTCGCCGGGGGTGACGCCGTCCTTGAACCAGCCCACGAGGTTGGGGTCGGTGGCGGGCGGCGGGTTCAGGCGGCCGTCGGCGCCGACGGCCAGGTCGGTGAAGGGCGCGTTGACGCCGATGGACGGAATCTGCAGCCGCGCGGGGGCCGAGCGTGCCATCGCCGGGCCGACGGGCGACTGCGACGGGGTGACGGGAGGAGGTGCTGCATGGGAGCCGAGGATCTCGGGTGCGGGCATGGCGGGCGCGACGGCGGCGGGCGGGGCCGGCGGCTTGTCGTCGACCGAGGTGTTGATGGAGTTGTAGATGAGGAGCATGCCGAGCCCGGCTGTCACGGCGGGCCACATCAAGGCGCGGCCTAGTGTGGTTCCGGGGGCGGTCCGGGTGGGGGTGGAACCGGGCGACTGCGGCGCGGCCATGGGAACGTGCCTTTCACTTGCGCGGTGCTGGAGGAGGGGTGTGCTGGGGCTCGGCCGGTGTCGACCGGTGGGGAAACGAAGGCGCCGCGGCCGCCGCCCCGGGGGACGACGGCCGCGGCAATGTGACGACCGGCTGCGGTCTGGGCCCGGTCAGGCGATCGCGCCACCCGACGACTGACGGCGGCGCAGCTTGTACGCGCCGACGCCGACGCCACCGAGCAGCAGCGCCGAGCCGGCGGCCAGGCTGCTACCGGTCATCGCCATCCCGCCGCCACCGGCGTGGACGCCGCCACGGGGCTTGCCCTCGCCACGGCCGCCCTCGTCGCCGCCACGGCCGCCGCCGTAGTCGCCGCCACGGCCGCCTTCGTCGCCACCGCGACCGCCTTCGTCGCCACCGCGGCCGCCCTCGTCGCCGCCACGGCCGCCGCCGTAGTCGCCGCCACGGCCACCTTCGTCGCCGCCACGGCCGCCCTCATCGCCTGTGGTGACCCGGGCCATGAAGCCGCCGCCGGCGTGGACGCCGCCACGCGGCCTGCCCTCGTCACGACCGCGGTCTCCGCCGCGACCGCCTTCGTCACGGCCACGGTCTCCGCCACGGCCGCCTTCGTCGCCGCCGCGACCGCCTTCGTCGCCGCCGCGACCGCCTTCGTCGCCACCGCGGCCACCTTCGTCGCCGCCACGGCCGCCCTCGTCGCCGGTGGTGACCCGGGCCATGAAGCCGCCGCCGGCGTGAACACCGCCACTGGGCTTGCCCTCGCCACGGCCGTGGTCGCCGCCGCGACCGCCTTCGTCGCCGCCACGGCCGCCGCGGCCACCTTCGTCGCCGCCACGGCCGCCGCGGTCGCCACCGCGGCCGCCCTCGTCGCCGCCGCGGCCACCTTCGTCGCCGCCACGGCCGCCGCGGTCGCCACCGCGACCGCCCTCGTCGCCACCGCGGTCGTGGTCGCCGGCGATGATGCCGGCCATGAAGCCGCCACCGGCGTGGACGCCACCGCGGGGCCCGCCCTCGTCGCGGCCGCCGCGGTCTCCACCGCGACCGCCCTCGTCGCGGCCGCCGCGGTCTCCGCCGCGGTCGCCGTAGTCGTTGTCCCGGCCCCCGCGGTCTCCACCGCGGTCGCCGTGGTCGTCACGTCCGTGGTCGTCGCCGCGCGAGGACGTGGCGCCGTTGTTGGGCCCCGAGTCCGCCGCCGTGACCATGGCGTAGGCGGAGGGGCCAGTGATGGCGAGGACCGCTGTGACAGCGGCCGAAGCGAACAGTGTGCGGGCAGAGCGCATCTGAACACATTCCTTCCGCCGCGACTGCGAAGAGTGACTGGGTGTCGACTCAGTGTGAAGCAGTGGCGACGTGATCCACCGTCAGCCGGAATGCGGTTCCGCGCCATCGGGACGCGCCGCATTCGAGCTAAGCCCTGGTCCCTTCGGGTGGCGAAGTGCCGATTATCACCCGTTGGACTGCACGCGGTGCCGCGCGAGGTTTGGGCGGCGCCCTTCCACCCGTTTGCTGGCATGGCGGTACCGCCGTCCGGCCGTGTTCCCGCCCGGCGGCCATCCCTCGGACTGACGTGAACGACGCCTGGAACAGGGGTGGTTCGGATGGTGCTCTCGGTGCGTACGGTGAGGTGCAAAGGTGCGACGCCCGCTGGGGTGCTGTCGGGAATCACCCCTCGAATCCGCGTGGCGGTGCTTGTGAACCGGCGACGCGCCGAAAGCCGGGGTGCTTGCCCTCGACCGCCTCGGTGTGATCGAGGGGCGGCGGGCGTGCGGGCCGGGGTGGTCGACGCGCGGGCGGGACGTCGGCCCGTCGTGCCACCGACCCACCCGCCGGCTGGCCGTCAGGTGGCCGGGCCGTCCTGGACGGACTCCCGGCCGGTTCGGATCTCCCGCACCACGTGGGCCGGGTTGCCGACCGCGACGACATCGGCCGGCAGGTCCTTGGTGACGACCGCACCCGCGCCGACCACGGTGTTCTCGCCGATCGTCACACCGGGGCAGACGATGACCCCGCCGCCGAGCCGGACGTTGTCACCGATGGTGATGGGCCGTGCCGCCGCCCACTTCGCCCGGCGGGGCTCGGGCTCGACCGGGTGGGTCGGGGCGAGGAGCTGGACGTTCGGACCGATCTGCACGTCGGCCCCGATGACGATCGGTGCGACGTCGAGGAGGGCGGCCCCTCGCGGCCACCGCGTCCGTACCCCTCACCACCGTGCACCAGCCCACCGACGACAAGGGCGAGACGGCGGCCCGGCTGCTGCTCGGACGCACCGGACGGCGTTCGGCCGCTCCCGCCGCGGTGGCCCGGGAACCGCCCAACCCGCCTCGTCATCCGTTCCAGCACCGCCGCGGCCCCGGAAGCGGAGTGACGACCCGCCGCCGGTGAAGCCGCCGGTAAATCGGTTGTCGTGGGGGGCGGCGCCTGCTGTACTCCCCGCAGCAGTCGATCGACCGAGGAGAAGATCATGCGCGGAAATCTCATGTTCATTCAGACGGAAATTGCCACCGCTCTCGAATACATGGAGTTTCGTGCACACGCTGAATCTGGGAATTCTGGCGCATGTCGACGCCGGTAAGACGAGCCTGACCGAGCGGCTGCTTCACACAGCCGGTGTCATCGACGAGATCGGCAGCGTCGACGACGGGAACACCCAGACCGATTCCCTGGCCCTGGAACGGCGACGCGGCATCACGATCAAATCCGCGGTCGTCTCGTTCGCCATCGACGACATCACCGTCAATCTGATCGACACACCCGGCCACCCGGATTTCATCGCAGAGGTGGAACGGGTACTGAACGTGCTCGACGGTGCCGTGCTGGTCGTCTCCGCGGTGGAGGGCGTCCAGGCGCAGACCCGTGTTCTGATGCGGACGCTGCGCCGCCTGCGCATTCCGACGCTCGTTTTCGTCAACAAGGTCGATCGCGGCGGCGCGCGGGAGCAGTCCGTTCTGCGCGGCATTTCCGAGAAGCTGACCCCGGCCGTCGTCGCCATGGGGAAGGTCGACGGGGCCGGTGGCAGGGCCGCCCGCTGTACGCCGTACACCGCCGCCGACGCGGACTTCGCGGACCGGCTGACCGAACTGCTCGCCGATCACGACGACGCGCTGCTGGCCGCCTGCGTCGAGAGCGCGGCGGCCCTCCCGTACGGCACGCTGCGCGAGGCGCTGTCGGCGCAGACCGGGCGGGCGCTGGTGCATCCGGTGTTCTTCGGCTCGGCGATCACCGGCGCCGGGGTGGACGCCCTGATCGGCGGGATCAAGGAGCTGCTGCCGGTGAGCGAGGGCGATGCGGACGGGCCGGTCTCGGGCACCGTCTTCAAGGTGGAGCGGGGTCCGGGCGGCGAGAAGATCGCGTACGTCCGGATGTTCTCGGGCACGGTACGGATCCGCGACCGGGTGCCCTTCGGCCGGGGCGGAGGAGAGCACGGCGACGGACAGGGCGAAGGAAACGGGAAGGGCGAGGGGAAGCGGGGCGACGGGAAACGGGGCGACGGGCGCGGCGAGGGGAAGGTGACCGGGATCAGCGTCTTCGACCGCGGTGCGGCCGTGCGCGAGCCCGCGGTCGGCGCGGGCCGCATCGCGAAGCTCCGGGGCCTCGGGGACATCCGGATCGGCGATACGGTCGGCGAACCGGGGACGAGCGCGCCGGACCGCTGGTTCGCCCCGCCGACACTGGAATCGGTCGTGGTCCCTTGTCCTCCGGCGAGCAGGGGCGAGCTGCATTTCGCACTCGCACAGCTCGCCGAGCAGGACCCATTGATCAATCTGCGTCAGGACGACATCCGGAAAGAGGTGTCCGTCTCGCTCTACGGCGAGGTGCAGAAGGAAGTCATCCAGGCGACGCTGGCCGATGAATTCGGAATCGACGTCACCTTCCGCGAGACCACGACCATTTGTCTGGAGCGGCCGAACGGCAGTGGTTCGGCGTACGAGGTCGGCGATCAGGACCCCAATCCCTTTCTGGCGACCATCGGCCTTCGCGTCGATCCCGCCCCGATCGGAAGCGGTATCGAATACCGGCGGGAGGTGGAACTGGGATCGATGCCGTTCTCCCTGATGAGGGCGGTGGAGGAGACCGTCGGCGAGACCCTGCGTCAGGGAATCCACGGTTGGCAGGTCACCGATTGCGTCGTCACCATGACGCATTCCGGCTATTGGCCCCGGCAGAGCCATTCCCACGCCGTCTTCGACAAGAGCATGTCGAGCACCGCCGGGGACTTCCGCAATCTGACCCCGCTGGTCCTCATGAGCGCGCTGCAGCGGGCCGGCACCACGGTGTACGAGCCGATGCACCGCTTCCGCCTGGAATTCCCCGCCGACCTGCTCGGCCCGCTCCTGCCCGTACTCGCACGGCTGCGGGCCGTCCCCGGAACACCGGCCGTGCACGGTGCGGCCGGTGTGCTGGAGGGAGAGATCCCGGCGGCCCGGGTCCATGAACTGCAACAGCAGCTTCCGGCCCTGACGCGTGGCGAAGGGGTCCTGGAATCCGACTTCGACTGCTACCGGGCCGTCGTCGGTACGGTCCCGGACCGGCCGCGCACCGACCGCAATCCGCTCAACCGCAAGGAGTACCTGCTGCAGACGGTGCGCAGGATCGCCGCCCGAGGGGATTGACACCGGCCCGGACCCGCCCGGCACGGTCCGCTGCCCGTGCCGGGCCGTTCCGGCGCCTTCCGGCGCCTTCCCGCGCCTGCCCGGACCGGTCCGGGCGCCTTCCCGCCCGTGCCCGTACCTGCCCGGACCTGCACGGCTCCCGTTTCGCCCCGTTGTAAGGCACCCTGGGCTGCCGCCCACCACCGCCCGCAGGGGGTCAGTACACCGTTGTCCAGAGTTGAGATCGCACACGAGCAGAACCGTCTCGACATGCTTCACGCCCGTGTGGAGGCGCTGCGCGCGTACGCCGGGCAGCAGCTGACCGGTGTGCTGCGGGAGACCGGCGGGACCCGGCAGGGGCGGCTGGAGCGGGAGGCCGCCGCGGCCCGGTACGCCGGGCAGGTCGCGCGGTACGACGCGGCCGAGAACGGGCTCTGCTTCGGGCGGCTCGACCTGCGCGACGGGGAGCGTTACTACATCGGCCGGATCGGACTGCCCGCGGAGTCCGCCGACGAGGATCCGCTGCTGCTCGACTGGCGGACCCCGGCGGCCCGCGCCTTCTACGTCGCCACGCCCGCGGCCCCGCACGGGGTGCGCAGGCGCCGCCACCTCGCCACCCGTGGCCGGCGGGTCGTCCGGCTCGACGACGAGGTGCTCGACCGGGACGGAGTGCCGGACAGCGAACTGACCGGCGAGGCGGCCCTGCTGGCCTCCCTCGACGCCGGGCGCACCGGCCGCATGCACGACATCGTCGCCACCCTCCAGGCCGAGCAGGACGCGATCATCCGCTCCGACCACCGCGGGGTCCTCGTCGTCCAGGGCGGGCCCGGCACCGGCAAGACCGCCGTCGCCCTGCACCGGGCCGCGTACCTGCTCTACACCCACCAGCAGCTGGCCTCCCGCGGTGTGCTGGTCGTCGGCCCCAACCCCACCTTCATCGGATACATCGGACAGGTCCTGCCCGGCCTCGGTGAGAACAGCGTGCTGCTGTCCACCGTCGGAGAGCTGTACCCGGGGATCCGGGCCGACCGTGCCGAGGAGCCGCAGACCGCCGAGCTCAAGGGCCGTACGGAGATGGCGGCCGTGATCGCGGCGGCGGTACTCGACCGTCAGGTGCCGGCGGGCGCGACGCTCGAAGTCGAGCTCGACGGCGATGTCGTCCGGCTCGATCACGAGGAGTGCGTACGCGCCGCCGACGCCGCCCGCGCGACCCGGCTGCCGCACAACCTCGCCGCGCCCGTCTTCCGGCGCGAGATGGTGACCGCGCTCGCCCGGCGTTCCGTGGCGGCCACCCGGGCGCTCGCCGACCGGCTGGAGGCGGACATCGCCGAGGTGCTCGCGGAGGCCGGTCTCGACCGTGCCGTACGCGACGACCTGGAGGCCCTGCCGGGGCTCCTCGACGACGACTCGGCCGCCGCTCGGGAACGCACCGAGGCCCAGGACATCGCGGACGCCCGGCGACTGCTCGCCACCGACGCCGACGTACGGGCCGCGCTGGACGCCCTGTGGCCGCCGCTCACCCCGCAGCAGCTCCTCACCGAGCTGTACGGGCAGCCCGCGCGCCTCGCTTCGGCCACGACCGGACTCACCGACGAGGAAAGAGGGCTGCTGTTCCGTACGCCGGACGGCGGCGGCTGGAGCGCCGCCGACGTACCCCTCCTCGACGAGGCCGCCGAACTGCTCGGCCAGGACAACCGGGCGGCCGAGGCGGCCGCCGCGCACGAGCGCGCCGAGGGCGTCGCGTACGCCCAGGGCGTCCTCGACCTCGCGGCGGCCGACGGGGAGGACGAGGAGGACGGCGGCCCGGCCGGACTGGTCGACGCGCAGACCCTCGCCGAGCGCCATGAGGAACGCACCACCCGTACCGTCGCCGAGCGGGCCTTCGCCGACCGGAGCTGGGTCTTCGGGCACATCATCGTCGACGAGGCGCAGGAACTCTCCCAGATGGCCTGGCGGCTGCTGATGCGGCGCTGCCCGACCCGTTCCATGACCCTGGTCGGCGATGTCGCCCAGACCGGTGACGAGGCCGGGGCGTCCTCGTGGGCGTCCGCGCTCGCCCCGCACGTCGGCGACCGGTGGCGGCAGGCATCGCTCACCGTCAACTACCGCACCCCCGCCGAGATCATGGCGTCCACCACCGATGTGCTCGCCGCGCTCGGCCCCGGTCTCGAACCGCCGCGCTCGGTACGGGAGACGGGTGTCGCCCCCTGGCGGCTGCGAACCCGGGACACCGCGCGCACCCTCGCCGACCTGGCCGCGAAGGAGGTGGCGGCGCTGGACGAGGGCAGGCTCGCCGTGATCGTCCCCGACGCGCGGCGCGACGAACTGGGGGCCGCGGTGGCGCGGGCCGTGCCGGGAGCGGCGTACGGGGACGAGCCCGACCTGGAGAACCGGGTCGTGGTCCTCGGCGTGCGGCAGGCCAAGGGGCTGGAGTTCGACGCGGTGCTGCTGGCCGACCCCGCGGCCGTCCTCGGCCGTTCGGCACGGGGCCTGAACGACCTGTACGTGGCACTGACACGGGCGACACAGCGACTCGGCATCATCCACGAGGGACCGGCCCCCGGGGTACTGGCGGCAGCGGTGACGGAACTGCGCTGAGACGGGGGACGGGGCGCGGGGGATGGGGGACGGGCGCGGCGGGCCGGGGAAACCGATCCGCCACCGGCCGACCCGCCGTCCCGCCCTGCAGCTTGTCCCGCCGGCCCCGGCGACGACTCCGCCGCCGGCCCCGGCGACGACTCCGCCGCCGGCCCCGGCGACGACTCCGCCGCCGGCCCCGGCGACGACTCCGCCGCCGGCCCCGGCGACGACCCCGCCGCCGGGGCCGGCGGCCGCCCGCGCCGCGCGGGCCCGTCAGTTCAGCAACGCCCGCGCCGCCCGTGCCCGCTGCCGGATCGCTTCCGCCGTCTCGGGTTCGACCCCCTCGACCACGTCCGCGTACTCCTCCATCTCCGCGGCCCCGCGCGCGAACTCCCCGCTCTGTACGAGCAGCTGAGCCCGCTCGTAGCGCAGCCGGGCCGGATGCGAGGGCAGCAGCAGCGAGAGGTCCACCGCCCACAGCGCGACATCCGTCCGCTCCGGACGGGCCGCCGCCCACGCCCTGATGTTGTTCAGGATCCGCAGCACGATCTCCAGTGGCCGCGCGGGCACCAGCATGGACTCGTCGAGCGGTTCCCCGATCGCCCCCGCCACCAGCAGCTCCGCGTCCTGCCCGGTCATCGGCCGGCCGCCGTCGAAGGGGTCGGCCAGCACCCGCTCGGCCGGATCGCCGAACCCGACGACGAAATGACCGGGCAGCGCCACCCCGTACACCGGAGCGCCCGCCCGCCGCGCCACCTCGATCCACACCACGGACAGCAGGATCGGCAGCCCGCGCCGCTGCCGCAGCACCTCGTGGAGCAGCGACGAACCGAGCCGGTGGTAGTCCGCCGACGAGCCCGCGAAGCCGCACCGCTCGCCGAGCAGTTCGGCCAGGGCCGAGGCCCAGGCCCGGCCGCCCCGCACTCCGTACGGAAGCCGGCCCGCCAGCTCGTCCAGTTCGATCTGTGCCGCGTCGATCCCGTGCGCGTCCAGCGCGGGGTCGGCCACCGCGGCCAGCAGCAGGCAGAGCAGCGCGAGGTCCGGCCGCTCGGCGCGCGCCTCCTCGGCGAAGCGGCTGCGCGGGTCCTCCCTTTCCGGGTTCATGGGATGCCTGCCTCCGTCACGCCGGCCGGAAGTGGTGATACCGATGATGGACCGCGAACCCCATGCCCTCGTAGAGCGCCCGCGCCCCCTCGTTGTCCGTCTCCACCTGCAGCCACGCCGCCGACGCGCCCTCGTCCAGGGCCTTGCGGGCGAGCGCGGTCATCACGGCGGTGGCGAGCCCCCGGCGCCGCTGCGCGGGATCGACCTCGACGGCCATGAAGCCGGCCCACCGCCCGTCCACCACGCACCGTCCGATCGCTGCGGGCGCCGCATCCCCGGCGCCACCGGGCACGGAGGCGAACCACACCGAAGGGCCGCCGCGCAGCACCTCCAGGACGTGCGGTCCCGGTGTCTCGAAGCGCTGATACCGGGAGAGCCACGCCTCGTCGAGGTCCCGGCTCAGCCGTACCTCCGACACATCGGCGTCCAGATCGGCGATCGGCGCGAGGGCGGCGATGCGGACCTCCGCCGTCACCTCGCGCCGCCACCCGCGCTCGTCAAGCTCCGCGCAGAGCCGTTCCTGGGTGCCCTCGGCGCCGGTCGCGGTCTGGATGTACGCGGGCAGACCACGCTCCTCGTACCACCCCCGGACGCGCCCGAGTGCCTCGTCGAGCGGTATGCCCGGATCGCCGAGCGGCAGGACGGAGTTGGCGCGCCGGGTGAACCCCTGTGCGGCGCGCAGCCGCCAGTCGCCCAGCGGCTCGCTCTCCACCGGCGGCCAGGCGCGGGCACAGACCCGCGCGAGTTCGTCGAAGGAGGCCGCGGGGCCGCGTCGGCGGGCCGGCGCGGCGGGTACGACCTTGCCCGCCACCAGCGTCGATTCCGTGATACGGACGGAGTCACCGCTCTTCGTTGTGATCGACAGCACACCAGTGTCCCATGATGTGAGAACACCAACCGTGTCGGTGAACTTCGCTCCCCGCGGGCCACGCTCGGTCACGCAACGGACTGATACACGTTTGCCCACGTCAGCCGGGGTGATTCGGACTTCGAGTTGTCCGCCGATGGTGAATTCCACAGCTCTCTCCGCCCCTCCTGTTCGGTTCGTGCCCGGGAACGGAGATACTAGGGGCGGGCATCGACGACGCCGCGCTCCCGCGCGAGAGCCAACGCCCTACCGAGGAGGAACGACAGCGTGACCTACGTCATCGCGCAGCCTTGTGTCGACGTGAAGGACAAGGCCTGCATCGAAGAGTGCCCCGTCGACTGCATCTACGAGGGCCAGCGGTCCTTGTACATCCACCCGGACGAATGCGTCGACTGTGGAGCCTGTGAACCGGTGTGCCCGGTCGAGGCGATCTTCTACGAGGACGACACCCCGGAGGAGTGGAAGGACTACTACAAGGCGAACGTCGAGTTCTTCGACGACCTCGGGTCGCCCGGTGGTGCCTCCAAGCTGGGCCTGATCGAACGCGACCACGCGTTCATCGCCGCGCTGCCGCCGCAGAACCAGTAGTCAGCGGCAGGCACGTGCGTCGCCCCGGTCCCGTACGGCTCGTCACCGTGCGGGACCGAGGCATTTCCACGGCCGAGCGGCCCGAGTAACCCCCGTACGAGAAAGCAGAGATCCGTGTCCGCAGTCTCCTCCCGTCTCCCGGTCTTCCCCTGGGACAAGCTCGCGCCCTACAAGTCGACGGCCGCCGCCCACCCGGACGGCATCGTGGACCTCTCCGTCGGCACGCCCGTCGACCCGGTGCCCGAGCTGATCCAGCGGGCGCTCGTCGCCGCGTCGGACAGCCCCGGCTATCCGACGGTGTGGGGGACCGCCGAACTGCGTGACGCGATCACGGGCTGGGTGGAGCGGCGGCTCGGCGCGGTCTCCGTGGCGCACGAGAACGTCCTGCCGGTCGTCGGCTCCAAGGAACTGGTGGCCTGGCTGCCGACCCAGCTCGGGCTCGGCGCGGGCGACAAGGTGGCGTATCCGCGCCTGGCCTACCCGACGTACGAGGTGGGCGCCCGGCTCTGCGGCGCCGAGCCCGTGGTCTACGACGACCCGACCGAGCTCGACCCGGCCGGCCTGAAGCTGCTCTGGCTCAACTCGCCGTCCAACCCGACCGGCCGCGTCCTGGCCAAGGACGAGCTGACCCGGATCGTCGCCTGGGCGCGCGAGCACGGCGTGCTGGTCTTCAGCGACGAGTGCTACCTGGAGCTGGGGTGGGAGGCCGAACCCGTCTCCGTACTGCACCCCGACGTCTGCGGCGGCACGTACGAGGGCATCGTCGCCGTCCACTCGCTCTCCAAGCGCTCCAACCTGGCCGGGTACCGCGCGGCCTTCGTCGCGGGCGACGCGGCCGTGCTCGGTGAGCTGCTGCTGATCCGCAAGCACGGCGGAATGATGACGCCGGCCCCGGTCCAGGCGGCGACGGTCGTGGCGCTCGGCGACGACGAGCACGTCGCCGAGCAGCGGACCCGTTACGCGGAGCGGCGCGCGGCCCTGCGCACGGCGCTGGAGGCCCATGGCTTCCGCGTCGAGCACAGCGAGGCGAGCCTCTACCTGTGGGCGACCCGCGACGAGCCGTGCTGGGAGACCGTGGCGTACCTCGCGGAACTCGGCATTCTGGTGGCGCCCGGCGACTTCTACGGGCCGGCCGGTGACCGCTTCGTACGCGTGGCGTTCACCGCGACGGACGAGCGGGTGGCCGCCGCGGTCAAGCGGCTGGCCTGACAGCCCGGCGATCCCACGCGCGGGGCCCCGGGAGTGCGCACTCCCGGGGCCCCGCGCGTGTGTGGTGCCGACGGACCGGGGTCAGCCGACCGGCAGGCCCTTCATGGGCAGACCGCCCTGGGTCGCGGCACCGGCGGCGCCGCCGAGGACCTCGCCCGCGCTGCCCGCCGCACCTCCGGCGGCGTTCTGGACGGCGGGGGCGGCCTGGGCGCCGGCCTTGCCGACGGTCTTGCCCGCGACCGGGAGGGTCGTGCCGACGATCTTGCCGCCGGTCTCGCCCGCCGCCTTGGTGCCCTGCTGGGACGCGCCGTCGACCGTCTTGCCGAGGCCGGCGCCGTCGACGGTGGTCAGACCACCGAGCTCCGGGGTCTGCGGGAGCGCCGCGGCACCTGCGGATCCGGCCGCACCGACCACGGGGGCCGCACCCGCGGCGATCAGCAGCGCGGCACGGGCGATCCGGCGGGTCAGGGGGAGGGACATGATGCTCCTTCGACGGGATGAGGAATCGGTCAGTCCGTTGATCGGACGCAATGACAACCGTCGAAAGGGCGGGGGAGGTTGCGGTGGGACGCGGTAAAGAGTCGGCAATGCGTCACATAATCCGCAGCGGATGAATCCGGGCAGACGCCGCATTCCCGAACAGTCCGATGAACCGTCACTTCCCTTTTTCCCCAAGAGAATTCGGGAACGGGGGACAAGCGGTGAGGGCGACGGGTGACGGGCGTCCCGCAGAGGCCGGATGACACCTCCGGGGGATCGCCCCTACTGGTGTGCGAGCCGTATGCGGACCTCAGTGGTGCCCGATTCCTTACGGTCCGTCCGCCAGCCCGACCCGGCCTCCCACACCCGGCCCGCGTACGTGACCTCGTCCAGGCGGAGCGCCTCGGACTGCGCGACCGCCCAGTGCGCGAGCTCCCAGCCGCGCCGCGCCGGGTCCTCGGTTCCGGAGGCACGGGACGCTCGCACCGGCACCGAGACCGTGCTCGTCACCGCTGTACCGGCCGCGCCCTTCCCGTCCTTCGTCGACGGCGCCCTCGCGGGCAGCACGTCCTTGCCGAACGCGCGCACCAGCTCCGCCCGCACCTTCGCCGCATCGGCCGTCGCGGCCGTGGCCCGCGGCGGCGCGCAGTTCAGCGCGGCGGGGGTGCGGCCGGTCAGCGCCGCCGCCAGCAAGGCCGCGTCCGGCTCGTGCTTCGCGTACGCCTGCGGGTAGCCGCTGCGCTGGACCCGCTGCGCGGCGACCGTCAGCGGCAGCCGCGAATAGCCGGGGACCTCGGCCAGATGCCGGTAGAACTCCCCCGAGGAGTAGACCGGGTCGAGGATCTGCTTCCCGGTGCCCCAGCCCTGCGAGGGGCGCTGCTGGAACAGTCCCAGCGAATCCCGGTCCCCGTGCTCGATGTTGCGCAGCCCGGACTCCTGCAACGCGGTCGCCAGCGCGATCGTCACCGCGCGCTCCGGCATCCCGCGCGAGGTGCCGACCGCGGAGATCGTCGCGGCGTTCGAGGCCTGCTCCGGGCTCATCCGGTAGGTGCGGCCCTTGCCGGCCGATCCGTCGGCGGACTCCACGGCGCACCCTTCGATGACCCTGCTGCCGGATATGTACTGCACGGTCAGATAGCCGCCGAGGGCGGCGAGCACGACAAAAGCGGCCGCGATACGGGAGAGGCGGCTGCGGCCGGTGTGTCGGCGGGCGGGGGAGACGGTCCGGGGCACGGAGCCACCGTACTGGAGTGCTCCGCCGGGGCGGAGGGCCCAGTCCCCCCGGCCCGTTCCCGCCGGTCCGTTCCCCTTCGATTAGGGTCGGGTACATGCCCGAAAGCACGCTTGACCTCACCTTGGACGGCCCGGCGCTGACCGCCCGGCTCGTCGACTTCCCCTCGGTCAGCGGTCAGGAGAAGGAGCTCGCCGACGCGATCGAGTCGGCGCTGAGCACCCTGCCGCATCTGACCGTCGACCGGCACGGCAACAACGTCGTGGCCCGGACGAACCTGGGCCGGGCCGAGCGGGTCGTGCTCGCCGGGCACATCGACACCGTGCCGATCGCCGACAACGTCCCGTCACGGCTCGACGACGACGGCGTGCTCTGGGGCTGCGGCACCTCCGACATGAAGTCGGGCGTCGCCGTCCAGCTGAGGATCGCCGCGACCGTGCCCGAGCCCAACCGCGACCTCACCTTCGTCTTCTACGACAACGAAGAGGTCGCCGCGCACCTCAATGGGCTCGGCCACATCGCCGACGCCCACCCCGACTGGCTGGCGGGCGACTTCGCGGTCCTTCTGGAAGGCTCCGACGCCGAGGTCGAGGGCGGCTGCCAGGGCACCCTGCGGGTCTTCCTGCGGATGGAAGGGGAGCGGGCCCACTCCGCGCGCGGCTGGATGGGCTCGAACGCCATCCACGGCGCCGCTCCGGTCCTGGCCCGGCTCGCCGCGTACGAACCGCGCCGCCCGGTCATCGACGGGCTGGAGTACCACGAGGGCCTGAACGCGGTCCGGATCGAGGGCGGCGTCGCCAACAACGTCATCCCCGACGCCTGCACCGTCGTCGTGAACTACCGGTACGCCCCCGACCGCTCCGCCGAGGAGGCGCTGGCCCACGTCCACGAGGTCTTCGCGGACTGCGGCGTCGTCGAATTCACCGTCGACGACCACTCGGGAGCGGCCATGCCCGGCCTCTCCCACCCGGCGGCCAAAGCGTTCATGGCGGCGGTCGGCGGCACCGCCCGGCCCAAGTTCGGCTGGACCGACGTCTCCCGTTTCGGCTCTCTCGGCGTTCCCGCGGTGAACTACGGCCCCGGCGACCCGCTCTTCGCGCACAAGCGCGACGAGCACGTGGTGGTCGAGCGGATCACCCACTGCGAGGAGCGGCTCCGCTCCTGGCTCACCAGCTGACCCACGGTATTCCCCTGTCCGTAACCTCCATGGATCTACCCTGGCCTGAGCACGGATGGTCATCGCCGGTGGTCATCGATCGTCGTCGGAGGGAGCGGATCATGGGCAACCCCGAGGGAGCGCACGTCCCCGAGGAGCAGCGGCTCGGACCGGTACTGCGCCGCAGGGAACAGGTACAGCCCGGCACCACGGATCAGCGGCTGCTGGACACCGAGGGCGACTCCGAGTGGGTGCACACCGACCCATGGCGGGTGATGCGCATCCAGTCGGAGTTCGTCGAGGGATTCGGCGCCCTCGCCGAGCTGCCGAGCGCCATCAGCGTCTTCGGCTCGGCCCGCACCCCGGCCGGCGGGCCGGACTACGAGGCGGGTGTACAGATCGGCAGGGCCCTGGTCGAGGCGGGCTTCGCGGTGATCACCGGGGGCGGCCCCGGAGCGATGGAGGCCGCGAACAAGGGTGCGCGGGAGGCGAAGGGAGTCTCGGTCGGCCTCGGCATCGAGCTGCCCTTCGAGTCCGGGCTCAACCCGCACGTCGACATCGGCGTGAACTTCCGTTACTTCTTTGTCCGAAAAACGATGTTTGTGAAGTATGCTCAAGGGTTTGTCGTCCTGCCCGGCGGCCTCGGCACGCTGGACGAACTCTTCGAGGCCCTCACCCTCGTCCAGACGGGCAAGGTCACCCGCTTCCCGATCGTGCTGTTCGGCACGGCGTACTGGAGCGGGCTGGTGGACTGGCTGCGGGACACGGTGGTGGCGCAGGGCAAGGCGTCCGAGCACGATCTGCTGCTGTTCCACGTCACGGACGACGTGGACGAGGCGGTCAACCTCGTGACGAAGGAGGTCGGCTCCCGGTAGTACGGGCCTCCGCGGCGACCGAGGAGCGGGGTCAGGGCGGGCTCCCGGTCACGGGAAGGGGCCGGTCGGCGGACATCCCGGCCGTCAGGGGGAGGGGCGGTCGGCGGACATCCCGGCCGTCAGGGGTAGGGGGCGGTCGGCGGACACGCCCGTTCCGGGTGCCCCTGCGCCCCTTCCGCTTCCTCGCCACCCCGCGCCCCGGTCACGCCGCCCCCCGGAGGGCGCCCTGACCCGCGTCCGGGTTATGTCGGCCTTCTCCGAGCGACCGCCGGTCCTGTCCGCCGCCCCGCGTCCCGGTTATGCCAGCCCTCTCCGAGCGACCGCCGGTTCCCGGTGCCCCGCGATGGAGGCCACCATGTCCAGCACCTGCCGCGTCTCCGCCACCTCGTGCACCCGGTACACCTGCGCCCCCAGCCATGCGGAGACGGCCGTCGTCGCCAGTGTCCCGATCACCCGTTCCTTCACCGGCCGGTCGAGCGTCTCGCCGACGAAGTCCTTGTTGGACAGCGAGACGAGGACCGGCCACCCGGTCTCGGTCATCTCGCCGAGCCGACGCGTCGCCTCCAGCGAGTGCCGGGTGTTCTTCCCGAAGTCATGACCGGGGTCGATCATGATGCCGTCCGGCCGCACCCCCAGCTCGACCGCCCGCTCGGCCAGTCCCACCGTCACCCGCAGGATGTCCGCCATCACGTCGTCGTACACGACCCGGTGCGGCCGGGTCCGCGGCTCGGCGCCGCCCGCGTGCGTGCACACCAGACCGGCGCCGTACCGCGCGGCGACCTCCGCGAGCTTCGGGTCGACGCCTCCCCACGCGTCGTTCAGCACATCCGCCCCGGCCTCGCAGACCGCCTCGCCGACATCGTGGCGCCAGGTGTCGACACTGATCACCACGTCCGGGTGGCGGCGCCGCACCTCGGCGACGAACCCCACCGTGCGACGGGCCTCCTCCTGGGCGGTCACCTCTTCGCCGGGGCCCGCCTTCACGCCCCCGATGTCGATGATCGCCGCGCCGTCCGCCACGGCCTGTTCGACCCGGGCGAGCGCCGGCTCGTCCCGGAACGTCGCGCCCTGGTCGTAGAAGGAGTCCGGGGTACGGTTCACGATCGCCATGATCACCGGCTCGTGCGCACCGAATTCACGTCGGCCCAGCCTGAGCGCACCGCTTCGCATCCCGTGTTTCTCCTCTGGTAGATCGCCCCATGGGTCGCCTGCGACCCTAGCGGCCTCGCCCACGACAGGGAGCGGGCTGCGCGGTCGCGGGGCGTCGGGGCCCGCTCCCTGCCGTGGGCGAGGCCGTGACTGTCAGTGCCGCATGGCACGATCGGACCCGGACAGGTTTCCGCTCCCGGGGAGATGCGCGTGTTCTGGTTCTTGCTGCTGGCGATGGTGGTGGTCGTGGCCGCGGTCACCCTCGCGGTGGTCGGCGGGGGGAAGAGTGCCGTCCTGCAGGACGTGGCGCCCGAGCGGCTGACCGACCCGCTGCCCGCGACGCGCCCGGTGGGCCGCGCGGACGTCGAGGCGCTGCGGTTGCCGGTGGCCGTGCGCGGCTACCGCATGACGGATGTCGACGAGGCGCTCGACCGGCTCGGGGCGGAGCTCGCCGAGCGGGACGCGCGCATCGCGGAACTGGAGTCGGCGCTGGCCGGGGCGCAGGCGACCGCGGTCGGCGGCCCCGATCTGCTCAAGCCGCCGGAGGGCCGGCCGGAGCTGACGTGGGAGCCGCCGGAGGACCGTCCGGCCGCACCGGGGGAAGCCCCCCGCCAGGACCCTCGACAGGACCCGGGGCAGGACGTCCGACGGCCCGGCGAGCAGGGAGAGGAGCCCCAGCGATGAGCGGCGGCCCGGAAGCGGCCCCGGACGGGGGCCTGCGCTGCCCGTGGGGGCTCTCCACCGAGGACTACCTCACGTATCACGACACCGAATGGGGCCGCCCCGTCCACGGCGACGACGCCCTCTTCGAACGGCTCTGTCTGGAGGCGTTCCAGTCCGGTCTTTCCTGGCTGACGATCCTGCGTCGCCGAGAGGGCTTCCGCTCCGCCTTCGCCGGGTTCAAGATCGCCGCGGTTGCGGAGTTCACCGACGCCGACAAGGAGCGGCTCCTCGCCGACGCCGGGATCATCCGCAACCGGGCGAAGATCGAGGCGACCCTCGCCAACGCCAAGGTGCTGGCCGACTGGCGCGCCGGTGAGCTGGACGAGCTGATCTGGTCCCACGCCCCCGACCCGGCCGCCCGCCCGGCCCCGCTCACCGTCGGAGACGTTCCCGCGGTCACCCCGGAGTCCACGGCCCTGGCCAAGGATCTGAAGAAGTGCGGCCTGCGCTTCGTCGGACCCACGACGGCCTACGCCCTGATGCAGGCCTGCGGCCTCGTCGACGACCACCTGGCCGACTGCGTGGCGCGCGGCGGCGGGGCGTAGGACCCGTCGGGTGGACCGGGGCCGGACCGGTCCCGGTGGCTACCGGCCGAGGTACTTCGGCTTCTCCTTGTTCAGGAACGCCCGCACCGCGATGGCGTGGTCCTCGGAAGCGCCCGCCCTCGTCTGGAGTTCGTCCTCCTTCACCAGCGCCTCGCTCAGCGTGTGGGTGGCGCCGTGGGCCAGGGACTCCTTGAGCGAGGCGTACGCCACCGTGGGACCGGACGTCAGGGTGCGGGCCACGGCCGCGGCCTCGGCGGCCAGGTCGGCGGCGGGCACCAGCTTGTTCACGATGCCCAGCTCGTGGGCGTCCTGCGCGGAGATCGAGCGCGGGAAGAACAGCAGGTCCGCGGCGCGGCTCTGCCCGATCAGCCGGGGCAGCGTCCAGGAGACGCCCGAGTCGGCGGTGAGGGCCACTCCGGCGAAGGACGTGTTGAACGAGGCGGTGTCGGCGACCACCCGGTAGTCGCAGGCGAGCGCGAACCCGAAACCGGCACCGGCCGCGACACCGTTCACCCCGGCGACCACCGGCTTGGGCATCTCGGTGATGGCCCGCACGATCGGGTTGTAGTGCTCCCGCACGGTGCTCAGCGCATTGCCGCCGCCGGACTCGCGGGCCTCGTCGAGCTTGCCGATGTGCTCCTTCAGGTCCTGGCCGACGCAGAAGGCGCGCCCCGTCGCGGTGAGCAGAACGGCCCGTACGTCGGCGTCGGCCGCCGCGGACCGCAGTGCGTCACGGAGCGCCACCTTGGCCGCGGTGTTCATGGCGTTCATCGCGTCGGGACGGTTGATCGTGATCGTCGCGAGCCCCTCGCTCACCTCGTAGAGCACGCTGTCCGCCATCCGGTCGGCCATTTCGCTGTCCCCTCTGCGCCTCGGGCAATGCCTGTCCAGGCAAGCATGGCCGACTCCGGCGCGAGCGAACATGTGACCTGCGTCTAACAATTGCGCCCTGATGAAGGGGTGAAGGGGACGGAGTATCGCAGCTGGATCGCCGAATTGGGTGGTTTTGAGAAAGCGCGTTGCGTAAGCGATGCAGACCGATGTTGGTCATCGGGGTCTGTGATGCGGGATAATGGCCTGGAAGCAATGTGTTCGATGCCGGTGACACAGCGCCTGTCATGGGGCCGCCGGTTGCGATGAGCTGGTTTCAGGAAGGGGAACGAGCATGGCGGCCATGAAGCCGCGGACGGGCGACGGCCCGCTCGAGGTGACAAAGGAGGGGCGGGGCATTGTCATGCGCGTTCCGCTCGAAGGCGGCGGTCGGCTTGTCGTGGAGCTGACCCCGGACGAGGCCGATGCACTCGGCGACGCCCTCAAGAAGGTCGTCGGCTGAGCAGAGGCGCCCACACTTCATGACTGCCCCGGCACGGTGTCCGTGCCGGGGCAGTGATGCGTTCACGCCAGGCCGAGCAGGGCCGGTCCGGTGGTCGGAACATCGCGGCGGCGGAAGCGGGCCGGTCCGGCGGCGGAGGACGAGCCCGGACGCCCCGGGTGCGGGACGAGGGCCCTGTCCCGGCCCGCTTCCGCCGCTCCTCAGCCCCGCCGCACCGCACACAGCAGGCCGTCGCCCACCGGCAGCAGCGTCGCCATCAGCTCCTGGCTCTCCCGCACCGCGCGCAGCAGTTCCCGCAGCCGCAGAACCTCCGCGGGCTGTGCCGCGGAATCGACCGTACGGCCGTCGGCGAACACGCCCTCGAAGCAGACCAGGCCGCCCGGCCGCAGCAGGCGCAACGATTCAGCGAGACAGTCGAGGCTCTCCAGCCGGTCGCCGTCGCAGAACACCAGGTCGTACCCGCCGTCCGCGAGCCGTGGCAGTACGTCCAGGGCGCGGCCGGGAATGAAGCGGGCCCTGTTGGTCGCGAACCCCGCGGCCCGGAACGCCTCACGGGCGAACTGCTGGCGCTCGGGCTCCGGGTCGACCGTGGTCAGCACCCCGTCGGGCCGCATGCCGTGCAGCAGATAGAGTCCGGACACGCCCGTCCCGGTGCCGATTTCGGCCACCGCTTTGGCGTCCGTCGTGGCAGCGAGCAAGCGCAGCGCGGCGCCGGTACCTGGCGACACCGAGCGAAGCCCTGCCTCCCGGGCCCGGTCCCGGGCCCAGCGCAATGCTTCGTCCTCGGCGACAAAGGCGTCGGCGAACGCCCAGCTCGTCTGCCGGTTGGCGGTAATGACCCTCTCCTGTCCCCGTAGTTGGCGCAACGGTGACTGTATCCGCTGTACCCGGGAACCCGCTGATGGGACCAGGCGTTGTCCAAGGGCAGGGGAAAGCGCATGGAATCGGCCCGCGGATCGGGTCCGGGAACCATGGGCCGACGGTACCCGGGGTGACCCCCGGCCCCAGCAGGAAAAAGGCTTATCCGGAGCTAACGGGCGAGGTGGCTATGGTAGGGGCTCCACTGGACACCACCAGAGCCGATAGGGGAGGTGCGGCTGCGCCTGTGGATCGGAGAGGAGCGCTTCGGCGCTTTCTCAGGTCGGCGGGTGAGCCGAAATCCGTGACCAACATTGCTGACCGTTCTTCCAACGACTCCGTAACGACCGCGACCTTCGCCTCAGATGCGGACTCCCAGGCGTGGACGCCGCCCTCATGGGAAGAGATCGTCAGCACGCACAGCGGCCGTGTCTACCGCCTCGCCTACAGGCTGACGGGCAACCAGCACGACGCGGAGGACCTCACCCAGGAGGTCTTCGTCCGCGTGTTCCGGTCGCTGTCGACCTATACGCCGGGCACCTTCGAGGGCTGGCTGCACCGCATCACGACCAACCTGTTCCTGGACATGGTCCGCCGTAAGCAGCGGATCCGCTTCGACTCCCTCGGCGACGACGCCGCCGAGCGGCTGCCGAGCCGTGAGCCGTCCCCGCAGCAGGTCTTCAACGACACCCACTTCGACGCGGATGTGCAGCAGGCGCTGGACACCCTCGCGCCCGAATTCCGTGCCGCCGTCGTGCTCTGTGACATCGAGGGCCTCTCGTACGAGGAGATCGCCGCGACGCTGGGCGTGAAGCTCGGCACCGTGCGCAGCCGTATCCACCGCGGTCGCTCGCACCTGCGCAAGGCGCTGCGGCACCGTTCGCCCGAGGCCCGCGCCGAGCAGCGCTCGCTGGCGGGCGCGATCCTGGCAGGGGAGGGCGGAACGGCGTGAGTGGCACAAGTCCGACCCCTGCGGAGCAACACCTGGGGGACCGACTCGCCGCGCTTGTCGACGGCGAACTGAAACACGACACCCGAGAGCGGGTGCTCGCGCACCTCGCGACCTGTGCCAAGTGCAAGGCCGAGGCTGCCGCCCAGCGGCGCCTGAAGAGTGTCTTCGCTCAGTCCGCCCCGCCTTCGCCGTCCGAGGGGTTCCTCGCCCGGCTGCAGGGCCTTCCCGGGGGACCGGGGGGTGACGACGACGGCCAGGGAAGACCATTCGGCGGCTCCGGGCGCTTCGCCGACGGGCTCTTCCCCGTGATCCAGCCGCCCGGCAGCCGCACGGAGTCGCCGGGCGATTTGCCCCTGGGCGGTTTCGGCTTCCTCCCGGACCCGCACGGATCGACCGCCGTACTGCCGGGTGGTTCCTCCCGCTCGGGCTTCCGGATCCATGAGGTGAGCCGCGAGGGGGACCGTTCGCCCTGGCGCGGCCGGAGATTCGCCTTCGCAGCCGCCAGCGCCGTCTCGCTGGCGGCCATCGCGCTGGGCGGCGCCCTGCCGACCGGCGCGGGTTCCGGCACCCCGGCGCGGGCCGCGGGCACCGGAAACACGGTGACCCCGCTCGACACGACTTCCCGCGGTGAGAACACCGGCGCCGCGAGCCGCCGCGGCAGCGGCCAGGGCTCGCTCGCCGCGACGGAGGCGGGCGACCGCTCGATCGCCGCGGCCGGTCCGCCGCCCGTGCCGGAGGCCACACAGGCACCGCTCTCCGCCGCCCCCGCGCTGCTCACCTCCGGAAGCCTCACGGACAGCACCTTCGCCGTCCCGGTCCTGACCAATGTGTCCGCGCCACCGCTGATACGTCCGACCGGCACCTCCCCGCTCTTCGTCCGAGTGCTCGGAAGACTCGCCCCGCCGCCCCCCTCGCCCTCCGCGCAGCCGTCGTGGACGCCTCCGTCGGCCTCCGCCCTCCCCACCCCCGCCGATCGCGGTCTTCCGCTTTCCTCCCGGCGCTGACCAAGGTCTGCGCAGACCTTCGCAAACCTGGTTGAATTCCGGGAGGAATTCCGGGAGGAATTCCGGGAGGCACGCCCCTGCCGGGGCGTGCAGAGGCCAGTCGCGGCAGTTGCGGGGAGAGCATGGAAGACGGGAAGTCCACGGGGCCGAAGGCGAAGTGGTGGAGCCGGCCCGCGCCGGGACGCACCGCCCGCACAGCGCCGGACGAGCCGTCCCCCGTAGAGGACGCGGTGTCCGCAGCCGATGTGACGGCCGATGTGACGGATCCGACGAGCGTGGCACAAGCGTCCGCGCCCGACGCGCCGCTCCAGCCGCCGGCTCCGGAGTCGGCGGCGCACCCCCCGGCCGCGGAGCCGGCGTCGCAGCCCCCGGCGGTCGAGCCCGTGGCATCCGTACCGGCCGCGCGGCCCGCGCCCCTGCACGAGCCCGATCAGTACAGCACCCCGCCGTACGGCGGACCCGGCCCCTGGGCGCCCGCACCGCCCGTACAGCGACCGGTCCCGACCCCGGCGCACGGCACCCCCGTACCCCCGCAGTACGCGGCTGCGACGAACGGAGCCGGCCGGCCCGACGCCTCCACGGCCGCCCCCGGTTTCACACCTCCGCCCCAGCACTCACCGCCCCAGCACCCCCAGCATCACCAGTCCCAGCACCCCCAGGGTGTGCAGCCCGTGCTCCAGCCCCAGTCGACGCAGTGGCTCCAGTACGACCCCTGGGGTGCGCCCCGGCAGCCGCTGACCAATCCGGGGCCGCCGCTCGGGGCCGACAACGGCCGGAAGAAGAGCCGCCGCGGTTCCCTCCTCATCGGTGCGGTGCTGCTCGCGCTGGTGGCCGGTGGCATCGGCGGCGGCATCGGCTCCTACATCGAGCGCAACGGCGGTCTCACCCAGATCGACCTTCCGCAGGCCGGCCGGAACAGCGGCGGGCGCGCCCCCGACAGCGTCGCGGGCATCGCCGCCAGTGCCCTGCCCAGCGTCGTCACCCTCCACGTCAGCGGGACGGCAGAGTCCGGCACCGGCACCGGGTTCGTTCTCGACAACCGCGGCCACATCCTCACCAACAACCACGTCGTCGCCCCGGCCGGGTCCTCCGGAGAGATCACCGTGACGTTCAGCGGCGGCGAGACCGCACGCGCCGAGGTCGTCGGCAAGGACAGCGGCTACGACCTCGCCGTGGTCAAGGTCAGCGGCGTCTCCGGCCTCAAGCCGCTGCCGCTGGGCAACTCCGACAATGTGCAGGTCGGTGACCCGGTGGTGGCCATCGGCGCCCCCTTCGACCTGTCCAACACGGTGACCTCCGGCATCATCAGCGCCAAGGACCGGCCGATCACCGCGGGCGGCGAGAAGGGCGACGGCAGCGACATCAGCTACGTCGACGCGCTGCAGACCGACGCCCCGATCAACCCGGGCAACTCCGGCGGCCCGCTCGTCGACACCGATGCCCATGTCATAGGTATCAACAGCGCCATCCGCGCCGCGGACAACGGTTCGAGCACCGAGGGCGGGCAGGCCGGGTCCATCGGTCTCGGCTTCGCCATTCCGATCAACCAGGGCAAGCGAGTCGCCGAGGAGCTGATCAACACCGGGAAGGCCACCCACCCGGTGATCGGCGTCACATTGGACATGAAGTACACCGGCGACGGCGCCAAGGTCGGCACGAAGGGCGCCGCCGGCAAGTCCGCGGTCGCGCCCGACGGGCCCGGGGCCAGGGCCGGGATCAAGCCGGGGGACGTCATCACCGCGGTCGACGGTCAGCGGGTGCACCGCGGCGAGGAACTGATCGTGAAGATCCGCGCCCACCGGCCCGGCGACCGTCTGGACCTCACCCTGACCCGTGGTGGTAAAGACCTGTCCATCTCTTTGACTCTTGGCTCCGCAACCGGCACGTGACCGCCACGGGACGCTACCGCGCGGGTAGTTTCGACCGGTACCGTGGGCCGGGTCCGGACCACAACCGACCTGGTCTCGGAGAACACGAGGAGCAACAGGGTGTTCAATGACATAGGCCCACTGGAGCTGGTGACGCTCGCGATCCTGGGCGTGCTGATCTTCGGCCCGGACAAGCTGCCCAAGGTCATCCAGGACGCCTCGCGCTTCATCCGTAAGATCCGCGAGTTCTCGGAGAGTGCCAAGGAGGACATCCGTACGGAGCTCGGCCCGGAGTTCAAGGACTTCGAGTTCGAGGACCTCAATCCCAAGACGTTCGTCCGCAAGCAGCTCATGGACGGCGGCGACGACCTGGGGCTGAAGGAGATCCGCGAGAGCTTCGACCTGCGCAAGGACCTGGCGGAGGTCACCGACGCGGTGAACGGCCGGGAGAGCGCCGCCGTGGAGTCCGCGGACTCCCGCAGCGGCGTGTCGGGTGGCTCGGCGATCACCGCCGCCAACGGCTCCGCCGGGACTCCGGACCTGCTCAAGAAGCGTGAACAGCCCGCGAAGGACGACCGCCCGCCGTTCGACGCCGACGCCACCTGACCGCAGTCAATCCCGACTCGTCCGGACGGTATGGCTATTCTCCATCTGTCCGGTTGTGAGGACGCCCGTGGGGGGCGGGCCGCTCCGGACCCCAGGGATCGAGGAGGCGGCCGGGCAGATGGAGACGACCAGTCGGGTGGGCGCGGAAGGCGCGCCGGACACAGCCACCGCAGAGGGGATGCCGGCGGCCCGGCGTACTGTCGACGGATATCTGGCTGCTCCGTTTCCCTGGTACGCGCTGGACGAGGCCTTCACCGGCCCGCGGCGGCTGATGCAGGTGGGCACCGCCGCGGACGGCACGGTGCAGCACGGCTCCATCGGGCACGGTGACGAGCCGTCGGTACGGGCCGACGCGGGCGCCGAGAAGCAACGATTCGCCGTCGTCGTGACGGTGGCCAGCAGCCCGGTGCGGCACAGCGGTGACGGTACGGGGGTGCTGGACGCGACCACGGTCTCCTCCGCGGCCTGGCTGGCCGGGTCCGGTCTGCTGGCCTGCACATGGCCTGCGCAGATGGATCACTCACTGCGTGACGACTGGCTGGACCAGCAGACGGAGACGGCGTTCGAACTCGCCGACGATCTGGACGGCCCCGCGTGGTCGGTGCTGTCGTTGCCGGTGGACGGCGTCCCCGTGCCGTTCCACTACCGAGAGTCCGAGTTCGGCTGGGTGCTGGCGGGATCGGCGCGCGGCGGGGTGCACATCGGCGCGTACGGGCGGGGAATGAGCGCGTACGGACTGGGTTTCTCGGTGATCGGCGACATCACCACGTACGCGTAGGGCCGGGCGCGGGGCGGTGACCGGTCCCGTCCGGTTGCCTCCCCGTTCGCGACCCCGTTCCCGTTCCCGGACGGGCCCGAGGAGCGGACCCGTCCGGCGAGCGAGGACGGACCACCGGCCGAGGATCACCGGCCGTAGGAGGACAGCCGCCCCCGTCCCTCGACTCGGCTCAGAACTTGTTGCGCGGGGTGATCCCCAGCGACATGCCGGACAGGCCGCGCTGACGGCCTCCCAGCTTGTCCGCGATGGTGCGAAGCGCCTTTCCGGCCGGGGAGTCGGGGTCGGAAAGGACGACCGGCTTGCCCTCGTCGCCGCCCTCGCGCAGCCGTACGTCGATCGGGATGGAGCCGAGCACCGGCACCTCGGCGCCGACCGTCCTCGTCAGTCCCTCGGCGACCCTTTGGCCACCGCCGGTGCCGAAGACGTCCACCATCTCGTCGCAGTGCGGGCACGGTAGTCCCGACATGTTCTCGACGACGCCGACGATCTTCTGGTGCGTCTGCACGGCGATCGAACCGGCCCGCTCGGCCACCTCGGCCGCCGCCTGCTGCGGGGTCGTGACGACCAGGATCTCGGCGTTCGGCACGAGCTGCGCCACCGAGATCGCGATGTCACCGGTGCCCGGCGGCAGGTCGAGCAGCAGGACGTCCAGGTCGCCCCAGTACACATCGGCGAGGAACTGCTGGAGTGCGCGGTGCAGCATCGGTCCGCGCCACACCACCGGGGTATTGCCCGGGGTGAACATGCCGATGGAGATGACCTTCACGCCGTGCGCCGACGGCGGCATGATCATGTTCTCGACCTGGGTCGGCTTGCCGTCCGCACCGAGCATCCGGGGCACGCTGTGCCCGTAGATGTCCGCGTCCACGACACCGACCTTGAGGCCGTCGGCCGCCATCGCGGCCGCCAGGTTCACCGTGACCGACGACTTGCCGACGCCGCCCTTGCCGGACGCGACCGCGTAGACCCGGGTCAGCGAGCCGGGCTTGGCGAACGGCACCTCGCGCTCCGCCGTGCCGCCGCGCAGCGAGGACGTGAGCTCCTTGCGCTGTGCGTCACTCATCACGTCGAGCGTGACGTCGACGCGGGTGACGCCTTCGACCTTCGCCACCGCGTCGGTCACGCTCTTGGTGATCGTCTCGCGCATCGGACAGCCTGAGACCGTGAGATAGACCGTGACAGCGACCACACCGTCAGCACCGATCTCGACCGACTTCACCATGCCGAGTTCGGTGATCGGGCGGTGGATCTCCGGGTCGTTCACTGTCGCCAGTGCCTCAAGCACCGCGTCTTCCGTAGCCATACATTGATAGTACGGGTGCGGGAGGCGCTCGTTGAAAGGGTGGTGCGGGCGGCGGGAGGGCGTACGGCGCCGGCTGCTACGCGCGAGTAACCCCGTCAGTGGTCCTCGTCGCTCTCCCCCGGGAGCAGTGCGTGCCGGTCCCCCAGATCCCGCATGAGGTCCTCCAGCTCCGAGCGGATCCAGTCGCGGGTGGCGACCTCGCCGAGGCCCATCCGCAGTGCCGCGATCTCCCGGGTGAGGTACTCGGTGTCCGCGATGGAGCGCTCGTTCTGCTTGCGGTCCTGCTCGTGGGTGACCCGGTCGCGGTCGTCCTGCCGGTTCTGTGCGAGCAGGATCAGCGGGGCCGCGTAGGAGGCCTGGAGCGACAGCATCAGCGTCAGGAAGATGAACGGGTACGGGTCGAACCGCAAGCCCGCGGGCGCGAAGACGTTCCACACCAGCCAGATGAAGATGACCAGCGTCATCCAGACGATGAAGCGTCCGGTGCCCAGGAAGCGGGCGATCCGCTCGGAGAACCGGCCGAACGCCTCGGGGTCGTAGTCGGGCAGCAGCCGCCGTCGCGGACGCTTCGGCTGATCCAGCCGGGCGCGGGGCGGGCGCGCGATGCCGGAGGCACCCGCCGGTGCCGCCTTCGCGCGGTCCTCACCGGCCACGGGCGACCTCCTCCTCACCGTGGAAGTCGGTCTCCCGCCAGTCCTCGGGCAGCAGGTGGTCGAGCACGTCGTCGACGGTCACCGCGCCGAGCAGCGATCCGCTCTCGTCCACGACCGGAGCGGAGACCAGGTTGTACGCCGCCAGATAGCTGGTCACGGCCGGCAGCGGGGTGTCCGGCGCGAGGGGGACGAGGTCGCTGTCGACGATCGAGCTGACCAGCGCGTACGGCGGATCCCGCAGCAGCCGCTGGAAGTGCACGGTGCCCAGGTACTTGCCGGTCGGCGTCTCGTCCGGGGAGCGGCACACGTACACCTGGGCGGCGAGCGCCGGGGACAGATCCGCCTGCCGGACCCGCGCGAGCGCGTCGGCGACGGTCGCGTCCGGGCGCAGAATGATCGGCTCGGTGGTCATCAGGCCGCCCGCGGTCCGTTCCTCGTACGACATGAGGCGCCGCACATCGGCCGCGTCGTCCGGACGCATCAGGGTCAGCAGCCGCTCCTTGTCCTCCTCGGGCAGCTCCGACAGCAGGTCGGCCGCGTCGTCCGGGTCCATGGCCTCCAGGACGTCGGCGGCGCGCTCCTCCTGGAGCTTGCCGATGATCTCCACCTGGTCGTCCTCGGGCAGCTCCTCCAGGACGTCGGCGAGCCGGTCGTCGTCGAGCGCGGCGGCGACCTCGGCCCGTCGCTTCGGCGACAGATGGTGCAGCGCGTTGGCCACGTCGGTGGGGCGCAGCCGCTCGAACGTGGCGACCAGGGACTCGGTGCCCTGCCCGTGCTCCTCCAGCGAGAATCCGCTGACCGCCGACCACTCGACCGTCAACGTCTCGCCCTTGCGCCGCAGCGCCCCGCCCTTGCCCTTGCGCACGAAGTACTTGTCGATCTCCCAGTCGCGGCGGGCCGGAAGCTGCTGGATGGCGACATCGAGGACGGTGACCTCCTCGCCGGTCTCCACGAGACGGACGCGCCGGTCGAGGAACTCGCCGAGCACCAGGCGTTCGGTGGGCCGCTGTTCGAAGCGCCGCACGTTGACCACGCCGGTGGTGATGACCTGACCGGACTCGATCCCGGTGACCCGGGTCATCGGGAGGAAGATGCGGCGGCGGGTGAGCACCTCGACGACCAGGCCGAGCAGCCGGGGTGGCCGGCCGCCGACCCGCAGCATCGCGACCAGATCGCGGACGCGGCCCACCTGGTCGCCGTTGGGGTCGAAGACCGGGACGCCGGCGAGATGCGAGACGAAGACCCGGGGGGCGCCTGCCGCCATGGTGCGCCTCCTTCTTCCGTGTACGACTTCCCTGTCCGGTCCGTTTGACAGCTAATTAACCGTTATGACGGGATCAGGCTAGCCCGTACCGCTCCGGGCCGCCCCGGTGGACCCGTCCGTACGGCTCTCTGCCGGAAGGCATGAACGGCACGGGTACGCTGCCGTCTGCCACCCCCACCATGCAGATGAGAGGCAGTGCGCCCGTGACCTCTTCCGTTCGGCCCGTCCGGGCCCGACGCCGGACCGCCCTCGCCGTTGTGCTCTGCGCGGCACTGACCACCGCCCTCACGGGGTGCGGGGGCGAGGATCCGGACAAGGGGACCAACGGGGTCGGCAAACTCACCGCCGAGGAGATCGAGAAGAAGGCGCAGACCGCCGCGGGCTCGGCCGACGCGGTGCGCCTCGCGGGGAAGTTGGTCAGCAAGGGCGGCACGTACCAGCTCAACATGCGGCTGAGGGAGAAGGGCGGAACCGGCTCGGTCGTCTCGAAGGGCAGCACCTTCGAGCTGCTGCGGATCGGTGACGATCTCTATCTGAAGGCGGACTCGGGGTTCTGGAGCCACGACGAGAAGCCCGGCGCCGACACCCACACGGGCGGGGCCGCCGCGGACAAGCTCCAGGACAAATACGTGAAGGTGCCCGAGGGCGACCCCACGTACAAGCAGCTGCGCGGCTTCACGGACAAGAAGACCCTGCTCGACGGGTTGCTCACGCTGCACGGCACCCTCAACAAGGGCGACCGCGGCACGGTCGGACCGACCCGGACCGTTCAGATCACGGGCGGCAAGGGCGAGGGTGGCGCGCTCGACGTCTCGCTGGAGGGCACGCCGTATCCGCTGCGCTTCGCGCGCGCCGCCGGTGGGGGGATCGTGACGCTGTCGGACTGGGGCAAGGAGTTCCCGCTGGAGGCCCCGGCCAAGGGGGACACGGTCGACTACGGGCAGCAGCTGCCCAAGACGTCGTCCTGAGACCGGCCGCGCGACACCCGGACCGGCCGTACGGATCAGGGGGCTCGGCTCCGGCCCGACCGCACCCTGCCGTGCCCGGCGCCGGTCGTCACGGCCGGCAGCCCGCCCGGCCGCGCCGGTCCGCCGGACCCCGGTCAGCCCTTGCGTCCCCGCTTCAGCAGCCGGGGCAACCCGGCCGGTACCGGTCGTCGCGTGGTCGCGGACGTCGGCAGGGGCGCCGCGGCCAGTGAGCCGTCCGGCAGCTCCGTACGGAATGCGCCGGGCGTCAGCCGCAGCACCCGGCACTCGCGCGCCCACCGCTCCGTCATCTGCTCGGCGTCCGGTGCGTTCAGCCGCTTGCCCTTGAGCTCGGCGACCGCGGCCTCCCACTCCTCGGAGTGCGGCGCGAGCTCCGTCACGGTGGCCGTCCAGGCCACCAGTCGGCCACCCTTGTCCTTGCTGCGTACGGTCACCTCGGCGGTGGAACCGTCGGTGAGGCCGACCGGGAGCGGCTGCTCGCCGGGGCCGTCGCCGACCAGAAGCGCCGCGCCCTCGTGCCACACGTGCCACAGCGCCCGCGCGGGCCCGGTGCCCCGCACCCAGATGAGGCCGGACTTCTTGGTGGCCTCCTCGACGAGAGCCCGGCCCAGCGGCACGTCAGCGGCAGCAGCAGTCATGGCCGAACTCTATTAGAGCCAGCCGTTGCGCTTGAGCGTGCGGTGGATGGAGAAGCAGACCACCCCGATGACGCCCAGCACCATCGGATAGCCGTACTTCCAGCCCAGCTCGGGCATGTGCTTGAAGTTCATGCCGTAGACGCCGCAGATCATCGTCGGGACGGCGACGATGGCCGCCCAGGACGTGATCTTGCGCATGTCCTCGTTCTGCGCGACGGTCGCCTGCGCCAGGTTGGCCTGGAGGATCGAGTTCAGCAGTTCGTCGAAGCCGATGACTTCCTCGTGCACCCGCGCCAGGTGGTCGGCGACGTCACGGAAGTACTTCTGGATGTCGGGGTCGATCAGCCGCATCGGCCGCTCGCTCAGCAGCTGCATCGGCCGCAGCAGCGGCGACACGGCGCGCTTGAACTCCAGGACCTCGCGCTTGAGCTGGTAGATCCGGCCGGCGTCGGAGCCGCGCGGGCTGCCCTTCGCGGGGGTGGAGAAGACCTCGATCTCCACCTCGTCGATGTCGTCCTGGACCGCACCCGCCACCGCGATGTAGCCGTCGACGACATGGTCGGCGATGGAGTGCAGGACCGCGGAGGGCCCTTTGGCGAGCAGCTCGGTGTCGTCCTGCAGCCGGTGCCGCAGCGCGCGCAGCGAGCCGTGGCCGCCGTGCCGCACGGTGATGACGAAGTCCCGGCCGGTGAAGCACATCACCTCGCCGGTCTCGACGACCTCGCTGCTCGCGGTGAGCTCGGTGTGCTCGACGTAGTGGATGGTCTTGAAGACGGTGAAGAGCGTGTCGTCGTACCGCTCCAGTTTCGGTCGCTGGTGGGCGTGGACGGCGTCCTCGACGGCGAGCGGGTGGAGCCCGAACTCCCGGGCGATCCCGGCGAATTCCTCCTCGGTCGGTTCGTGCAGACCGATCCAGGCGAAGCCGCCCTCCTCGCGCACCTGGAGCATCGCCTCGTGCGGCGTGCGGCAGGTGCCGCTCTCCAGGCGCCGTCCGTCGCGGTAGACCGCGCAGTCGACCACCGCGCTGGAGACGGACGGGTCCCGGGTGGTGTCGTAACTGTTGTGCAGGGCGTTGCTCTTGCGCAGGGACGGGCGCACGGCGGCGCGCAGGTCGCGGATCATCGACATGGCTGGCTCCTTCACGGAGGGCCGTCGTCGGGCACGTGGAACAGCCCGGAATGGGGACGTGTGCTCACGTCCGCAAAGCGGGCGGCACCGCGGCGGCGCGATGACGGCGTTCGCTACAGACAGGCAAATTCGCTACAGACAGACAAAAGGGAAGTGCTCTTCCGTCGTGCGCAATGCCATGGGCCTTGACCGAGAAGGCTTCAGATCACCGAAGAGAGGTGAGGTGCGGAAGAGCGGTTGGTACTGCACGGTCGACTTCGATCCATGGCAGCCCCACCTCCTCCAGCCGGTCCCCCGTGGGGGATGACGTGTCGTCGGGGCTGAGAGCGACGCTTCTGCGTGCTGCCCCGACCAGCGGCCAAGACTATCAGCCGCCCGAGGGCCAATCCTTTACTTTGCCCGTTCCATACGCGTCCTATGCTCGCGGGATGGGAGAAATTCTTGCTCTGGTCGAGGCCCGGCTGCTGACGGCCCTCGGCGAACCGGACGCCCGCGCCGCAGTGACGTTTCTCGGCACGGACCGCATCGAGGTGCTCCGTTTCGTCGACGGCGACGTGGTGCGCTACGCCACGCTCGGCATGTCCGCGCAGCCGATGACCGACCCGACCGCGACCCTCGCGGACCCGGTCAAGGGGCCGCGCGCCGAGCTGGTCCTCTCCGTGCGGGCGGGGCTCGCCGACACCGACAAGGTGCTGCGTCCGCTGGCCGTGCTGGCGGCCTCTCCGCAGGTCGAGGGTCTGATCGTGGCGCCCGGAGCCTCGCTGGACTTCGGTGAACCGCTGTGGCCCGGGGCGCCGTTCAGCTCCGTACTGGTCGCCGAGCCGGGCGGGCTGGTCGAGGACCTGGATCCGAACGAGCCCGCGCCCGGCGGCTCCGGGAGCGGCGGTGGTCCGGAGGCGGGCGGCCCCATGGATCCGGTGCGGTTCCTGCCGTTGCTGCCGATGACGCACAACGAGGCCGCGTGGAAGCGGGTCCGGGGTGCGCAGGAACTCCAGGAGCGGTGGCTCTCGCACGGTACGGATCTGCGCGATCCGCTCCGTGCCTCCGTCGACCTGGACTGAGACGTACGTCATGCCGGGCACGGGGAAGCCCCGCCGCGCGGCCAGGAGGGGGAGCCGCGGGCGGGGCGGAACGGGGGGCCGGTGCCGTGGTCAGTCGGCGAAGACCGTGACGCCGTCCTCGGTGGCGTGCTTCGGCTCCAGTTCCTCCGCGTCGTGGGTCAGCGCCGTACGCCGGACCCAGACGACGATCGCACCGACCACGGCCGTGATGGCGGCGACCACGAACGGGATGTGGATGTTGCTCCACTCCTCGATCTTCGGGGCGAGGTACGGGGCGGCGGCCGCGGCGAACCAGCGGACGAAGTTGTAGCCCGCGCTCGCCACCGGGCGCGGCGCGTCCGACACACCGAGCGCCAGCTCCGTGTAGACGGTGTTGTTCATGCCGATGAAGGCGCCGGAGACGATCGTGCAGACGACGGCGGCGGTGTGGTTGCCGTATCCCAGGACCAGGAGGTCGGCGGCGAGCAGCACCAGCGAGGCACCGAGCACCTTCAGTGACCCGAAGCGCTTCTGCAGCCGCGGGGCGACGAGCACCGAGAAGACCGCGAGCAGCAGACCCCAGGCGAAGAAGACCGCGCCCGACTTGTACGGCGTCATGTCGAGCACGAACGGAGTGAACGCCAGGATCGTGAAGAACGCGTAGTTGTAGAAGAACGCCGAGGTGGCGACGGAGGCCAGGCCGCCGTGGCCGAGCGCCTTGATCGGGTCGAGCAGTGACGTCCTGCCGGCGGGCCTGGGCTGCTCCTTCAGGAACAGCGTGATGCAGATGAAGCCGATCGCCATCAGCGCGGCCGTACCGAAGAACGGGTAGCGCCAGCTGGCATCACCGAGCAGGGCGCCGAGCAGGGGGCCGCAGGCCATGCCGAGGCCGAGCGCCGACTCGTAGAGCAGGATCGCCGCCGCGCTGCCACCGGCCGCCGCACCGACGATCACGGCGAGCGCGGTCGAGACGAAGAGCGCGTTGCCCAGACCCCAGCCGGCCCGGAAGCCGACGAGTTCGGCGACGGACGACGAGGTGCCGGAGAGCGCGGCGAAGACGACGACGAGCGCGAGGCCGGTCAGCAGCGTCTTGCGGCCACCGATCCGGCTGGAGACGAAGCCGGTGACGAGCATCGCCACGGCGGTGATCAGGAAGTACGAGGTGAAGAGCAGGGACACCTGGCTCGGTGTCGCCTCCAGGCCCTTGGCGATGGACGGCAGAATCGGGTCCACCAGGCCGATTCCCATGAACGCGACGACAGAGGCGCCCGCCGTGGCCCAGACGGCCTTCGGCTGGCGCAGGATGCTGCCCGCTCCCTGATCGAACGGATCCTCTCCTTGCATAGGTCTTCTCGCTCTCCACTAGATCGTTGTGTTATACACAGAATAAGTTAGAGGAACTAATGAATGCAAGTTACATCTAATTCCGCAGGTCGCGGCCACGCTGCGGACGGGTGATCATCCTTGACGCGGCGGCGGACCTGGAGGACCGTTGGTCGCTATGAGGGGCGAACCCAGTTGCCCGAAGTGTGGAGGCCGGGTCAGGGCGCCCGGTCTCTTTGCCGATACCTGGCAGTGCTCTCTGCACGGCAGTGTGCAACCGCTGCAACCGGTCGTCCCGCCCAGCGTCGAGGCGCTGGGCGTGGTCGTGGGCCGCGCCCGGGTGCCGGTGTGGATGCCCTGGCCGCTGCCGGTGGGCTGGCTGTTCACGGGCGTGGCGAGCGCGGGTGACGAGCGCAGCGGCGGCCGTGCCACCGTCGTCGGCTGCTCCGGTCCCGGTCCCGTCGGCGGCATCGGCGAGCTGCTGCTCGTCACCGAGGAGCTCGGTGTCGGACTCGGGGCGCGCTACGCCGGGATCGACGGCCCCGACCCCGGCCCGCATCTGGATGTCGACGGCCCGCCGGACGTCAAGATGCTCGCCGCCGGACGTCCCACTCCGCTCTGGCACGTCAAAGGCGCCCCCGAGGACCGCGCGGTCTTCGCGGGCGAGGCGCGCGGGCTCTGGCTCTGGGCGATCGTCTGGCCCGAGCAGTCGGGGCTCCTGATGTACGACGAGCTGGTGCTCGCCGATCTGCGCGAGGCCGGGGGAGAGATGGACCTCGTGCCGTGCGGAGCGCTCACCCCACGCCTGCTCAACTAGGTCCTCTCGTCCGGATAGATCCGGACCTCGCGGCACCGGTCGGGGCGGACGGAGCCCGGCCGGGTGGTGTCCGGACGCCGGTTATCCTTGAACGTCCCCCTCTGTCCGGCCCCGAACAATGGAGTACGCGTCGTGCGCATCGACCTGCACACCCACTCCACCGCGTCGGACGGTACGGACACCCCCGCCGAGCTGGTGCTGGGCGCCGCTGCCGCGGGCCTCGACGTCGTCGCCCTCACCGACCACGACACCGTGCGCGGTCACGCCGCGGCGATCGCCGCCCTTCCGGAGGGGCTCACCCTCGTCACCGGCGCCGAGCTCTCCTGCCGGATCGACGGCGTGAGCCTGCACCTGCTGGCGTACCTCTTCGACCCCGACGAGCCCGAGCTGGCCCGCGAACGCGAGCTGGTGCGGGACGACCGGGTGCCGCGTGCGCGGACGATGGTGGGCAAGCTCCAGGCGCTCGGCGTGCCCATCGAATGGGAGCGGGTCGCACGGATCGCCGGGGACGGATCGGTCGGCAGGCCGCACATCGCCACCGCGCTCGTCGAGCTCGGCGTTGTCGAGACCGTCTCCGACGCCTTCACGCCCGAATGGCTCGCGAACGGCGGACGCGCGTACGCCGAGAAGCACGAGCTCGACCCCTTCGACGCGATCCGGCTGGTCAAGGCCGCCGGCGGCGTCACCGTCTTCGCCCACCCGCTCGCCGTCAAGCGCGGTGAGGTGGTGCCCGAGTCGTCGATCGCGAAGCTCGCCGCCGCGGGCCTCGACGGCGTCGAGGTCGACCACATGGACCACGACGAGCCGACCAGGGCCAGGCTGCGCGGACTCGCCCGGGAGCTGGGACTGCTGACGACCGGCTCCAGCGACTATCACGGCACCCGCAAGACCGTCGGACTCGGCGAGTGCACCACCGACCCCGAGATCTACGGCGAGATCACCCGGCGCGCCACGGGAGCCTTCCCGGTGCCGGGCGCCGGCGGACCCCGCCCCGTGTAACGCCGCACGCGTCCCGGCCGGGGCCGAAGCCCCGCGCCCGGCCCGGCGGCCCGACGCGTAACGCCGCACGCGTCCCTCTTCCGCGTTCCACCGCGCACCCACGGCCTCCGGGCCGCTGTCCCGGTCCCGGGGTGCGCTCCTCCAAGCCGTTTCTCGTTCTCCTCCCGCAAGGCTCACTGTGTTCGACGTCGCTGTCTTCGGATCTCTTTTTCTCACGCTTTTTGTGATTATGGATCCCCCTGGAATCACCCCGATCTTCCTTGCCCTCACCGCGGGCCGCCCCGCCAAGATGCAGCGCAGGATGGCGCTGCAGGCCGTGGCCGTCGCCTTCGGCGTGATCGCCGTCTTCGGGGTGCTCGGCCAGCAGATCCTCGACTATCTGCATGTCTCCGTACCCGCGCTGATGATCGCGGGCGGGCTTCTCCTGCTGCTGATCGCGCTCGATCTGCTCACCGGCAAGACGGACGAGCCGACGCAGACGAAGGACGTCAACGTGGCGCTCGTGCCGCTGGGCATGCCGCTGCTCGCCGGGCCCGGTGCGATCGTCTCGGTGATCCTGGCGGTGCAGCACGCCGACAGTGTGGGGAGCCAGATCTCGGTCTGGTCGGCGATCATCGCCATGCACATCGTGCTCTGGCTGACCATGCGATACTCGCTGCTGATCATCCGGGTCATCAAGGACGGCGGCGTCGTGCTGGTGACCAGGCTCGCCGGAATGATGCTCTCCGCCATCGCCGTGCAGCAGATCATCAACGGGGTCACCCAGGTCATCCAGAACGCCTGACGCTCGCCCTCGGACACCACAGCGCCCCCGTACGGACCGTCCGTACGGGGGCGCTTCGTCTTTAGTACGTCGTCATGCGTTACGAAGCCGAGGATTCGGCCGGGCGGATGTAGATGCGCTGGCCCATGGCTGCGGCCTGCTGCACGATCCGGTTGACGGAGGCGGCGTCCACGACGGTGCTGTCCACGGCGGTACCGTCGACATCGTCGAGTCGCATGATCTCGAAGCGCATATGGCTTCCCTTCGTCTGATCCTCCTGCTGGAGAACTACTGGGAGGACGGATGACCCGTCCGCAAGGATGAGAGCGCCCGACAGCGATGTCCTGCGCTCCACGAGGGGTACAACGACTTGCCTCCGGCAAACATTCCCTACGCTAAGGAAATTTTTTGGATGTCTAAGTATCAGCAGGTCACCCAGCACGCGCCGGCGACGAGGTCCACGACGAGGCCCGTATGAACGAGGCAGAGATCGGCGAGCGCCTGGACCGCACCAACGAGCTGCTCCAGCGCGTGCTCGCCGAGGTGTCGAAGACCCCCTCGACCCATGCGATCTTCGTGGACGCGGGCTATGTGTACGCCGCGGCCGGACTGCTCGTCACCGGCACCGAGGACCGCCGCTCCTTCGACCTCGACGCGGAAGGGCTGATCGAGGCCTTCATCGACAAGGCCCGCACGATCTTCGCGGACAGCAGACTGCTGCGCGTGTACTGGTACGACGGAGCCAGGCGACGCATTCACACCGTCGAGCAGCAGGCCATCGCCGAACTCCCCGACGTCAAGGTCAGACTCGGCAACCTCAACGCCAACAACCAGCAGAAGGGCGTCGACTCACTCATCCGCACCGATCTCGAATCGCTCGCCCGGCACCGCGCCATCAGCGACGCGGCACTCGTCGGCGGCGATGAGGACCTGGTGTCCGCGGTCGAGGCGGCGCAGGGATACGGGGCCCGTGTGCACCTGTGGGGCATCGAGGCCGGGGAGGGGCGCAACCAGGCCGAACCGCTGCTCTGGGAGGTCGACAGCCAGCGCACCTTCGATCTGGACTTCTGCCGCCCGTACGTCACCAGACGCCCCGTCACCACCTACGAGGACGACACCCCCGCGCCCTCGCGCGAAGACGTCCGCTTCGTCGGTGCGCAGATCGCCGCGGCCTGGCTGGCCGCCCGGGGCCGCGAATCCCTCGCCGATCTGCTGCCCGGCCACCCGTATCTGCCGGGCTCGGTCGACCAGGACCTGCTGGTCGAGGCCGAACGGCTGCTGCAGCACTCGCTGCGCGGTCACGCGCATCTGCGCCGGGCGCTGCGTGACGGTTTCTGGCAGCACCTGCAGGCCCAGTACTGAGTTCCGGGTGACGGCGCCGCGCACCGGCCTCGTCGAGTTCCGACGGTGGCGCCTACAGGCTTTCCCAGAAGGAGACGAGTGCGGCCGCCGTCTGTTCGGGGCGGTCCGTGTTGGGGGAGTGTTCGGCGCCCGCGATCCGGGTGCGGTGCGCACCGAGCCGCCGGGCCATCTCGTCGAGGAGCGGTACCGGCCAGGTGTCGTCGCGCTCCCCGGAGAGCACATGGACCGGCAGCGCGACGGCGGCGAGTTCGGCCACCCGGTCCGGTTCGGTCGCCAGCTGACGGCCGGTGGCGATCAGCTGGGCGGGCCGGTGGCGCAGCCAGCGCCGGCGCAGCGCCTCGCCGTCGGTCGTCGCGTCCTCGGGCGGGTCGAGGGCGCGCATCGCCTCCCACACCTCGGCCATGCTCAGCGTCGCGAGTGCGTCGCTCAGCATCTTCACCTTGAGCTGCTGGGCCTCGGCGACCTGGGCGGGGCCGGACGACATGAGCGTCAGCGAACGGAACGGCGAGGCGTCGAGCAGCACGGCGGCGCGCGCGATCTGCCCGCCGAGCGAATGCCCGACCAGATGTACGGTGCCCTCGCCGGCGGCGTCGAGCGCGGCGGCCTGCGCGAGCACGTCACGGGCCAACTCGGCCTGCATGTACTGGTCCTGACGGTCCGTCCCCTCGGTTTCGTACTGCCCGCGGCCGTCCACGGAGACGATTCGGTACCCGGCGGCGGAGAGTGGTTCGAGCAGTGCGATGAAGTCCTCCTTGCTGCCCGTGTATCCGGGCAGCAGGAGGGCCGTGCCGCGCGGCGCGGTGCGCGGCGGGGCGTCCAGCACGGCGAAGTCCCCGCGCGCGGTGCGGAGCTGGTGGGCGTGGGCGCAGGGAGGCGGGGTGAAGGTGTGCGGCCGGCTCATGGGACGAGGTTATGTCCTGCGACGCCGGACGGGCAGAAGGGAAGGTCCCCGATCGCCGGACGGCCGCACCCCGCGTCCTCGGACGCCGGACGGACAGAGGCCGTGTCCTGGATGCCGGACGGGCAGCGACCATGTGCTGGAACGCCGGACGGGCTTGAGGAAACC
Organism: Streptomyces sp. NPDC104309; assembly: GCF_055584025.1. NCBI lineage: Bacteria > Bacillati > Actinomycetota > Actinomycetes > Kitasatosporales > Streptomycetaceae > Streptomyces > Streptomyces sp. NPDC104309. The sequence continues at coordinate 80,325 of NZ_JBVJMV010000004.1, read as the reverse complement.
CTCAAGCCCGTCCGGCGAAATCAGGCCCCTCCGGTCGACGGAGGAGCGGGGTCCGGGGCGAGCCCCGGACGAGGCGGTGTCGCGCGCTCAGCCCTCGGTCGTGGCGGCGGTCGCACGCGGCGCCCGGCGCCTCCGCGGCTTCGTCTCGCCCTCGGCGGCCGGAACCTCCGCCACGACCTCCGTCTTCGGCTTGGCAGCCGCACGGGTGCGACGGCGCGGCTTGCTTTCCGTCTTCGCGGGCACCGGCTCGGCGATGGGCGCGATCTGGAAGTCGACCTCGTCCTCGGCCGGCTTGATCACACGGGTGCGGCGGCGCGGCTTGGTCACCGTCTTCGCGGGCACCGGCTCGGCGATGGGGGCGATCTGGAAGTCGACCTCCTCCGCCACCGGCTTCACGACGGCGGCCCGGGTGCGACGACGGCGCGGCTTGGCCTCGGACTCGTCCCCGGCCTCGGCGGCCGGAGCCTCGACCGTGCTCACCGCGACCTCGGCCGCGATGTCCGGGGCTCCGACGCGGGTACGGCGCCGGCGGCGCGGCGTACGCGGCTCGGACGGGGCGTCGGTCACCTCGGCGGACGGGGCCGGTACCACGGCCGTGGTCTCGGCGGTCTCCTCGACGGCGGGGACGGTCGAACCACCCCGCGTACGACGACGCTGGCGCGGCGTGCGCGGCGCACGCTCCTCGCGGGCGGCGGGGGCCACGGCGGCGGCGGCGGACTTGCGGCCGCGGCCGCCCGTCTCGCCGAGGTCCTCGATCTCCTCGGCACGCAGACCCGCACGGGTCCGCTCGGCACGCGGCAGGACACCCTTGGTGCCGGCCGGGATGTCGAGCTCCTCGAAGAGGTGCGGCGAGGTGGAGTACGTCTCGACCGGACTGTTGAAGTTCAGGTCCAGCGCCTTGTTGATCAGCTGCCAGCGCGGGATGTCGTCCCAGTCGACCAGCGTGATCGCGATGCCCTTGGCGCCGGCACGACCGGTCCGGCCGATGCGGTGGAGGTACGTCTTCTCGTCCTCCGGCGACTGATAGTTGATGACGTGGGTCACACCCTCGACATCGATACCGCGGGCCGCCACGTCGGTGCAGACGAGCACGTCCACCTTGCCGTTGCGGAACGCGCGCAGCGCCTGCTCGCGCGCGCCCTGCCCGAGGTCGCCGTGGACGGCGCCGGAAGCGAAACCACGCTTCTCCAGCTGTTCGGCGATGTCGGCGGCCGTGCGCTTCGTACGGCAGAAGATCATCGCGAGTCCGCGGCCGTTGGCCTGCAGAATGCGGGAGACCAGCTCCGGCTTGTCCATCGAGTGGGCCCGGAAGACATGCTGCGAGATGTTCGCGACGGTCGCGCCCTCGCCGTCGGGCGAGGTGGCGCGGATGTGCGTCGGCTGCGACATGTAGCGGCGCGCGAGACCGATGACGGCGCCGGGCATGGTCGCAGAGAAGAGCATCGTCTGGCGCTTCGCCGGAAGCATGGTGATGATCTTCTCGACGTCGGGCAGGAAGCCGAGGTCGAGCATCTCGTCGGCCTCGTCGAGCACGAGCGAGCGGACGTGCGAGAGGTCGAGCTTGCGCTGTCCGGCCAGGTCGAGCAGTCGGCCCGGGGTGCCGACGATCACGTCGACGCCCTTCTTCAGGGCCTCTACCTGCGGCTCGTACGCGCGGCCGCCGTAGATCGCGAGAACGCGGACGTTACGCACCTTGCCGGCGGTCAGGAGGTCGTTGGTGACCTGCTGGCAGAGCTCGCGGGTGGGGACGACGACCAGCGCCTGCGGCGCCTCCGTCAGTTGCTCGGGCCGGGCCCGGCCCGCCTCGACGTCCGCGAGGACGGTGACGCGCTCCAGCAGCGGAAGACCGAAACCGAGGGTCTTGCCGGTGCCGGTCTTGGCCTGTCCGATGACATCGGAGCCGGAGAGCGCGACGGGGAGCGTCATCTCCTGGATGGGGAACGGGGACACGATGCCGACGGCCTCAAGGGCCTCGGCCGTCTCGGGAAGAATCCCGAGTTCTCGGAACGTAGTCAGGGTGCTGCCTCTTCTGTGAGACGCGGTCCGAGGCGAACGCTGGGGGTCGTACCGTGCCGGGGTTGGTCATCCGGCCGTGGATGGGCCGGGTGGCGCGGGACCACTGCCGTCGCTCGAGCGCTCGTGCCGCTGAGGGGGCCCCTCATCTGCGGTCGTACGAGTCGTACGACCCGCGCGGAGGGCTGTCGGGTCGGAGCCGATCGGGCCACCGACCGGGCATCCTCATTCGTTTTCACCAATGTTCGCGCCGCAGGTACGTCCAAAATACTCAGTAGGCGCAATACCACTGTACCCCGGATTCGCGCATGTGTGTTGGGCGAATTCATCGGAACGGTGTGATGTCACTGACCGGCCAGGCCCTTCCGTCCCCCGTCGGGCGGGCTATTCTGCGCTTCATGGAGACGCCTGACAACGCCAACGAAGCCCCCGTGCTCACCGGAATCGCCGCCCAGGACTGGGCCACCGCGTCCGTGGAGCCGCAGTACCGCGCAGCGGTCGTGGACCTGCTGGGAGCACTCGCGTACGGGGAGCTGGCGGCCTTCGAGCGGCTCGCCGAGGACGCCAAACTCGCGCCGACGCTGGCCGACAAGGCGGAGCTGGCGAAGATGGCCTCCGCCGAATTCCATCATTTCGAGCGGCTGACGGACCGGCTGACCGCGATCGAGGTGGAGCCGACCGGCGCGATGGAGCCGTTCGCCAAGGCGCTCGACGACTTCCACCGCCAGACCGCTCCGTCCGACTGGCTGGAGGGCCTGGTCAAGGCGTACGTCGGCGACTCGATCGCCAGTGACTTCTACCGCGAGGTCGCCGCCCGGCTCGACTCTGACACCCGCTCCCTCGTCCTCGCCGTGCTCGACGACACGGGACACGGCAACTTCGCCGTGGAGAAGGTACGCGCCGCGATCGAGGCCGACCCGCGTGTCGGCGGTCGGCTCGCGCTCTGGGCGCGTCGGCTGATGGGCGAGGCGCTCTCGCAGGCGCAGCGGGTGGTGGCCGACCGCGACGCGCTGTCGACGATGCTCGTGGGCGGCGTGGCGGACGGGTTCGACCTGGCGGAGGTCGGGCGGATGTTCTCGCGGATCACCGAGGCGCACACCAAGCGGATGGCGGCGCTGGGACTGGCGGCGTAGCACCTTCACCGGGGGCCGTCCGGCGCCCGTCCGCACGGGCGCCGGACGCTCTCAGGCCGCCGCTGAGCGGCTCAGGCGGTGACTTCGGGGGCGGACCAGCAGCGAGAGCGTGACGGCGCCGACCAGCGCCGCGCCGACGAGTGTGGCCACCGAGTGGCCCGGTCCCAGCACCGAGTGCATGAGAAACGCGCCGAACAGGGCTCCCAGCGCGCCGGTGGTGAAGACGGCACGGCGGGACGGGAGCCGGTCGGGCAGCGAGTGGAGCCCCGCCCAGGCCAGGGCGAGTCCGAGCACGACGGAGCCGAGAGGTTCCAGAATCACAGATGATCACCTCGCGTGTTGCGGGGCGGGTAAATCGGTCGTTAGCCGTACTACCCGAGGGGGGCGGAACGCAACCCTCCTCGTACCGGGTTCGCGCCGGAATCGCCCGACCGACGGAAACGCGCACGGTGAGTACGGACGGATCCTCGGGCCGAGCCGCGGGCCGACCGGGATGCGGCCCGGCGGGGGATCCCCAGAACGGAAAGCGGCCCGGCGGGGAATCCCCACCGGGCCGCCGTCACGACCACTGCGTCGAGCGCGCCGCCCTACAGCGCGCCGAACCCCACGCGGCGCGTGCTGGGCTCGCCGATCTCCACGTACGCGATCCGGTCGGCCGGTACCAGGACCTTGCGGCCCTTCTCGTCCGTGAGGCTGAGCAGCTGCGCCTTACCGGTGAGAGCCTCGGCGACCGCGCTCTCGACCTCTTCGGCGGAAAGCCCGCTCTCCAGAACGATCTCCCGGGGCGTGTGCTGCACCCCGATCTTGACCTCCACGGCTATGTCCCTCCGACGGTCAGTCCCTGCGCGGTGTGAATCGCGCCGTACGCAGCACACATTAGCCCGCTGAGGGGAACCGTCAGGGGCCGGTGGGCAACGCCCGCAGCGAACACGCGCGCCGGCCGAACCCGGCCGCCGCCGTCAGTGCTGCTCGATGCCGTGCAGCGGGAAGCCCGCGATGCCCCGCCAGGCCAGCGAGGTGAGCAGCTGAACCGCCGTGTCGCGCGGGATGGCGGACCGGCTGGAGAGCCAGTAGCGGGCGACCACCTGGGAGACGCCGCCCAGACCGACCGCGAGCAGCATGGACTCGTCCTTGGACAGTCCCGTGTCCCCGGCGATGACGTCGGAGATCGCCTCCGCGCACTGCAACGAGACCCGGTCGACGCGCTCGCGGACCGCGGGCTCGTTGGTCAGGTCCGACTCGAAGACCAGCCGGAACGCGCCGCCCTCGTCCTCCACGTACGCGAAGTACGCGTCCATCGTCGCGGCGACGCGCAGCTTGTTGTCGGTCGTCGACGCCAGCGCCGTACGGACCGCCTGGAGCAGCGACTCGCAGTGCTGGTCGAGCAGCGCCAGATAGAGCTCCAGCTTGCCCGGGAAGTGCTGATAGAGCACCGGCTTGCTGACCCCGGCCCGTTCCGCGATGTCGTCCATGGCCGCGGAGTGGTAACCCTGCGCCACGAATACTTCCTGCGCGGCGCCCAGCAGCTGGTTGCGTCGGGCGCGGCGAGGCAGTCGAGTGCCTCGCGGGCGCGCCGCCTCGGTCTGCTCGATGGCTGTCACGCCGCCTCCCAAATATGTGATCGGACACAGCCTTTCCGTGCACGCTGCGCCGTACCGCCATCGTACTTTTGGGTAACCCGGGTGCGCGCGGCGCGGACGCAGAATTTCATGGACCGGACGGCTGCGGTAGCCACAGATTCGTCGACCGCTGTGGCAAAGCGGGGCGAATCAACGGTAATCGTCTTCATCCTGTGCGACCACACGAGCCTGTTCCGCCGCATCCGCCTCATTGGCGCTGTCCCGGTCGATGTCCGTGAGCGGTTCGTCGCGCCGCTGCTGGAGATCGGCCCGCTGCTCGGCGGCGTCCGCCCGGGGCGTCTCCTGGTCCGGTTCGTCCGGCTGGATGTCCTCGAAGGTTTCCGGGTCGCTGGGGTCGACCGTCATGGTGACTCCCTTCCTTGCTAAGAGCCTAGGAGCTACCCCCGCGTGCCGCTATGCGATCTGTGACCGCGAACACATGATTCGTGGTGTGATCGTCTCGTAACATTGCCGCATGTCTTCGACCGAGCTGCCGGGCGTCCACGCCGCCGCCGCCGCGGTGGCCCCCACGGTGAGCACCGTCAGGGTCGCGGAGGGCGAGGAGTTGCGCTCCGTCGCGCTGCCCGGACTGACGCTGACCGTCCGGGCCCGGCCGCCGGAGCGGGCCGGGCTGCCGCCCGCGCTCTATGTGCACGGGCTCGGCGGCTCCTCCCAGAACTGGTCGGCGCTGATGCCGCTGGTCCAGGACCTGGTGGACGGGGAGGCGGTCGACCTGCCCGGTTTCGGGGACTCGCCGCCACCGGACGACGGCAACTACTCGGTCACCGGACATGCCCGCGCCGTGATCCGCTTCCTCGACGCGGCGGAGCGCGGACCGGTCCATCTGTTCGGTAATTCGCTCGGCGGCGCCGTGGCCACCCGGGTCGCCGCGGTCCGTCCCGACCTGGTGCGCACCCTCACCCTCATCTCGCCCGCGCTGCCCGAGATCCGGGTGCAGCGCTCCGCCGCGCCGACCGGACTGCTGGCCGTTCCGGGCGTCGCCCAGCTGTTCGCCCGCATGACCAGGGACTGGACCGCCGAAGAACGCACGCGCGGTGTCATGGCACTCTGTTACGGCGATCCGGCGCGTGTCTCCGAGTCGGGCTTCCGCGCGGCGGTGGCCGAAATGGAGCGTCGGCTGGAACTGCCGTACTTCTGGGACGCGATGGCGCGCTCGGCACGTGGCATCGTCGACGCGTACACGCTGGGCGGGCAGCACGGACTGTGGCGCCAGGCCGAGCGGGTGCTCGCACCGACCCAGCTCGTGTACGGCGGACGGGACCAGCTCGTCTCGTACCGGATGGCACGCAGGGCGTCCGCGGCCTTCCGCGATTCGCGACTGCTGACACTGCCCGACGCGGGGCACGTGGCGATGATGGAGTACCCGGAGGCGGTCGCCCAGGCGTTCCGGGATCTGCTCGATGAATGCGGCGGGAGCTGATCCGGGGCGTGGGACGACATAGCCGAAAAGGCCCCGCAACCACGGGGGCCGATACCGAGGCCCTCGCGAACGCGGGCGCCGGCCGAGAAGGCGTCCGCCCGGGGCCCGGCAGCGGGCGGCGCCGGAAGTCGGCCGATGCGCCCGCCGGTACGGACGGGCACGCCCCGTTCCAGCAGGCCGGCCATGTCCGCGGCGGCCACCCCGAACAGCGTGAACCCGGCGGCGGCTGGGGGACCGGCCCGCAGCAGACGGTGCCCCGGCGCGCACAGCAGGCCGGGGCCCGACCGCTGATACCGGGGCCGCGGCGCGAGTTCGTCGAGGCCTTCGACGCGTCACCCGTTCCGCCCGCACCCCGGAGGCCTTCCGCCCCGCCCGCCCCGCCGGCCGATCCGAACAGCTCGGTCGGCGAGCGCGACGAGCAGCCGTCGGGCGGTGACGCAGGCGCGCCGACGCCCGCCAAGGGCGCCAGGGGGCGCACGTTCACCGGCATAGCGGCCGCCGCGGTGACCACCGTGCTCGCGGTGGTCGTGGCCGGACAGGTCGCCCACGACGACGGAGGCAGCACCGCGCGGTCCGCGGGCGTCGACCGGGACGGCACCGAGGGCGCCTCCCGCTCGGACGACCGGCCGACCCCGAAGGCGGCGCAGGTCAAGCCCCTTTCGTACGCGGAGAAGATGGCCAAGGCCTATCCGCTCCCGCCGAAGCTCCACGGGTCGGGGAAGTTCGAGGCGGTTCCGGGCTCGGCGAAGGCCCCGGGCCGGGGACACAAGTACCGCTACCGCATCGATGTCGAGAAGGGCCTCGGGCTCGACGTGGCGCTCTTCGCCCGAGCCGTCCAGGAAACGCTCAACGACGACCGCAGCTGGGCGCACGACGGCGCCATGACGTTCGAGCGGATCTCCTCCGGCGACCCCGATTTCGTGATCACCCTGGCCAGTCCCGGAACCACCGGGGACTGGTGCCGGAAGTCGGGGCTGGACACGACGGAGGACAACGTCTCGTGCGACTCCGCCGCGACCGAACGCGTGATGATCAACGCCTACCGCTGGGCGCAGGGGTCGTCGACGTTCGGTCCGGACAAACTCTTCGCCTACCGCCAGATGCTGATCAACCATGAGGTCGGTCACCGGCTGGGTCACGACCATGCGAGTTGTCGCACGCCGGGAGCGCTCGCTCCGGTGATGCAGCAGCAGACCAAGTCCCTGGACATCGACGGGATCAAATGCCGGCCCAACTCCTGGGTGTACCCCACCAGTTGAATCGGAAGGCGTAGGGCCCGGGGTGTTCCGGGCCGCCCCTCGATCGGGCCGGTCTCCACCGTGTTCCGCGGGACCCGGGCCACCACGCCTCGAATCCGTCCGCATGTCGAGATGAGTGTCTCATTCTGCGGATGACCGTTCTGCTGGCGCGGTCGCGGCGGGAGCTGGGCCTGGCGCTGGCCTTCATCGCGCACGACCTCGCCGTCGCGCGGCAGGTCAGCCACCGGGTCGCCGTCCTGTGGCGGGGCCGGATCCGCGAGGGGGCGAGGTGGAACGGGTGTACGAGGGCCCCGGGGACCCGTAAACCAAACAGCCCCTGGCCACCGTTCCCTCGCTCGGCCCGGCGCTCGCTCGGTCCGCCGCGCAGCCCGCAAGGAGCCGACTGCGGCCTGACTCCGAGTGATCGACCGTTCCCATAGCGCGACCGAACGCCGCCAGGGCGGGAAAGTTACGACGATTCACCCCTTTCGGTGGCGCGACGGACAACCGTCCATCGCGCCACCGGCGTATCCGCTTACGGTCGTCCCGCTGTGAGCCGCCGTCCCGACGGCGGCCGCCCACAAGGGAGATCGGGGGTGTGCTCGTGCGGATCGGACTCCTCACCGACGGTGGTTATCCGTATGCGACCGGTGAGTCCAGACTCTGGTGCGACCATCTGGTGCGCGGACTCGCGCAGCACGAGTTCGATCTCTTCGCGCTCAGCCACTCCGCCGAACAGGAGGCACAGGGCTGGGTCCCGCTCCCGACGCAGGTCAGCCGGGTGCGGACGGCACCGCTGTGGTCGGTCGACGAGGACTCCCTGGGCACCCGCGTCCCCAAAGGGCTGCTCGCCCGGATAGTGACGGGCGGGGGCGGTCGCTCGTACGGGCGGCGCGAACGGCAGCGGTTCACGGCGCACTTCACGGCTCTCGCGACCGCTGTCTGCGCGACGGGTGCGCCGGGTGCGCCGGGTGGCTACGAAGCTGCGGGTGCGGGTGCGGGTGTGGCTGCGGGCGGGGCAGTGGGTTCCGGTGAACGCGGTGACGAGGGGCGCGAGGCCGTCGGCGTCGCGGACACGCGGTTCACCGAAGGCCTGTACGGACTCGCCGAACTGGCCCGCGAACACGGGGGACTGCTCGCCGCACTCCGCTCCGAGACCGCCCTGCGCGTGCTCGAATCCGCCTGCCGCGCCCCCGGCACCGGACGCACCGTCCAGGCCGCCGCCGTCCCCGATCTCCTCGCCTTCGCCCGGGAGCTCGACCGGGTGCTGCGCCCGCTCTCCCTCGACTGGTACGACGAGGAGAGCCTCGGGGCGGTCGACCTCTGCCACGCCACGTCGGGCGGGGCCGCGGCCCTGCCGGGACTGCTGGCCAAACGCTTCTTCGGGGTTCCGCTGCTGGTCAGCGAGCACGGCGTGCGGCTGCGGGAGCACTACCTCGCCGCCACCGACTCCCCCCTGAGCGCGCCGGTACGCGCCCTGCTCGCCGGCCTCCACGGGCGGCTGGCCGGTGAGGTGTACCGGCAGGCCGCGATCGTCACCCCGGGCAGCACCCACGCCCGCCGCTGGCAGGAACGGTGCGGTGCCGAACGCGAGAAGCTGCGCACCGTCCACGCCGGCATGGAGTCCGGCCGGTTCACGGCGCTGGGGGAGAGCGGCGACAGCGGTCCCGACGACACACTGGTGTGGGTCGGCCGGATCGAGCCCGCCAAGGACCTGATCGCGCTGCTGCACGCCTTCGCGGAAGTACGGAAGGCCGAACCGGACGTCCGGCTGCGGATCATCGGGTCGGCGTCGCAGGGCCCGGAGGACACCGGATATCTCGCGCACTGCCGGGCGCTTGCCGCCCAGCTGTTCCCCGACGAGGCCACGGACGCGCACGCCGTCGGCGACAACCCGGTCTCCTTCGAGGACATCGGCGGAGCCGAGGCGCGGGATCTGCCGGAGGCCTACGCGGCGGGTGGCGTCGTCGTTCTGTCCAGTGTGGTCGAAGGCTTCCCCACCGGTCTGGTCGAGGCGATGTTCTGCGGACGGGCCACGGTGTCGACGGATGTCGGCGCGGTGGTCGAAGTCATCGGTGGTACCGGGCTGGTGGTGCCCCCGCGCAATCCCAAGGCACTCGCGGACGCCTGCCTCGCGCTGCTGCGCGACCCCGAGCGCCGCGCACGGCTCGGAGCGGCGGCGCGCGCCCGTGCGATCGAACTCTTCACCGTCGAGCAGAACCTCGCTGCATTCCGCGGCATCTACCTGGAGCTGATCTCGCGCGCCCCGGTGCACAGGGAGGCCGACGCGGTGGACGCCGACGGCGAACCGCGCCCGTTCGCCACCCCGCCGGAGGCACAGGTCCAGGGCCCGTGGACGGCTTCCGCCCCTGCCCCGGCAGCCGCGGCCGACCGCACGCCCAGCTGGGCCGTCGAGACCAGGGCCGTCTGCGCGGGAGCGCGGGGAGCGGGTGGCGGCGATGCGTGAACGGGAACAGGAGACGGCCGGTCCGGGCCGCGGCGGCGAGCCCGGACGGCCCCACGCAGTCGGCGACGATCACGGAGGAATCACCATGGGCCGCCCGACCGGGGCGTCCGACGCGCCCGCCGCACCGGCAGCGGGCGGAAGCTGGGACCTCCGCTCCCGGGCCCTGGTCTCCGGGTCCCTTGCGTCCGACGGGGCCGTCGTCGCCCACGAGCCCCTCGTTTCCAGGATGCCCGTCGCCGAGTTCTCCGACCCGGTCCGGGGACCGTCGACACCGGATCCCGCGGTTCCCGCGGCAGCCGCGGGGAGATCTCCCCACCCGGCTTCCGGCGCCGAGCCCGCCGCCCCGCGACCCGTCGCGGGGGACGCCGGTGCGGAGCGAGTCGTCGCGGATGACGCCGGCACCCCGCGAGCCGTCGCGGGGGACGCCGACGTGGAGCGAGCCGTCGGTACGGGGCGAGCCGTTAGTGCGGAGGAAGCCGCCAGGGATGACGTGGATACCGGGCGAGCCGTCGCGGAGGACGCCGACGTGGAGCGAGCCGCTGGCGCGGGGCGAGCCGTTGCTGCGGAGGAAGCCTACGCAGCGCAGCCCGCCGGGGCGCCGGGTGCCGGAGAACGGGCCACCGGAGAGGAGACCTCCGGAAAGGAGACCGCTGGCGGGCAGCGCCCCGGCGGACAGCCCTCCGGAGAGCAGTCCCCCGGAGAGCGGGCAGCCGCCCCCCGCGCCCCCGAGATCGCGCCCGCCGCTCCGGCGCGCAGGCTCGGCGCCTCGCGCCGCGGTCCCGCCGATCCCGTGAAAACGCTGATGCACCGCCATCGCGCGCTGTGCGAACGGGCCGTCGATCCGTTGGAGATCGCCGCCGGGCTCGAAGCCCACGGCGTCACCGACCGGACCGCCGCCCGTTACCGGCACCGCGATGTCTTCTCGCTCGCCGAGGAGCTCTTCGCCCGGGTACCCCCCGTCACGGGGGAGCCCGCAACAGGCTTCCGCGCGCCGGAGCGTGACACCGAAACGCGCGCCGCCTGGACGCTCCGGGCGCTGGTGCCGGGCGCCGCTTGTCTCGCGACCGCCGGAGCGCTGAGGCTCACGGAGGGCGCTCTTGGTGGTCAGGGACGGTTCGTCATCACCCTCGTCGGAGCGCTTGTCGCACTCATCGGCCTCGTCCTCAGCCTGCGCAGCGGTCCCCTGCACGCCGAGAGCGGCTCCTCGGGCACCGCCCATGTCTACAGCTGCTGGCTCCTCGGCTACGTCCTCTACGGTGACGCGCTGCTCGACCAGGTCCTCAGCGGCGGCCCCGAAGGCCCCTGGACGATCACCCCCGCACCGCTGCTGGGGCTGGCCCTCTCCGTCGCCCCGGCCGCCTGGTGCGCGCACCTCTTCTCCGTCCACGCACACCGCAAACTCATTGGCAGCCGTGCGCTGGAGGAGTTCGCCGCAGGCGTGCGCCCCCTGCTGTTCGGGGCCGTCGCGCTCCACCTGGGCGCCCTCGCCGGGCTGTTGTACCTCGCCCACCTGGGATACGGCGGCGGCGGCGCCTTCATCGGGGCGGCCGCGCTCGGGGTGCTGCTGCTGCTGGCCCGGCTGCTGAGCGTCCACGGCCTTCCCGGGCCCGCCGCCGCCGGACTCGCCACCGCCTGCGCCGCAGAGGCCCTGGCACCCGCCCTGGTCCTGGCCGGGCGGCTGCCCGGTCTGCACGTCCTCGCCCGCCCCGTCGACGTACTCGTCGCGGCGGCGGGCACCGGAGCCGTACCCGCCGTCGCCTGTGGCGCAGCCGCGCTCGGGCTGCTGATCACCGCCACCGTCGCCCTCTCCCGGGCGTCCGCCCACACCCCAGCTCACTTCGGCGGCGAAACCCGCACCACCGCGTAACCGCGCGACCAGAACCGCACCACCCGCACGCCCCGCGGAGCCGACGCCGCGGGTCCTTTCCCCGTACCGCACCTCACTTCCTCAAGGAGACACCGGACATGACCCCCCAATCCCCCGCACCGGCAGCCAGCCGTCGGCACGAAGGGGGCGCACGATGAGGGTGCTGCTGCTCGGAGCCAACGGATTCCTCGGCCGTTTCGTGGCCGACCGCCTGCTCGCCGACCCTGCCGTGCACCTCACGGCGCTCGGCCGCGGCGACGACGCCGACGTACGGTTCGACCTCGCCAGCGGCAGCCCCGGCGCGCTGACCCGCTTCCTGGACGCGGTCCACCCCGGAGTCGTCGTCAACTGCGCGGGTGCCACCCGGGGCGGGGCCCGCGATCTGACCCGCCACAACACCGTCGCCGTCGCCACCGTCTGCGAGGCGATGCGGCGCAGTGGCTGTACGGCCCGGCTCGTGCAGGTCGGCTGTTCCTCGGAGTACGGGCCCTCGCAGCCCGGCTCATCGACCGCGGAGGACGCGATCCCGCGCCCCGGCGGCCCGTACGGCGTCAGCAAGCTCGCCGCCACCGAACTCGTCCTCGGCTCCGGCCTCGACGCGGTGGTGCTGCGGGTCTTCTCCCCGGTCGGCCCCGGCACCCCGGCCGGTTCACCGCTCGGCAGGCTCGCCGAGGCGATGCGCCGGGCCATGCAGTCCGGCGACGGCGAGCTGAAGCTCAGCGGCCTCGGCGTGCAGCGCGACTTCGTCGACGTGCGCGATGTCGCGCGCGCCGTGCACGCCGCCTCGCTCTCCGCCGCGCAGGGCGTCGTCAACATCGGCACCGGCCGTGCCGTGCGGCTCCGGGACGCGGCCGCCGTCCTCGCCAGGGTCGCCGGATACGCGGGCGCGCTCCACGAGCTCGACCCGCCCCCGCCCCGGCTGCCCATCGGCGCCCCGCGCACCTCGACCGAGTCGGTCATCGAGCACCTCTCGGCGACCCCGTCCCCCTACCCCGACGGCTGCGGCGCCTGGCAGCAGGCCGACGTCCGCACCGCCAGGGACCGGCTCGGCTGGCGCCCCCGGATCAACCTGGAGGAGTCCCTCGCCGACATCTGGATGGAGGCGGCGTGCCGTATCTGACCCCCACCGGCACCGTCCGTCGGACCGGCGGCGCCGAACAGCTCGGCTTCGGCGTCCCCGGTTACGCGCATCCGCTGCTCGCCCCGACCGAGTGGGCCGAGCTGGTCCGTCCCGGCACCCCGCTGCACTGGGCGGTCCTCAACATCGACTCCGGCCCCGGCGCCCGCCCCGACCCGCACTGTCTGGAGGCCGCGGGCCGGCTCCGCAACGCGCGGGAGCGGGCGGTGCACGGCGATGCCCCGCAGGACTCCGTGCGCGCGGCGGGCGGGCGGCTGCTCGGCCATCTCGATCTGGCCTTCGGCAGCCGCTCGTTCGGGGAGCTGATCGCCGACGCGCAGTCCTTCCTCGACTGGTACCGCGTCGACGGCTTCTATCTCGGCCGGTGCCCGGCCGGGCGTGACGGACTCCCGGCGGTCCGCCGTCTCACCAGCACGCTCGCCACGCTCCTCGAACACGGCGACCGAGGCGAGGGGATCGGTCCGCTGGTGCTGGGGCTGGGCACCCACCCCCACCCGGGCTACGCCGAGGCCGCCGACCAACTGGTCACCTTCTCCGGCCCCTGGACCGACTACCGCTGGTCGCAGGTGGCGGAGTGGACCGCCGCCTACCCGCCGGAGCGGTTCGCGCACTTCGTCCACGGGGTTCCTCGCACCCACCTCGAAGAGGCCATGCGCATCGCCCGCTGGCAGGGTGCGGGCACCATCTTCTTCACGGACCGGGACGATCAACACGGGCAAACGGACCCCTTCGCGGCGCTGCCCAGCTACTGGGACGAAATCGTCTCGCGGAGCGGACCTGGTATCTCGGAATGAGGAGGGGCGTGGCAGTGTTACCGAGAGAACAACCGTACGTAGCCGAAGTACGTAGAAACCGACCACCTGCATTGTTGAGGTTCCTGTGTCGCTGCCACCCCTGGTCGAGCCAGCTGCTGAGCTCACCGTCGACGAGGTCCGCAGGTACTCCCGCCACCTGATCATCCCGGATGTCGGGATGGACGGGCAGAAGCGGCTGAAGAACGCGAAGGTGCTCTGTGTCGGCGCCGGCGGTCTGGGTTCGCCGGCCTTGATGTACCTGGCCGCCGCCGGTGTCGGAACGCTCGGCATCGTGGAGTTCGACGAGGTCGACGAGTCGAACCTGCAGCGCCAGATCATCCACAGCCAGGCCGACATCGGCCGTTCCAAGGCCGAATCCGCCAAGGACTCGGTGCTGGGCATCAACCCGTACGTGAACGTGGTCCTGCACGAGGAGCGGCTCGAAGCCGACAACGTGATGGACATCTTCGCGCAGTACGACCTGATCGTGGACGGCACGGACAACTTCGCCACCCGCTATCTGGTCAACGACGCGGCGGTACTGCTGAACAAGCCGTACATCTGGGGCTCGATCTACCGGTTCGACGGCCAGGCGTCCGTCTTCTGGTCCGAGCACGGCCCCTGCTACCGCTGCCTCTACCCGGAGCCGCCCCCGCCCGGCATGGTCCCCTCCTGCGCCGAGGGCGGCGTGCTCGGGGTGCTCTGCGCCTCGGTCGGCTCCATCCAGGTCACCGAGGCCATCAAGCTGCTCGCCGGCATCGGTGACCCGCTGGTCGGCCGGCTGATGATCTACGACGCCCTGGAGATGCAGTACCGCCAGGTCAAGGTCCGCAAGGACCCCGACTGCGCGGTCTGTGGCGAGAACCCGACCGTCACCGAGCTCATCGACTACGAGGCCTTCTGCGGCGTCGTGTCCGAGGAGGCCCAGGAGGCGGCGCTCGGCTCCACGATCACTCCCAAGCAGCTCAAGGAGTGGATCGACGCGGACGAGAAGATCGAGATCATCGACGTCCGCGAGCCGAACGAGTTCGAGATCGTCTCGATCCCCGGTGCCAGGCTGATCCCGAAGAACGAGTTCCTGATGGGCAACGCCCTCCAGGACCTCCCGCAGGACAAGCGCATCGTCCTGCACTGCAAGACCGGTGTCCGCAGCGCCGAGGTCCTCGCGGTCCTCAAGTCGGCGGGTTTCGCCGACGCGGTGCACGTGGGCGGCGGCGTGATCGGCTGGGTCAACCAGATCGAGCCCGAGAAGCCGGTGTACTGAGCGATTGCCGCACGGGCACCGTCGTGCCGAAGGGGCCGGTCCGCGCACTGCGGACCGGCCCCTTCGACGTACACACACTCCGCGTCACGAGCAGGTCTTGCCGTCCGCCGGAACCTTCCCGTCCAGGAAGTACGCGTCCACGGTCGCCGTCACGCACGCGCTCTCGCCGTACGAGCCGTGCCCCTCGCCCTTGTTGGTGAGCATGACGCCGACGCCCTTGCCCAGCTCGTCCGCCATCCTCCGGGCGCCCTCGTAGGGCGTCGCCGGGTCGCCGGTCGTACCGACGACCAGGATCGGACCGGCGCCCGGGGCGCTCGCCTCCGGATGGTCGTGCTCGCCCTTCACCGGCCACTGCGCGCACCAGCCGGCCGTGTCCCATGCCAGGAAGGGGCCGAACACCGGGGACAGTTTCCGGAACTCGGGAAGCAGGGCCCGCGCCTCGGCCGCCGTCGGCCGGAGTCTGCTGTCCGCGCAGGAGATGGCGCGCTGCGAGTGGTTCTGGGTGTCGTAGTGCCCCTTCTCGTCACGACCGTTGTACGCGTCGGCCAGCCGCAGCAGCATGGTGCCGGTGCCGCTCTTCTCGGCCTCGTCCAGCGCCCGGGTCAGATACGGCCAGCTGCTCTTGGAATAGAGCGGCATGACGATGCCGGTGATGGCCAGCGACTCGTTGAGCTCACGGCCCGAGTTCGTCGGCAGCGGCTTCTTGTCGATCCGTTCCAGCAGCCGGGCGATGCGCCGCGTTCCGGCCTTCGGGTCCTGGCCGCGGTCCTTGAGGTAGTTCTCCAGTGCCCGCTGGAAACCGGTCGCCTGGTTGCGGGCGTGCCCGATCGCGTCCGCGGTCGGGTCGACGACGGCGTCCAGGACGGTCCGGCCGACGCGCTCGGGGAAGAGGTGGGCGTAGGTGCCGCCGAGCTCTGTGCCGTAGGAGACGCCGAAGTAGTTGAGCTTCTTCTGGTCCAGCACCTGACGGATCAGATCCATGTCCCGGGCCGCGTTGGTCGTACCGACGTACGGCAGAACCTTGCCGGAGCGGCGCGCGCAGCCGGCGCCGAAGTCCGCGCCGTCCTTCAGGAACGCCGCCTCCTCCGCCGGCGTGTCCGGGGTCATGTCGACCTTCCGGTTGGCGTCCTCCGTCTCCTTGTCGGTACGGCAGTTCACTCCCGCGCTGGCCGCGACCCCGCGCGGATCGAAACTCACCAGGTCGTAGCGGGTGTTGAGCTTGCGGTACGAGTCGGCGAGCCGCGGCAGCATCGAGACCCCCGAACCGCCGGGGCCGCCGAAGTCGAACAGCATCGCGCCGAGGCGCCGGGCCGGGCCCTGGGCATCCTTGCGGATCACCGCGATCCCGATGGTGTCGCCATCCGGCTTCGCGTAGTCCAGCGGCACCTTGACCGTGGCGCACTGCCAGTCGTCGCCGGGTTCGTTGCCGCCCGCGGGGGCCTTGCAGGTGTTCCAGTCCACCTGCTGGGAGGTGAGGGCCGCAGGCAGCGGGGGTGAGCCCGGCCGCCCGTCCGGCGTGGCGGACGAACCGCCGGACGCGGACGCCGCACCGGGGTCCGTCGGGTCGGCCGGTTTGTCGTCCGTACCACTGTCACAGCCCGCGAGCAGGCCCGTCAGCAGAAGTGCGGCGCCGGCCAGAGCCCCGGCGCGTGCGTGTCCGACCATGTGTTGCGTCCTCCCCGATGTGCGTGTTCACGACGACGTACAGAAAGTCAGCCCTTGCGGCCTCTCGTTCGGATCATGCCGGGCTCGCGTGATCCAGACCAAAGACCCTGGGCCGTGTCGCCGAACCGCCGTCCGCCCTGCGACACGACCTCCTGGGACAGAACACCCGGGGCGTCTCGGGCCGGTCGTTCACTTGCAGACGGTGCCGGCCGCCGGAACCGTGCCGTCCAGCAGATAGGCGCTCACGGCCTTCTGCACACAGGGGTTTCCGCTGTTGTACGCGCCGTGCCCCTGGCCCTCGTACGTCAGCTCCACCCCCACACCCTTGCCCAGCGCGTCGGCCATCGCCTTCGCTCCCGCGTACGGGGTCGCCGGGTCGCCGGTGTTGCCGATGACGACGATGGGGGGCGCGCCGGGCGCGCTGACGTCCGGGGTCTTCCAGGCGCCCGCCACCGGCCAGCCGGTGCAGGTCATCAGACCCCAGCCCAGATAGTCACCGAAGAGCGGCGAGGCGGACCGGAACTCCGGAAGTTTCGCCTTGGTCTGATCCGAGGTGAAGCGCTGCTTGGAGTCGGCGCAGCTGACGGCGGTGTTGGCAGCCACCAAGTTGTCGTAGCGACCGTCTTCGGAACGGCCGTTCAGCGAGTCGGCGAGGGCGAGGAGCAGCGCGCCGTTCCCGCCGTCGGCCTCGTCCACACCCTGTTCCAGCAGCGGCCAGGTCTCCTTGGAGTAGAGGGCGGCCGCGATGCCGGTGGTGGCCAGGGTCTGCGTCAGCTGCCGGGACCCGAGCCCCGGGATCGGCTTCTTCTCCAGCCCGGCGAGAAGGCCGGAGATGCCCTGTTCGACCTCCTTCCCGGTGGCACCGGGAAGCTTGCAGGCGTCACCGCGGGCCGCGCAGTCCTTGGTGAAGTTGTCCAGCGCGAGCTGGAACCCCTTGGCCTGGCCGAGTGAGGCCTGCTCGGTGTCCTGGGTCGGGTCCACCACCCCGTCCAGCACCGACCTGCCGACGTTCTTCGGGAACAAGTTGGCGTAGACGCCGCCCAGCTCGGTGCCGTACGAGATGCCGAAGTAGTGGAGCTTCTTGTCGCCGAGCACCTGGCGCATCAGGTCCATGTCACGGGCGGCGTTGGTGGTGCCGACGTAGGGGAGTTTCTTGCCGGAGTTCTTCTTGCAGGCCAACGCGAACGTCTTGATGTCCTTGACGAAGGAATTCACCTCGGCGGCGGTGTCCGGAGTGCCGTCGCTCTCGAAGCGGACATCGAGCTGCTGGTCGGTCTCGCACTCCACGCCCGCGCTGCGGCCGACCCCGCGCGGGTCGAAGCTGACCAGGTCGTAGCGGGAACGAAGCTTCTCGTAGTCGGTGCCGAAGGCGGGCAGGGTGGCCACACCGGAGGCGCCGGGGCCGCCGAAGTTGAAGATGAGGGAGCCGATCCGCTTGTCCAGGTTCCTGGCCCTGGCCCGGATGAGTGCCAGCTCGATCGTCTCGCCGTGCGGCTTCGTGTAATCGAGCGGCGCCCTCATGAAGGAGCACTCCCAGGGGGTCCCGCCTGGCAGCGGCGTCGGCACCCCTCCGCTGCCCTGTGCCGGGGACGGGGCAGGGCACGGCTTCCACGTGAGCTTCTGGGAGGCGAGGTCGCCGGAGCTGCTCGCCTCGGCGGCGTTCGCCGCGAGCGGGGAGCTCCGGGGCCCGTCCGGGCCGTCCTCGCTGCCGCTCTCCGAGCAGGCGGTGATGGGAAGGAGCACGGTGACGGCGGCGGCGAGAGCGGCGGCACGCAGGGCGGGGGAGGTCCTCATGGCCCCATCGTGCGGTGGGAACCGGACCGGTGCACGAGGCACGGTCCAAGCGGGTGGCGGTTCTCTCGCCCGATCGGCCGACCGGCCTTGCGGATGTCGGGCCGTCCCGGCGGACGTCCGGCCAGGGGCGGGGAGGGCCGGACCGGCTTCGTGTATGTGGGGCAGGGCTTGCGGACGTCGAGCCGGGGTCGGGGAGGGCCGGACCGGGGTCGCGTACGTGGGGCCGGGGCAGGGCAGGCCGGATCGGCTTCTCGTGCGGGGGCCGGCCTCGGACGAGCCGTCAGGCCGCCGAGGACCGTCCGGCCGCCGAGGACCGTCAGAGCTCGCCCTTGCGGGTCAGATGGTTGAAGCAGAGCCAGCCGGGAAGCACCGGCAGCCACAGCGTCAGCAGCCGATAGAGCAGAACGGCCGGTGCCGCGACCTCCTTCGGCAGGCCGACCGCGATCAGCCCCAGCGTCAGCGCGCCCTCCACCGCGCCCATTCCGCCCGGTGTGGGCGCCGCCGACCCCAGCGCGTTGCCGGCCAGGAAGACCACCGCGATGCTCGCGTAACTGAGCCGCGGCACATCCGGACCGCTGAACGCCCGGACCGACGCGTCCAGGCACATCACGAACACGCCGGTCAGCAGCAGCATCCCGCCGATGCCCGTCAGCAGCTTCTGCGGGCGCTGCACCACGTCGAGCATGCGGGGAACGACTCCGGCGAACAACGACCGCACCCGTGTCACCACGAACTTCCGCAGGAACGGAACCGCCGTCACCACCAGCACCAGCACCGCCACCGTCAGCAGCCCGGCGATCACCGTCCTGGACGGGGTGAGCGAGGACGGGGTCTTCTCCGTACCGGTCAGATAGCCGAACGCGGCCAGCAGCAGAATGTGGCAGCCGAGACCGAACAGCTGCGAGGCGCCGACACTCGCCACGGCGAGCCCCGGACGCACTCCCGCACGCTGCAGGAAGCGCGTGTTCAGCGCCACGCCGCCGACCGCGGCCGGGGCGACGAGCTTCACGAAGGAGCCGGCGACCTGCGCCAGCACGGTCCTGCCGAACGGCACCCGTTCCGGCACGAAGCCCAGCAGGCTCATCGCCGCCGCGACGTAGCTGAGGGCCGAGAAGCCGACCGCGGCCGCCACCCAGCCCCACTCCGCCTGCTCGACGACCGCGCCGAAGTCGGCCTGGGTGACCTGTGAGATGAGGAAGTACGCGGCGATCGCGCCGGCGATGCAGCTGAACAGGGTGCGTGCCTTGATGCGCTCCAGCCGGACCGGTTCGACCGGTGCCTGTGGCCGGATCAGCAGCACCTGCTGTCGCATCTGGGAGAGCAGATCCTCTTCGCGCGCCTCTTCCAGCGCGTCGTCCATGGCCCGCTTCTCGGCCTGCTTATGGTTGCGCAGCGACTTCCGTGCGGCCTTGCGCGCGGCCTTGTGGTCGGCCGCGCGTTCGGGCCCCGCTCCGGCGGCGGCCGTGTCCTGGGCCGCCCCGTGTTCGAGCGCCCTCGCGCGCTTGGCCGCGTCCGACGCGTCGAGCACCGCCTCGCGCTCGCGCTGCGAGCGTTCCCGGGCGAGCCTGCGCAGGGTCGCCCGGGTGGAGCGGCTCAGCGCGATCGGCTGGAGCAGCGGCAGGCAGTCCGCGACGGCATCGGGGCCGAGCACCTCCAACGCGCCGGCGACGGCCCGCTCGGCACCCACCCGCAGGCCGGTGGTGGTCAACAACTGGGCGACGTCCATCCGCAGGACCAGATCACCGGCCGCGATCTCGCCGCCGCGCAGATCGGTGACGAACACCTTGCCGGAACGGTCGACCAGGATGGCGTCCCCGGTGAGCCTGCGGTGCGCGATCCGCCGCGACTGGAGCGCCTTGACCTGGCGCCAGGCCCCGCGCACCAGCTCGTCCGTGATCTCCGAGTCCTCCAGCGCGTCCAGCGAACGGCCGCCGATGTGCTCGTACACCAGCATCACGGCGTCGGGGCCGAGCTCGGAGGTGGCGATCAGCTTCGGCGCGTTGGCCCCGGCCGCGATCGCCGCGTACGCGAGCAGCGCCTCCTGCTCCAGCGCCTGACGCAGCGACTGGATGGAGCGGCGCTGGGTGATGCCGCGCAGGGTGAGCCTGCGCCAGACCCGGTAGAAGAAGCCCTGGGCCTGTTGCTCACGGTCGACGACCGTCACATCCAGGGGTGGCCCGTCCTCCAGGGTGACCAGATAGCGGCGCCCCCGGTCGTTCTGGTCGCCGGAGTCGGGGGTGTCCTCGGCGCGCATCGCGTTGACCGGGTGGAAGCCGACATGGCGCAGACCGGCCATCAGGTGCTGGCCGGTCGGCCGGACGTTCGGCGAGCCGACCGCGTACAGCGTGCCGTACGCCACGGTCCAGCCGATCAGCACGGTGAGGACGATCGAGAACGGGGTCGTGTAGCCGCCGACCAGCATGGCGAACGCGTCGAGCAGCAGCACCACCCACAGCACGACCCGCCAGCGCGGCCGTCTCGCCATCCCGACCGCCGTCATATAGGCGATCACGGGAGCGAGATAGCCGTGGACGGGATCGGTGAGCGCGTCACCGGGCTGCGGCTGGGTCAGGGCGTCCTGGATGGTGCCGGGGGCGGACTTGGCCACCCACAGGTCGGCGGCGAGCGTGACGCCGTGCGCCAGCACGGCGGCGAGCACGCCGTCCGCGATCCGTAGCCCGTCGCGTTTGATCAGCCGCTCGATGGCGAAGGCGACGGGGACGAGGAGCACGGCGATGCTGGAGACCAGACCGGCGAGCTTGATCAGGACATCGGGTGCCTGGCCGGTGCCCTTGTTGATGTCCTGTTCGAGACCGGTGGTCGTGCCGTGGGCGAACGCGGCGATCGAGAACAGGACGACGATCGCCAGGACACCGATGAGCAGTCGCATGAGATCGGAGGGCCGGTGCACCCGGGCGGGGAGCAGCGGCTCGTCCCCCGAGACGCGTTCGGCCTGTTCCGCCGCGGCGGCCGAGAGCGTCGAGCCGGCCAGATGCTCGGGGAGCGCCTGCTGTCCCGCACCGGACCTCTCCTGCCCCGCACGGGAAGCATCCCGCTCCGCGGGGGAAGCCTCCCGCTCCGAACCGGGCTCTTCGGCGGGCCTGCCGGACGCGTCCGGGTGCGGTTCGGCGTCAGGGGCGTCCGCCGCCTTCGGTGGCTGCACGCCCTGCTCCTTCGTCGCCTCTGATTGGTCTTCGTGTTCTCGTATCACCGGTCACCGCCCGCACGATGGTGGCACGGCCCGGCGACAGAGGAGGGAATCAGGGTGCACTGCGCGGACACGCGAAGCGCAAGATACGCTCCTTTGTCCCCGCACGCACGCCCCGTGAAAGGACGCTCGCGGATCGCGCCGGACTGTCGGTGGAGTACGGCAGGATGGGCCGGATGAGCCAACACCGGACGAGCGGCGACGGGACGAGCGGCGACCGGGCGATCCACGACCGGGCGATCGATGAGGGCGCGATCGACGGCGGTGTGATCGACGGCCGGGCGGTCGACGAGCTGCCTCAGTACGCGGAGCGGGTGCTCGATGTCACCGAGCTGATCCCGCCGGGCCGTGTCATGACGTATGGAGATGTCGCCGAGTGGCTGGGCGACGGGGGCCCGCGCCAGGTCGGCCGGGTCATGGCGCTGTACGGGGCCGCAGTGCCGTGGTGGCGCGTGGTGCGTGCCGACGGGGCACTGCTGCCCGGCCACGAACTGCGTGCGCTGGGCCACTACCGGGAGGAGAGCACCCCGTTGCGCGAGGCCTCGCGCAGCGCGGAGGGGCATCTGCCGCGCCTCGACATGAAGCGGGCACGGTGGGACGGCGTCACCGGCGGCGCGGACGCGAGCGCGAGCGCGGGCAGGGACAAGGGTGGAGGTGCTCACACCTGACAGCTTCGGCCATTCGGGTGCGCAACGGGTGGTGGCGGGCCCGGCGCGTGATGCGGAACACGACGCGTTGCGCGGCAGCACCCGTGATGCGGCGCGTGGCGAGGGCGCCCGAGACACGGCGCGTGGCGACGGTTCCTGCGGCCCGGAGCGCGCCGACGGCGCCCGCGATGCGGCGCGTGGCGACCGCTCCCGTGGCCCGGAGCCTGCCGACGCCGCCCGCGATACGGAACGTGGCGACCGCTCCTGCGGCATGGAGCCCGCCGAGGGCGTCGGTGACGCGGAACGTGACGAGGCACGCAGTTGACTCGCCCCGCATCGCGCCCCCGCTGGCGTAGCGTCGTCAGTTCGCGGCACGCACCGCACCCTCATCACCAGTACACCCACCAGGACCGGCGAACCACGTGAGCTCCTCCTCCTTCACCCGGCACAGTCCGCACCGTCAGGCACGGCAGCGGACCGCGGGCGCGTACCGACTGGTGCGCACCCCGCCGGGCTCCGTGGATCCCCCTCTTCTGGACGCGGCGCAACGTGCGGTGGTTGATCACCCCGGCGGCCCGCTCCTGGTGCTCGCCGGACCCGGCACCGGCAAGACGACCACGCTCGTCGAAGCGGTCGCCGCACGTGTGGCGCGGGGCGGCGACCCGGCCCGCGTCCTGGTCCTCACCTTCAGCCGCAAGGCCGCCGTGGAGCTGCGCGACCGGATGGCCGCCAGACTCGGTGCCGCCCGCGGTCCGCAGGCCACCACGTTCCACTCCTTCTGTTACGCGCTGGTGCGCGCCCATCAGGACGCCGACCTCTTCGCCGAACCGATGCGGCTGCTCTCCGGTCCGGAGCAGGACGTCACCGTCCGCGAGCTGCTCGCCGGTCAGCTCGAACTCGAACAGGACGGTTTCGCGCACATCCGCTGGCCCGACGAGCTGCGGGCCTGTCTGACCACGCGCGGTTTCGCCGACGAGGTACGGGCGGTGCTCGCCCGCAGCCGCGAGCTGGGCCTGGGCCCTGACGCGCTGGCCGACTTCGCCCGCCGCACCGGCCGACCGGACTGGGGGGCCGCCGCCGAGTTCCTCGCCGAATACCTGGACGTGCTGGACGCGCAGGGGGTACTGGACTACGCCGAGCTGGTGCACCGGGCCGTGCTGCTCGCGGAGCGCCCCGAGGTCTCGGCGCTGCTGGCCGGGCGGTACGACGCGGTGTTCGTGGACGAGTACCAGGACACGGACCCGGCGCAGGTACGGCTGCTGCACGCGCTGGCCGGCAACCGGGGGAGCGTGCCGGGCGCGGGGGGCGGCCGGGACCTGATCGCGTTCGGTGACCCGGACCAGTCGATCTACGCGTTCCGGGGCGCCGATGTGAACGGCATCCTCGACTTCCCGGAGGCGTTCCGGCGGGCGGACGGCACTCCGGCCCCGGTCGGCGTCCTCACCACCTCGCGACGTTCCGGCGGACAGTTGCTGGCCGCCACCCGACTGCTCACCCGCCGGATGCCGCTGACCCGGCTGCCCTCGGCGAAGGTCCGCGCCCACCGGGAGCTCGCCGCGGTCCGCGAGGGCGGCAGCGTGGAGGCGTACACCTACCCGACCCCCTCCACCGAGCTCGACAACATCGCCGACCTGCTGCGCCGGGCACATCTGGAGGACGGCGTCCCGTGGAACGAGATGGCGGTGCTCGTACGGGCCGGGGGCCGCACGATCCCCTCGCTGCGCCGGGCCCTGACGTCGGCGGGCGTTCCCCTGGAGATCGACGGCGACGATCTCCCCCTGCGCCACGAACCGGCTGTGGCACCACTCCTGACAGCCCTCCGTGCCGTCGCGACAGCGGCGCTGCGCCAGGGTGCGGAGACCTCCGTGACAGAGACCTCCGTGGCAGAGATCTCTGTGACGGAGGACCCTGTTTCGGAGAACTCGGAGAACTCGGAGAACTCGGAGAACTCGGAGAACTCTGTTCCGGAAGGTGAAGAGGTCCGAGCTGAGGTGTCGGCGGAGGCGCCGGTGGAGACAGAGGTGCCCGATCAGGACCTCGGCCGGGAACCCGATCAGGTTTCCGATGTGGCTCACGGCCGGGACCTCGGCCGGGACCTCGGCCGGGAACCCGATCCGGCTCCAGGCCGGGCCCCCGCCTCCGAAGCGCCCTCCTGGCTGGACACCGAGACCGCCCTGACCCTCCTCACCTCTCCCCTCGGCTCCATGGACGCGGCCGATCTGCGTCGGCTCGGCCGGGCCCTGCGCGACGAGGAGAGGGCCGGCGGGAACCGCGTACCGGCGCCCTCCGGCGACCTGCTGGCCCGCGCGGTTGCCGAGCCCGAACGGCTCGTCGCGCACGATCCGGCGTACGCCCGTGGCGCCCAGCGCCTTGGCGCACTTCTACGCAAGGCGCGTGAGCTCCTCGAAGGCGGCGGTACCGCGGAAGAGGCCCTGTGGGAGCTGTGGTCCGGTACCCCGTGGCCGGGGCGGCTGGAACGTGCCGCGCTGCGCGGCGGGGCGGGCGGCCGCAACGCCGACCGCGACCTCGACGCCGTCTGCGCCCTCTTCGACACCGCGGCCCGCGCCGAGGAACGTACCGGCGGTCGCGGCGCGCTCAACTTCCTGGAGGAGGTCGACGCCCAGGACATCGCGGCCGACACCCTCTCCAGGCGCGTGGTGCGCCCCGACGCCGTTCGGCTGATGACCGCACACCGGTCCAAGGGCCTGGAGTGGCGCCTGGTCGTTGTCGCGGGAGTGCAGGAGGGGCTCTGGCCGGACCTGCGCCGCCGCGGTTCGTTGCTCGAAGCGGACCGGATCGGCCGTGACGGCCTGGCCGAACCGCTCACCCCCGGCGCCCTCCTCGCCGAGGAACGCCGCCTCTTCTATGTCGCGGCGACCCGCGCCCGGGATCGTCTCGTCGTCACCGCGGTCAAGGCGCCCGCCGACGACGGTGACCAGCCGTCCCGCTTCCTCGCCGAGCTCGGCGTCGAACCGCGCGACGTCACCGGCCGGCCTCGCCGCCCCCTCGCCGTCGCCGCGCTTGTGGCCGAACTCCGCGCCACCACCGTCGATCCCGACGCCTCCGACACGCTGCGCGAGGAAGCCGCCCGCCGCCTCGCCCGGCTCGCCGCGCTCACCGACGACGAGGGCCAGCCGCTCGTACCCGCGGCCCATCCGTACCGCTGGTGGGGCCTGTACGAGCCGACCCGCTCCGCCGTTCCGCTCCGCGACCGGGACCAGCCCGTGGCCCTCTCCGGCAGCGCGCTCGACCAGCTCGCCAACACCTGCGCGCTCCAGTGGTTCCTCGGCCGCGAGGTGAAGGCAGACGCCCCCGCGACGGCCGCACAGGGCTTCGGCAACGTCGTCCACGTACTCGCTGACGAGGTGGCGTCAGGACGCACCCCCGCGGACCTGGTCGTCCTGATGGAGCGGCTGGACTCGGTCTGGGACGGACTCGCCTTCGACGCCCCCTGGAAGTCCCAGCAGGAGAAGGAACAGGCCAGGGTCGCCCTGGAGCGCTTCCTGCGCTGGCATGTCATGGACCGGGCCGGCCGCACCCCCGCCGCGAGCGAGCACGACTTCGACGTGACGCTGGGGGCGGGGGAGTACGAGGTACGTATCCGCGGCTCCATGGACCGGGTCGAAGAGGACGCCGAGGGCCGGGCGTACGTCGTCGACTTCAAGACCGGCAAGCAGTCCCCGACCAAGGACGAGGTCACGCGTCACCCCCAGCTCGCCGTGTACCAGCTGGCTGTACGGGAAGGGGCGGTCGACGAGGTCTTCGACGGCCGCCGCCTCGTGCCCGGCGGCGCCGAACTCGTACAGCTGCGCCAGCCCGCCCCCAAGAAGGAGGGCGGCGACGCCCTTCCCAAGGTGCAGGCCCAGGAACCGCTCTCCGGGGAGTGGGTCTCCGATCTCCTGGCCACAGCCGCCGGCCGGGTCCTGGACGAACGCTTCACCCCCTCGACCGGCCAGCACTGCACGCACTGCGCCTTCCGGGCCTCATGCAGCGCACAGCCGGAGGGCCGCCACATCCTGGAGTGATCCTTTCGGCGTTTCTCCGTATGGTTGCGGGCGACCATGGCGTGGGTGTTGACGCAGGCGGACCGGGCCGGTGTCCGAACCGTGCCGTGCGAGACAGTCGTACGCGTGGCCGAATCATGGACATTCGACAGTGACACCGTGCCAGTGGCTCCGGACGAGGCGCTCGACGTGCTCAGGCTCAGGATCGCCGACGGGCAGCTTGAAACGTGGCTGACCAGCTCGTCCGGACGCCGGCTCGCTGTCGTCAGCAATGCCGAACGCGCGATGGTGATGCTCCTCGACAGCGAAGGTGACCCGGGCGCGCACGCGGTGGACCCCGGGGCCGAAGGCTGGAGCGACGGTTTCAGGCTGTCGAACGGCCAGGACGACGAGTACCTCGATGAGGACACCGTGCCGCTGGCCGAGGCACTCCGGATCGTCCGGCACCTCCTCTCGGCAGGCACCCCACCGGCCGACGCGGCCTGGACCGTCGACCGCTGACCGGACAGGCTGCGGCATCGGGCCGGATGCTCCAGTGCTCATGAGGCCGTCCTCGCAAGAAATGTCGAGGCGACCGTCCCCGTCCCTCGAAGCAGCCCCCTCGGAGCAGCCCCCCTCGGAGCAGCCTCTCCTCGAAGCAGCCGTCCTTCGAAGCAGTCCGGAACCGGGCCGACAGGCGGCCCTGTTGTCGGCCACCGCGTGGCTCCGTTGCCGTCCGCCGGATCTCCCGGGGCGGCCGGAGCCGGCGGCCGCCCCGGCACATTGTCAGTGCGCCCGGTTAGCCTCGGTCGGGTGTCCTCACGTATCACCGATCCCGAGCAGCTCAAGGAACTCCTCGGGATCCCGTTCACCCCGGAGCAGACGGCCTGCATCACAGCGCCGCCCGCCCCGCAGGTGATCGTGGCCGGAGCCGGGTCGGGGAAGACCACGGTGATGGCGGCGCGCGTGGTGTGGCTGGTGGGGACGGGACAGGTCGCCCCCGAGCAGGTCCTCGGGCTCACCTTCACCAACAAGGCGGCGGGGGAGCTCGCCGAGCGCGTCCGCAAGGCCCTGATCGCGGCCGGGGTCACCGATCCGGACGCCATCGACCCGGACGACCCCCCGGGCGAGCCCAGCATCTCCACGTACCACGCGTTCGCCGGCCGGCTCCTCACCGAGCACGGGCTGCGCATCGGGCTCGAACCCACTACCCGCCTCCTCGCCGATGCCACCCGCTACCAGCTCGCCGCCCGCGTGCTGCGCGAGGCCCCCGGCCCGTATCCGGCCCTGACCAGGTCGTTCCCCACACTGGTCAGCGATCTGCTGGCCCTCGACGCCGAGCTGGCCGAGCATCTCGTACAGCCCGAACAGCTCGCGGAGCACGACACCGACCTGCTCCGCACGCTCGAATCGGCCCGGCTCACCAACGCCGAGCTGCGCAAGATCCCCGAGACCGCGCAGGCCCGTCGTGAGCTGTTGCAGCTGACCCGCCGCTACCGCGAGGTCAAGAAGAGCCGCGACCTCCTCGACTTCGGTGACCAGATCGCGCTCTCGGCCGAGCTGGCCCTCACCCGCCCGGAGGTCGGCGCGATCCTGCGCGACGAATTCAGGGTCGTCCTGCTCGATGAGTACCAGGACACCTCGGTCGCCCAGCGCCTGCTGCTCTCCGCACTCTTCGGCCGACGCCCCGGCTCCGGCCGAGGCTCCGGCCCTGGCCCCGGTTCCGAGACGGCGGCTACGGAGACACCGACCGGAACGACCACCGACGCGGCGGCCGAATCGCCGAGGGCCGGGGTGCGGACGGCGGAGACCGCGGCCGGGGCGCGGACCGCGGAAGCGGCGGGGGCCGGCCACGCCGTCACCGCCGTCGGTGACCCCTGTCAGGCGATCTACGGCTGGCGCGGCGCCTCCGTGGCCAACCTCGACGACTTCCCGCTCCACTTCCCGCACGCCGACGGAACGCCCGCCACCCGCTACTCCCTCAGCGAGAACCGCCGCAGCGGCGGGCGGCTCCTCCACCTCGCCAACGGCCTCGCCGCACCCCTGCGTGCCATGCATGAGGGCGTCGAGGCGCTGCGCCCCGCTCCCGGCGCCGAACGGGACGGCACCGTCCGCTGCGCTCTGCTGCGTACCCACACCGAAGAGATCGACTGGCTCGCCGACTCGATCGCGCACCTCGTCAGGACCGGAAAGGCGCCCGGTGAGATCGCCGTCCTGTGCCGTACCGCGGGCGACTTCCCGGAGATCCAGGCCGCGCTGGTGGCCCGTGACATTCCGGTCGAGGTCGTCGGCCTGTCCGGGCTGCTGCATCTGCCCGAGGTCGCCGACCTCGTCGCGGTCTGCGAGGTCCTCCAGGACCCCGGCGCCAATGCTTCCCTGGTCCGGCTGCTCACGGGCCCCCGCTGGCGGATCGGCCCCCGCGACCTGGCACTCCTCGGCCGTCGCGCCCGCCTCCTCGTCCACCGCGCGGCCCACGGCGACGACGACGAATTCGACCCCGACCGCCGCCTCGCCGAGGCCGTCGAAGGCATCGATCCGGCCGAAGTGATCTCACTCGCCGACGCACTGGACACCTTCCTCGAATCGGGCGGAGGAGAGGACGACGGCCTTCCGTTCTCCACCGAGGCCCGCATCCGCTTCGCCCGCCTGGCCGCCGAACTGCGCGACCTGCGCCGCTCGCTGGCCGACCCCCTCATGGACGTGCTGCACCGCGTCCTCGTCACCACCGGCCTTGAGGTCGAGCTCTCCGCGTCGCCGCACGCCCTGGCCGCCCGCCGCCGTGAGACCCTCGCCAACTTCCTCGACGTCGCGGCCCGCTTCGCCGCCGTCGACGGCGAGGCCACCCTCCTCGCGTTCCTGGGCTTCCTGCGGACCGCCGTCCAGTACGAGAAGGGCCTGGACAACGCCCTGCCCGGCGGGGAGAACACCGTCAAGGTCCTCACCGCCCACAAGTCCAAGGGCCTGGAGTGGGATGTTGTCGCGGTGCCCGGTCTGGTCACCGGCCAGTTCCCCAGCAGCCAGTCCCGCGACGCCTGGACGTCCCAGTCCAAGGTCCTCCCGCACGCGCTGCGCGGGGACAAGGCCACCCTTCCCGTCATCCACGCGTGGGATGCCAAGGGGCTCAAGGGCTTCAAGGAGGAGATGAAGGAGCACCAGCACACCGAGGAGCTCCGCCTGGGATACGTCACCTTCACCAGGCCCCGCGGACTGCTGCTCGGCTCCGGCCACTGGTGGGGCCCGACCCAGAAGAAGCCGCGCGGCCCGTCCGACTTCCTGCACACGCTGTACGAGCACTGCGCGGCCGGACACGGCGAGATCGAGGCATGGGCGGACGAACCGGCCGAGGACGAGGAGAACCCGGCGCTCGCCGAGAAGGAGGCCGACCGGGCGTGGCCGCTTCCGCTGGACGGCATTGCGCTGACCCGCCGCCGGGCCGCCGCGGACACGGTGATGGCACATCTGGAGGCACTGGCCGCGTCAGGGGGCGTGCCGGACGCGTACGAAGCGCCCTCCTACGCCCCGGATCCGTCCGACGTTCCGGATCCGTACGACGCCCCGGATCCGTATGACGGCTCGTACGACGACGAGCTGTTCTCCGACGACGCCCCGTTCCCCGACAACGAGGCGTTCCCCGGAGACGCCGATGACTGGAACGCACTGTCGACGGAGCCCCCACGGGGTCCTGTCCCGTTCCCCGCCCCCGCTCATCTCCCCATTCCCACCCCCGCTCAGCCCCCCGCCCCCACACCACACGTCCCGGCCGCCCGCGCCCCCGAACCCACCGGGGACCGCCGCCTCACCCCCGAGGAGTCCCGCACGCTCGCCTCCTGGGACCGCGACCTCGACGCCCTCACCGGCGAACTGCGCCGCGCCCGCGCCACCGTGCGCGACGTCCTCGTACCCGCCTCGCTCTCCGCCACCCAGCTGCTGCGCCTGGCCGACGACCCCGACGGCTTCGCCCAGGAGCTGGCCCGGCCCATGCCCCGGCCTCCGCAGCCCGCGGCCCGTCGGGGCACCCGTTTCCACGCCTGGGTGGAGTCCCGTTTCGAGGAGCTGCCCCTGCCCATGCTCGGGCCGGACGAGCTGCCGGGCGGAGACGAGAGCGATGCCGAGATCGCCGACGAGCGCGACCTCGCGGCACTCAAGGAGGCCTTCGAGCGCACCCCCTACGCCCGCCGTACCCCGTACCGCGTGGAGGCGCCGTTCCAGATCACCCTGGCCGGCCGGGTGATCCGGGGCCGTATCGACGCGGTGTACCGCACCGGGGACACCTACGAGATCGTCGACTGGAAGACCGCCCGCGCCCATACCGCCGACCCCCTCCAGCTCGCGGTCTACCGCCTGGCCTGGGCCGAACTGCACGAGCTCCCGCTCACCGACGTCAGCGCCACGTTCCTGTACGTGCGCAGCGGGGAGACCGTCCGCCCCGTCCGCCTCCCGGGCCGCGCGGAGCTGGAGCGGCTCCTGCTGGACGAACCGCCTCCCACGGGCTAGGCCTCTCGTTCGGATCCTGCCGGGCTCGCATGCCCCGGCACCGCACCGCGCCTCGTCGCGTTGTCGTCGGTCGTCATGACTCCTTCGCCGAGCTCTCAGCTCCGGTCGAGCGGGGGAGACCCCGTCCGACGGCATTCCGGCGCCCTGCGGTCGCACGCACCGGACGATGCTCCGCGGAGGGCAAACCCCACTTGGCGAGGCACTAGGCTCAAGGCCATGAGCGACACCCCGGACAGCGCCGTCCGTACGTACACCGAGCAGCACCGCGCAGCCTTCCTCGACGACCTCGCCGACTGGCTGCGCATCCCGTCCGTATCCGCACAGCCGGTCCACGACGGGGACGTACGACGCAGCGCCGAGTGGCTGTCCGCCAAGCTCAGGGAGACCGGCTTCCCGGTCAGCGAGATCTGGGAGACGCCCGGCGCGCCCGCGGTCTACGCCGAGTGGCCGTCCGACGACCCGGACGCCCCGACCGTCCTCGTCTACGGGCACCACGACGTGCAGCCCGCCGCACGCGAGGACGGCTGGGACACCGACCCGTTCGAGCCGGTGATCCGCGAAGGCCGCATGTACGGGCGGGGCGCCGCCGACGACAAGGGGCAGGTGTTCTTCCACACCCTCGGTGTGCGGGCCCACCTCGACACCACCGGCCGCACCACCCCCGCCGTCAACCTCAAGCTGCTGATCGAGGGTGAGGAGGAGTCCGGCTCCCCGAACTTCCGCGCGCTGGTCGAAGAACGGGCCGCCCGGCTCACGGCCGACGCGGTGATCGTCTCCGACACCGGCATGTGGGACGAGAAGACTCCCACGGTCTGCACGGGCATGCGCGGCCTCGCCGAGTGCGAGATCGAGCTGCACGGCCCGGAGCAGGACATCCACTCCGGTTCGTTCGGTGGCGCGGTCCCCAACCCGGCGACCGCCGTGGCCCGGCTCGTCGCCGCCCTGCACGACGCGGACGGCCGGGTCGCGATCCCCGGTTTCTACGACGGCGTGACGGAACTCACCGACACCGAGCGCGCGCTCTTCGCCGAACTGCCCTTCGACGAGGCCACCTGGCTGCGCACCGCCAAGTCCCGGGCGGCTTCGGGCGAGGCCGGTTACTCCACGCTGGAACGCATCTGGGCCCGCCCCACCGCCGAGGTCAACGGCATCGGTGGCGGCTACCAGGGCGCCGGCAGCAAGACGATCATTCCCTCCTCCGCCCTCGTGAAGATCAGCTTCCGGCTGGTCGCGGGCCAGGACCCCGATCACGTCCAGCAGGTCGTACGAGCCTGGGCCGAGGCGCAGATCCCGTCCGGTGTCCGCCACCGGATCACCTTCGCGCCCGCCACCCGCCCCTGTCTGACACCGCTGGACCACCCGGCCCTGCAGGCCGTGGCCCGCGCCATGGGACGGGCCTTCGGCCAGCAGATCCTCTTCACCCGCGAAGGAGGCTCCGGGCCCGCCGCCGACCTGCAGGACGTGCTCGGCGCACCCGTCCTCTTCCTGGGCATCTCCGTACCGTCCGACGGCTGGCACGCTCCCAACGAGAAGGTCGAACTCGACCTTCTGCTCAAGGGCGTGGAGACAACCGCCCACCTCTGGGGCGAGCTGGCCGTCGCACTCCGCTGAATCCTCTGAACACCCGATCCATCCCGGGGGAGTAGGAAGCACCTGTGAGCACCTTCGACAACGCCACCGCAGACCGGCCCATCGGTCTCACCGCGCCCAGCGGCATCGATCGCGCGGCGCACCACCGCCTCGACGAGGCGTGGCTGTCCGCCGCCTGGAGCCACCCGACCACCCGTGTGTTCGTCGTCTGCGGCGGGCAGGTGCTGATCGACGACACCGCCGACGGCGGTACGGAGATCGTCATGACCCCGGCCTTCGAGGCCCCGGTCACCGAGACCCACCGCTACTTCCTCGGCACCGACGAGGACGGCGTCAGCTACTTCGCGCTCCAGAAGGACTCCCTGCCCGGCCGCATGGACCAGCCGGCCCGCCCGGCGGGCCTGCGCGAGGCCGGACTGCTGCTCGGCCCCCGCGACGCGAGCCTGATGGTGCACGCGGTGGCCCTGGAGAACTGGCAGCGCCTGCACCGCTTCTGCTCCCGTTGCGGCGAGCGCACGGTCATCGCGGCGGCCGGCCACATCCGGCGCTGCCAGGCATGCGGAGCCGAGCACTACCCGCGTACGGACCCCGCGGTCATCATGCTGGTGACGGACGAGCAGGACCGCGCCCTGCTGGGGCGCCAGGTGCACTGGCCCGAGGGCCGCTTCTCGACGCTCGCGGGCTTCGTCGAGCCGGGGGAGTCGATCGAGCAGTCCGTGGCCCGCGAGGTCTTCGAGGAAGCGGGTGTCACGGTCGGCGAGGTCGAGTACATCGCCAGCCAGCCCTGGCCGTTCCCGTCCAGCCTGATGCTGGGCTTCATGGCGCGGGCGACCTCCTCCGAGATCAATGTGGACGGCGAGGAGATCGAGGAGGCCCGCTGGTTCTCCCGCGAGGACCTGACGGCGGCCTTCGAGTCGGGCGAGATCATGCCCCCGTACGGCATCTCGATCGCGGCCCGCCTGATCGAACTCTGGTACGGCAAGCCACTTCCGAAGCCGGGCACCGTCGGCTGACGTGCCGGCCGATGCCGGCCGGACGGCTCACGAGACAGCGGAACGCCCCCTCCGGAGCTGCGCGACCGGAGAGGGCGTTCCCATATCGCGGGAAGGGCGGGTCAGGCGGCCAGCGCCTGCTTGACCTGGGCCAGGGACGGGTTCGTCATGACGGCCTCGACACCCGTGGAGCCGACCACCAGGACGGTGGGAACGGTCTGGTTGCCCCCGTTGGCCTTCTCGACGAAGGCGGCGGACTCCGGGTCCTGCTCGATGTTGATCTCGTTGTAAGCGATGCCCTCGCGGTCCATCTGGCCCTTGAGCCGACGGCAGTAGCCGCACCACGTGGTGCTGTACATCGTCACAGTGCCCGGCATGTCTTCGCACTCCTTTGTCTCATCAGTCTTCTCAGACTTGTCGTCTGTCTCATCCGTCTCATCCGTCACGCGGAGAAGCTGGAAAGTGCGTCGCCGCACGGAAAGGGAACGTACGCGAGCCGACCACCATTCCCGCTGCCGCCCCTCTGTCGCGCGGTGGACCGCCCTCCTCGCACCGAACTGCCACCCTCGCATCGAGGACCGCCACCCCCGTACCCCGCGCCGCGACCCTCGTACCGCACCGCCACTTTCCTGTCCGGGGCTGCTACCCCCGTACGGGACCCTCGTTCCCGCAGGGGACCGCCCCTCCCGCATTAGTACGACAGATACTGCTCGCCTGTGGACAACCTTCGCACCGGCCTCTTCCGACCTGGCAGCATGGCGGGGTGACAGCAGCAACGCATTCCTCCCTTTTCCCGCAGGTCCCCGAGTCGGCCGATGCCGTGCTCGACGGCCTGGACCCCGAGCAGCGCGAGGTCGCCGTGGCCCTGCACGGCCCGGTGTGTGTGCTGGCCGGAGCCGGTACGGGCAAGACGCGTGCGATCACTCATCGCATCGCCTACGGGGTGCGCGCCGGAATACTTCAGCCGACGAGCGTGCTCGCCGTCACGTTCACCAACCGGGCCGCGGGCGAGATGCGGGGACGGCTGCGCCTGCTCGGCGCGGGCGGGGTGCAGGCGCGGACGTTCCACTCCGCCGCCCTGCGCCAGCTCCAGTACTTCTGGCCGAAGGCGGTCGGTGGTGACCTGCCCCGGCTGCTGGAACGCAAGGTCCAGCTGGTCGCCGAGGCCGCGGCCCGCTGCCGCATCCGGCTCAACCGCAACGAGCTGCGCGATGTCACCAGCGAGATCGAGTGGTCCAAAGTCACCCAGACCGTGCCCGCCGACTATCCGGCCGTGGTCGCCAAGACCCAGCGGGACGCCCCGCGGGACCCGGCCGAGATCTCCCAGATCTACGCGATGTACGAGCAGCTGAAGCGCGACCGCTCGGTGATCGACTTCGAGGACGTGCTGCTGCTGACCGTCGCCATCCTTCAGGACCGCCACGACATCGCCGATCATGTCCGCCGTCAGTACCAGCACTTCGTCGTCGACGAGTACCAGGACGTCAGTCCTCTCCAGCAGCGGCTGCTCGACCTCTGGCTCGGCGACCGGGACACGCTGTGCGTCGTGGGTGACGCCAGCCAGACGATCTACTCCTTCACCGGAGCGACCCCCGACCACCTGCTGAACTTCCGCACCCGCCACCCCAACGCGACAGTGGTCAAGCTGGTCCGGGACTACCGCTCCACCCCCCAGGTCGTCCATCTGGCCAACGGACTCCTCGGCCAGGCCCGCGGCCGGGCCGCCGAGCACCGGCTGGAACTGGTCTCGCAGCGCGAGCCCGGCCCCGAGCCCTTCTACACGGAGTACGCGGACGAGCCCGCGGAGGCAGAGGGCACCGCGCGCCGCATCCGCGATCTGATCGCCGCGGGCGTCCCGGCCGGTGAGATCGCCGTGCTCTACCGGGTCAACTCCCAGTCCGAGGTCTACGAGCAGGCACTGGCCGACGCGGGCGTGCCGTACCAGCTGCGCGGAGCGGAGCGCTTCTTCGAGCGGGCGGAGGTACGGGAAGCGGGCGTCGCCCTGCGCGGCGCGGCCCGCGCGGGGGGCAACGACTCCCTGCTCGACGACGCGGAGGGGCTGCCGGCGGAGGTCCGTGCGGTGCTGTCCACCAAGGGGTGGACCGCGGAGCCGCCCGCGGGCTCCGGGGCGGTGCGAGACCGTTGGGAGTCCCTGGCCGCGCTGGTCCGGCTCGCCGAGGACTTCGAACGGGCCAAGCCGGGCGCGACGCTCTCCGATCTGGTGGCGGAGCTCGACGAGCGCGCCGCCGCCCAGCACGCCCCCACGGTCCAGGGGGTCACTCTCGCCTCGCTGCACTCGGCGAAGGGCCTGGAGTGGGACGCGGTCTTTCTGGTCGGGCTGACCGAGGGCATGATGCCGATCACCTACGCCAAGACCGACGAGCAGATCGAGGAGGAGCGCCGACTGCTGTATGTCGGCGTCACCCGCGCCCGCTTCCACCTCTCGCTGTCGTGGTCGCTCTCCCGCTCGCCCGGCGGCCGCGCCGGACGGCGCCCGAGCCGGTTCCTCAACGGACTGCGCCCCGGCTCCGTGCCGCTCGGTACGCGCGGCACGGCTGGTGGCGGCGGAATCGAACGGGGCCCCGGCCCGGTCGCCAAGCGCGGCCGGCGTGGCCCTGCCCGCTGCCGGGTCTGCGGCAAGACCCTGACGGATGCGGGCGAGATGAAGCTGATGCGCTGCGACGACTGCCCCTCCGACATGGACGAGGCACTGTACGAGCGACTGCGCGACTGGCGGGCGGTCCGGGCGAAGGAGATCGGTCAGCCCGCGTACTGCGTCTTCACGGACAAGACACTGATGGCGATCGCCGAGGCGGTGCCGGGCAGCGCGGGCGAGCTGGCCGGGATCTCCGGCGTCGGCGCGCGGAAGCTGGACCGGTTCGGGACCGCAGTACTCGCCATTTGTGCAGGTGAGACGGTAGAGGACGGACTTGGGGACGCCGTTGACGAGGTGTGAGAAAAACTCGTCGAAAAAATAGTTTGCGCCCGCCCCAGTCATCACCATAGGTTCTTAACCACGGGAACAGCGACTTCTCTGAAGCCCTGGTCCTGTGCTGTACTTATCCGAATACGTAGGACCGGCCCGCCGGTCCCCCCGAGACGCCGAGAGGAGGCGATTGAAGTGATCAGCATCATCAAGACCAACAAAATGACCGATCTCTCGGTCGTCTCCGCCTGCTCGCTCGGCCTCGCCTGCTCTTCGAAGTCCTCGCTGCGTGGCACCGGTATGTCCGGCATTTCCGCCGTCAGCCCGCTGTCCCTGCCTGGCCTCCCCGTGCAGGAGCGTAATGAGCGACCGACCCAGGCACCGGCAGCAGCAGTAGCGAAGGGACAGGCCCAGGCCTATGCCTTTGCGGCCGTCGGTGCAGGAGCGGAATCCGGCGCCAAGAAGCAGATGACGCATCACACGATGTGGGCCTTCCGTGGGCCTGAACCCTGGAGTGATCCAGCCTGATTCACCATCAGGCCGGCGCCTTCAGGGCCGCGGAACCCCACTCGGGATCCGCGGCCCTTTTGTTTTGTCCAAACGGACGAGACAGCGAGAAGGAGCCTCGGGACAAGCAACACCCGGTACCAGCCGCCCCCGGCCAACAGGCCGGAACGACCAGACGAGGACACCACCCACCGTGCAACTCCAAGCGCACGCCCCGTCCGTACCGCTTTCCGACACGATCCCGCCGCCCGGCCTCACGGAGGACTCCGCCTTGACCCCCCTCACCGCACTCACCGCGCTCGACGACGCCATCGAGAACCTCGGCGTGCCCGTCCCCTGCCGCTCCTACGACCCGGAGGTCTTCTTCGCCGAGTCGCCGGCCGATGTCGAGTACGCCAAGTCCCTCTGCCGCACCTGCCCGCTCGTCGAGGCCTGCCTCGCCGGCGCCAAAGAGCGCCGCGAGCCGTGGGGCGTCTGGGGCGGTGAGCTCTTCATCCAGGGCGTCGTCGTCGCTCGCAAGCGGCCGCGTGGCCGTCCGCGCAAGAACCCGGTCGCGGCGTGATCGCCGGACTGGGGGTCACGGCCCCCAAACCCATGAAGCGCGTCGGAACCATCGACCGTCCCCACACTCACGATCCCCGAAATCAGGCCCCGATGTCCGTCCCCACGAATGAGCCCGTCGGCTCCGCAACACCGAACGTCACCATCATCGGCGCGAACGACTCGCGTCAGAACAGGACCCGCGAGATGCAACTCATCCCAGAAGCCCTGGCACGTGCGCATATGCACGACCGCCTGAGGGAAGCCGACACGCAACGCCAGGCCGTACGCCTGGTCGCCGCGCGCCGGATGCAGCGCCGGGCGGAGCGCGCTTCGATGCGCGCCCGCCGTGCGCTGGCCATGGCGGTCATGCACTAGTCACGCCGAACTCCAGCAGCACCCGCTGCCGGGCAGCCGCTCTGCTCGGCAGCAGCCAGTACCCATAGTCAGTACCCCTTCCGCGGGGCCGGTCCGGACGGGCCGGCCCCGCGGTCGTGCTGTGTGGTGCCGCGCGCCACAGCGGCGACGGGGTTATCGTCACGAGGTGGACGAGGAAACTCATCACCGGATTCAGCAAGCCGGGCGCAGGGACACAGCAGTGATCGCGTGCGCTCTGTGCGATATCTCCGCCGACAGCGAGACCGCACCGCCGACCTGGATCTGCTCCGTGGAGAACGGCAGGCACCAGTACTTCTGCGAGGAGTGCGCCCGCACCCACATCAGAGCCATCGAGAGCCGCCTCGACTCCGCCTGGTGGTGATACCTGGGGTGGTGATACCTGGGGGGGACAGCCGAAGGGGCGTCACCCAGGAATGAGGCGACCGGGTCGAGGCGACCGGGCCGGGACAGCCGGGTCGAGATGACCGGGGCAAGGAGCCCCAAGCGGTGACGACCGGCGGCGTGATGTCCCGGGCTTCGCGCCAGGTGTCAACCGCCTACGCGCCGACGGCGCCGTCGCCCGCCAACTCCTCGACCACTGAATCCTGCTGTTCTTCGATCAGAAACCCCGGAAGCCAGGACTCGAGTTCGTCGCGCAGCCGTACCGTCGCACCCAGCTGGCACAGCACCCCGATCGTGCTCAGCGTCACCCGGTGTATCAGCAGATAGGCGGGCGGTAGATTCAGCTGCTTGCCCAACTGGTGGGCGGGGGAGCGGGGATCGGCGATCCGCGCCGCCTGATTGCGCATCCAGCTCCGGGTGAAGGTGAACTCCTCCACCTGCGCAGGCTCGATGATCGGGAGGAGATAGTCGAGCACCGCATCCGGGTCGAGGTCGATCGATTCCTTGACGAAGCCCTCCCCGCGCAGGAGCTCGTACACCGCCACCGCCTCACCCGCCAGCGTCAGCCGCAAGGAGCTCCCGATGGTCTGCGGCAGGCCGCCCGGCAGCCGGTCCACCGTGCCGAAGTCCATCACTCCGAGCCGCCACTGCCCGTCCTCGCCGGCCTCCTCGTCCGGAGGCAGCAGCCGGAAGTTGCCCGGATGCGGGTCCGCGTGGAGCAGGCCGGTGCGGGCGGGCCCCGAGAAGAGAAAACGCGCCAGCAACTGACCGGCCCGGTCCCGCTGCTCGGGGGTGCCCTCCGCGATCACGTCGGCCAGCGGAACGCCGTCCATCCACTCCGTCACCAGCACCTGATCGGACTGGTGCACCACCCCGGGGATCACGACATCCGGGTCGGCGGCGAACTCCTCGGCATGGTCACGCTGCGACCGCGCCTCCTGCTCGTAGTCCAGTTCCTCCGAGACCCGGTCGCGCAGCTCCGTGATGAGCGGCTTGATGTCCATGCCGGGGATCAACGGGCCGAGCAGCCGGGCGAACCTGCTGAGTTGAGTCAGATCCGAGAGCAGCGCCTCTCCGGCGCCCGGATACTGCACCTTCACCGCCACGTCCCGCCCGTCGTGCCACACCGCCCGGTGGACCTGGCCGATCGAGGCGGCGGCCGACGGCTTGTCCTCGAATTCGAGGAACAGCTCCTGCCAGTCCTCGCCGAGCCGTTCCTCCAGCACCGCGTGCACCGTGGCGCTGGGCAGGGGAGGTGCGGCTTCCTGCAGTTTGGTGAGCGCCGCCCGGTACGGCCCGGCAACCTCCTCCGGCAGTGCCGACTCGAAGACGGACAGGGCCTGACCCAGTTTCATCGCCCCGCCCTTCAACTCGCCCAGGACCTTGAAGAGCTGATCCGCGGTGCGCTGCTGAACCTCCCGGGCGACCAGCTCCGCCGACTTCCCGCCGATCCGCTTGCCCAGGCCCCACGTGGCGCGGCCGGCGAAGCCCAGTGGCAGGGCGACCAATTTGGCGGTACGGGTGACCGCTTTCCGGGGAAGATCAGACATGAGCCCCTCCAAATCCCAGACTGCCGTACCGCGTGCGGCGGTTACCCGGCCATTGTGTCGTGCGCCGTGTCGACCGCGGAGGCGCGCTCCCTCCCAGTGTGCCCAGCCGCTCCGCAGGAGCAGTCGAGATGCGCCGGGATCCGCTCGGACCGCCAGTCCAGCAGCGGCAGCGCGGCTTCCCACCGAGTGCCGGTACTCGCGGGCAGTTCCCCGTCCAGAAAGGACAGCGCATGCGCGGCCGCAAGGCCTGCCACCGCTGTCGCCAGCCCCAGATCACAGGCCTGCACGGCGGTGCGCCGCCCGGACTGCCACTGGGACAGCATCCTGGTCCACTGCTCGTCCCCATCCGCACGCTCCAGCGCCAGACAGCCCGCGCATGCCGTACCCCCGGGCAGGACCAGGGGCCCGACCACTCCCGTCGCCTCCATCACTCCGGCATAGAGATGGGGTGTTCCGGAAGTGATCCAGGGTTCGGCCGTGCGCGGGTCGGGGACGTACACCCCGAGTCCGTCGCGAGGGGCGACCACGATCAGGGAAAGTCCTGGCTCGCCACCCGTGGAGGAAGCCGCCGCTTCCGCTTCCCGGGGAGCCGACCCGGCGGCGGCCCTGCGCACCAACTGCCGGGCGGCGGTGTCCCTGCGCTCTCCGACCGCCGACTGCGGCAGCCCGCCGGGTGAGACGTCCCACGGCTCCGTGTGCCCACCGTCCAGCACCTCCACCCGGCCCACCCCCGAGCCGGACAGCACCGCCGCGATCGCGGCACCGACCCGCCCGGCGCCCCGCACCTGGACCCGCATCGCCCGGCGGGCGGCCAGCCGCCGCATCCCGCCGCCCGGTTCCGGATGGACGACGGAGAGCGACGCCAGATCGGGGCGGTGCCGCTCCAGGACACCGGGCCGCTTCCGTAACGCATCGATCTCCGGGCCGACGGGCCGCAGGTCATCGATCAGGCCGGCAGCCGTCAAGCGGCCTACCAGGGTGTCCATTTGATGGTCCGACAGGTTCAGCGCCCGCGCTTCTTCCCGCAGCAGCGGGAGACCGCGCGTACCGTCGAGCAGTTCCAGAAAACAGCCCGTGGCGATATCCATCGGACTGAGCTTGACCGCATGAGCGGGTGTCACTCCGAATTGCACGGCGCCTCGGCCGCG
This sequence comes from Streptomyces sp. NPDC104309, assembly GCF_055584025.1. Taxonomy (NCBI): domain Bacteria; kingdom Bacillati; phylum Actinomycetota; class Actinomycetes; order Kitasatosporales; family Streptomycetaceae; genus Streptomyces; species Streptomyces sp. NPDC104309. Next base: position 39,527 of record NZ_JBVJMV010000004.1, on the reverse strand, counting down.
CCAGGCGCGGCGCAGTGCGGGCTTCAACATCGGATACACGGCTTCCCCCGGTGTGTGTTCCATGATCTCTGTGCGTGGACTGTGTCCGGATCTCCGCGAGATCCGTTGTCAGAATGCAGGCAGGCGTCGAAACACGCAGAAAGTTATCCACAGGTGTGGGGTATTAGTCGTTCAAATGGTGCATGCCACGGAGCGGATCAGGCGCGAACCGTCCCGGAGGCGGGACTTCCCCCACTGACACCGGGTAACGTCGTGGCGTGCCCGCCGACCCGTCACCCGGAATCGCCGGGGAGTCCCCCGCGCGCAGCGCCGGAACCCATCAGCGCAGCGCGGCAGACCGTCCGCCCCGCGCCTCGGCAACGAGCGCGGTCGAGGTCCGCAGGAGCACCCGCCGCAGCAGAACGGTTTCCGCGTACCGGGAGGGGAATCGCACCATCGTGCTCATCCCCGCCCGGATGTCGGCGGCCGAGGAGCAGCGATGGGTGAACGTGATGCTGGACAAACTCGCGGCCCAGGAGAGCAAACGCGTCCTCGGAGACAGCGAACTCGTCGAGCGGGCCGAGCGGTTGTCCGCGCAGTATTTCGAGGGCCGGGCCAGACCCGTGTCGGTGCGCTGGGTGACCAATCAGAACACCCGATGGGGGTCCTGCACCCCGGCGGAGGGCAGCATCCGGCTGTCGCACCGGCTGCAGGGCATGCCCGAGTACGTCGTCGACTACGTACTGGTCCATGAACTGGCCCATCTGCTCGTACCCGGCCACGGTCCGCGCTTCTGGCGGCTGCTGGAGGCGTATCCGCGCACCGAACGGGCCCGCGGCTACCTGGAGGGTGTGGTGGCGGCCGACCGGCTGCCGCATCTGCCTGCCGCACGCGGTGAGTGACGTTCGGCGATTCTGTACCGGGTGTGTACCGGCTTGGCCCAACGTCGGAGTTTGCGGTTAGCCTGACGCGAGGCATTCACATTCGGGATGGGGGACGGTCGTTACGCATGGCCAGGGAATTCCAGCGCGGCCACAAGGCCAAGATCAGCGATCTCACGCCGGGGACGGACCTGTACGTAGGTGTGCAGATCGCCGGCCCGGGACTGACCTTTGACATCAGCTGCTTCGGGCTCGATGCCAATGAGCAGCTCTCCGACGACCGGTATTTCATCTTCTTCAATCAGCCTAAATCGCCCGAGGAGTCCATTCAGCTTCTCGGTGCCCAGGCCGGTGACACCGAGTCGTTCCGCGTCACCCTGGACCGCATTCCGGCGAACATCCACAAGCTGTCGTTCACCGCCACGGTCGACGGCGCCGGCCAGATGTCCCAGGTCGGTCCCGGATACATCCGAATCGTCGCGGGCGGCGAAGAAGTCGTCAGGTACGCCTTCACCGGTTCGGAGTTCACCACCGAGCGCGCGGTGATGCTGGGCGACTTCTACCTGAAGGACGTGTGGCGGTTCGCCGCCGTGGGGCAGGGGTTCGACGGCGGCCTGGAAGCGCTGCTGAAGAACTTCGGCGGTGAGGTCGCCGAGGAGGAGCCGGCCGCACCTCAGCCGCAGGCCGCCGTCCCGTCGTTCGCGCCGCCCGCCCAGGCCGCCGAACCGTCGCCCGCCCCGTCCTTCGGCGCCCCGGCCGCGCCGCAGGCACCCCAAGCCCCTCCGCCGGCCCCGTCCTTCGGTGCCCCCGCCCCCGACCCGCAGCAACAGATCCACAACGCGCCGACGATGGTGGCGCCGATGGCCCCCATGGCGCCGCAGGGCGGCACCGTTCCTCCCCCCGCGCCCGCGCCCGCGCCGTACGGACAACCGGGCCGGCAGCCGCAGTTCGGTCAGATCCCCGGCCGGCCCGCGCCCGCGGCACCCTATGGCCAGCAGGGTCCCGCCCCGTACGGCCAGCAGGCGCCCGCGCCCTACGGACAGCAGGCTCCGGCTCCGTACGGGCAGCAGCCTCCCGGCATGTCCCCGGGGGTTCCGCAAGGTGTGCCGCAGTCCGGTGCCGGGCTTCAGGCGGCCGTCAACCTCTACAAGGAGGTGCCGACGGGCCGGCGCTGGACCGCGCAGAACAAGCAACTGGTGCGTGTCGACCTCGGGGAGGACGGCGCCCCCGTCCTGGCCCGTCAGGGCAGCATGGTCATGTACCAGGGCAAGGTCGACTTCGGCTACAAGGGAGCGGGCTTCGCCGGCCGGATCGTGGGGCACGCCACGGGCCAGGAGATGCAGCTGATGCGCTGCACCGGCCGAGGCCAGATCTTCCTCGCGGAGGAGAGCGCCCATCTGCACCCCATCGAGTTGCAGGGCGACAGCATCTGCGTCTCCGCCGAGCGGGTCCTCGCCTTCGACGAGTCCCTTCAGTACGAGGTACGGAGGATCGAAGGGCACGGCATCCCGGGCGGCGCGCTGTTCACGATGCTCTTCCAGGGAACCGGCACGGTCGTGGTGATGACGCACGGCACTCCGGTCGTCCTGCCCGTGACGCCCACGACCTTCGCCGACAGCGACGCGATCGTGGCCTGGTCCGCCGCATCGCAGGTCATCGTCTCCAGCCAGGTGCGGCTGCGCTACAACGCCTACCCGGGACACAGCGGGGAGTCGGTGAACCTTCAGTTCCGGGGGGCCCCGGGCAACTTCATCGTCGTCCAGCCGTACGAGGTCTGAGGAAGCCGAGGAATGAACCAGCAGCTTGCGGGGTACGCCCCCGCGCCCGTCACAGCCCGTATGGAGAATCACGGCAGCGCCATGCTGAAGGTGGCGATGGCCACGGGGCAGGACCTCCTCGCCCGGGTGGGCTCGATGGTCGCGTACGAGGGATTCATCCAGTACGAACCGAACCCGCCCGCCGTACGCCAGATCGCCCGTGACTGGATCACCGGTGAAGGCGCCCCGCTCATGAAGTGCAGCGGGGACGGACTGCTGTACCTGGCCGACTACGGCGCCCATGTCGTCGTCGTCCACCTCAACAATGAGGCGCTGTCGGTCAACGGCACGAACGTCCTCGCCTTCGACGCTCAGCTCCAGTGGGGCGTCGAGCGCGTCAAGGGGATGGCCAAGTTCGCCGGCCAGGGCCTGTGGAACGTGTCCGTCTCGGGCACCGGCTGGGTCGCCCTGACCTCGCGCGGAACTCCTGTCGTCGTCAACTGCGGCAGCGGCGAGGACGAGACATATGTCGACCCCGACGCGCTCGTGGCCTGGTCCCCGAACCTCAAGGTGAAGGGCAAGCGCAGCTTCAAGGCGGCTTCGTTGATCGGCCGCGGCAGCGGCGAGGCATATCAGATGGCCTTTTCCGGTCAGGGCATCGTCGTCGTACAGCCGAGCGAGGACAGCACCGACCGCCTGCGGGCCCGGGGCTGAGGGGAGCGAGAAGACACCATGCAGAGTCCGCTTTTCCACCACACCGAACAGCAGTCCGCGGACCGCTACGTGCTGCAGAACGCGCAGATGCTCCGGGTGACGCTCAACGGTCACGACGACATCCTGGCCCGCAAGGGCAGCATGGTCGCGTACCAGGGACTGGTCGAGTTCGACGGGGAGTACCAGTCGCGGGGCCAGGGCCACTCCCGCGCCCACACCGGCGAAGGTCTCGACCTCATGCGGTGCTCCGGCCAGGGCACCATCTTTCTGGCCAATCTCGCGCAGTATGTGCACGTGGTGGACGTCGACCACGACGGGCTGACCGTCGACAGCGCCTATGTGCTCGCACTGGACTCCGGGCTGCATCACGAGGTCATCGCGGTGGACAGCCAGTACGGCATCGCAGGCACCGGCAAGTACCAGCTCAACATCTCCGGCACCGGCAAGGTCGCCCTGATGACCTCGGGCCAGCCACTGATGATGCAGGTCACGCCGGACAAGTACGTCAACGCCGACGCCGACGCGATCGTGGCCTGGTCCAGCTCGCTGCGGGTGCAGATGCAGGCCCAGACGCACTCCTCGGGTGTCTGGCGGCGGCGCGGGAACACCGGCGAGGGCTGGGAGCTCAGCTTCCTCGGCCAGGGCTACGCCCTGGTCCAGCCGAGCGAGGTGCTGCCCCCGCAGAACGCCCAGATCGGCCAGGGAATCCGCGCGCAGTACGGGATGGGCCAGCAGGGCGCCCACGGCCAGAACCAGAACAACGCCTGGAACTGACCACGACGCACCGGCATGGGCGAGGGGCGGTCTCCACGGAGACCGCCCCTCGCCCATGCCGCATGTCACGGCTACCGGCGCTGCTCCAGCGCGGCGCGGACCCGCGTCACCAGCCGTACGACCGAGGTGTCGGCCACCGACGCGACCTCGTCGTACCCGAACCAGCGCAGGTCCAGCGACTCGTCGCTGATCTGCTCCGTCGCGCCCGCCGGCGCCAGCGCCGCGTACTGGACGTCCAGGTGCCAGTGGCAGGGTGCGGGGATCCGGTGGCGGTCCAGCGTCACCGGGCCGCCCGACAGGAGGGTCAGGCCGCTGACACCGGACTCCTCAGTGGCCTCGCGCAGCGCCGCGGCGGCCAGCGTGGTGTCCGGTCGTTCACAGTGGCCGCCCATCTGCAGCCACATCCGCAGCTTGCGGTGCAGGGTGAGCAGCACGCGGCCGCGATCCGGGTCGACGACCAGTGCGCTGGCCGTCAGATGTCCGGCTTCGCAGGCCTTCCACATGCCGTCGGGATGCGCTGCCAGATGGTCGAGATAGACCTGGCGCAGTTCCTCCTGGGCCGGATCCAGCGGGTTCTCGTACCCCTTCAGTACGAGAACCGCGTCGTCGTACAGGCTCACCGGTCGCTGTCGCCCTTGCCTTCGCTGCCGTGGTCGTCGGTTCCCCCGGAGCCGGGCCCGTCCGTGTCGGCCCCGGGCTTCTGCGGACCCTTCGCCGCCTCGCCGAGCATCTTGTCCAGCTCGGAGAAGTCCAGCTGCTCGTGGTGCACAAACCCGTCCGGATCGTCCAGGTCCTGGGCGGTCGGCAGCATGTCGGGGTGCTCCCACAGGGCGTCACGCCCGTCGAGGCCGCGGGCGTCCGTGAGCGACGCCCACAGGCGCGAGGCGTCACGCAGCCGCCGCGGGCGCAGCTGAAGGCCGATGAGCGTGGCGAACGTCTGCTCGGCCGGCCCACCGGAGGCGCGGCGCCTGCGCATGGTCTCGCGCAGCGCGTCCGCCGAGGTCAGACGGGACTTCGCGGCCTCGTGCACCACGGCGTCCACCCAGCCCTCGACGAGTGCGAGCGCCGTCTCCAGCCTGGCCAGGGCGGCCTTCTGCTCCGGTGTGTCCTCCGGCTGGAACATGCCCTGCTGGAGGGCGTCCTGCAATTGCTCGGGCTGCGACGGGTCGAACTGGCCGACCACGTCCTCCAGCTTGCTGGTGTCGACCTTGATGCCGCGGGCGTACCCCTCGACGGCGCCGAACAGATGGGAGCGCAGCCACGGAACATGAGCGAAGAGCCGCTGGTGGGCGGCCTCACGCAGGGCGAGGTACAGCCGCACCTCGTCCTGCGGCACGCTGAGGTCCTTGCCGAACCTCTCGACGTTCAGCGGAAGGAGCGCGGCCTTGCCCGCCGGGCCCAGCGGCAGCCCGATGTCGGTCGAACCGACCACCTCGCCCGCAAGCACACCCACGGCCTGCCCGATCTGCTGGCCGAACATCGCGCCGCCCATCGACCGCATCATGCCGATCAGCGGGCCCGCCATCGCCTGCATTTCCTCGGGCAGCACATCGCCCATGGCCAGACCGACGCGCTCGGCCACCGGGTCGACCAGCTTCTGCCAGGCGGGGAGGGACGCCTCGACCCACTCCGCACGACTCCACGCCACGGTGGAGACCGAACCTGAGGGCAGCGACGTCACGCCGTCCAGCCAGAGGTCGGCCAGCCGCAGCGCCTCGTCGACCGCGGACCGCTCCGACGGGCCGACGCTCGCGTCCTTGGTGCCGTCCGGCGTGCCCTGCGAGACCGTCTGGCGGGCGATCTGCTTGGCCATGTCCCAGTTCACGGGACCGCCCTCGTAGCTCAGCATCTGGCCGAGCTGCTGGAAGGCCGCCCCCAGGTCGTTGGGGTTCATCGTGCCGAACATCGCCGCGAACGGGTTCTCCCCGCCCGCGCCCGGACCGAAGCCGAACGGGTTCGCCGGCCCGCCCGAACCCTGCCCACCTCCGGTGGGGTCCTTCTTCTTGCCCTCGTCGCCGTTCTCCGGCTCCTCCGGCGGAAGGCCGAATCCGAATGGGGTGTCACTCACGGGTTTCCTCGGCTCGTAGGGCCGCCGGCTCGAACCGACGGCGACTGCCCGACATCACCATCCAGCGTAGACACCAAAAGTCCGCTTGGGGCCTCGGTGCTCCGCCGGCTCCCGGCCTGCGGCAGGATGGAAGCCACCTGGTACGTACGCGTCATTCGGGTACGTACTGAAGACAACCGCTGGAGACGCCCGGTGAGTTCCCCAGATCCTCAGGTTCGCGCAGCGCGAAACCTGTCCGACCCCTCGACCGCGAGCAAGCCCGCAAAAAGCCGCTCCAGGAACCGTGGCCCCGTCGTCGCGGTCACCGGGGCCGCGGGGGGCGTCGGTGAACTGCTCACCGCCCGCCTCGCGGCATCCGAGGAGATCAAACAGGTCATTGCCATCGATGAACGCCGCGGAGAGGTCTCCGAGGCGACCTGGCACATCCTCGACGTCCGGGACCCCGCCATCGCGGAGAAGCTGCGCGGCGCGGATGTCGTGGTGCATCTGGCACTCGATCTCGACCTCGAGACCGACCCCGCGGCCCGTACCGCCTACAACGTTCGCGGCACCCAGACCGTGCTGACGGCCGCAGCGGCCGTGGGCGTCCACCGGGTCGTGCTGTGCACCTCGGCGATGGTCTACGGGGCGCTGCCCGACAACGACATCCCGCTCGCCGAGGACGCCGAGCTGCGCGCCACGGCCGAGGCCACCGGAGTGGGCGACCTCCTGGAGATCGAACGGCTCGGCCGCCGCGCGCCGCGTGCCCACCCCGGGCTCAACGTGACCGTGGTCCGGCCGACCGTCCTGGTCGGCGGCACGGACACCGCGCTGACGCGCTACTTCGAGTCGCCACGCCTCCTGGTCGTCGCTGGATCGCGTCCCACCTGGCAGTTCTGCCATGTCGACGACCTGGTCACGGCCCTGGAGTACGCGGCGCTGGAGAAGATCGACGGCGAGTTCGCGGTCGGCTGCGACGGCTGGCTGGAACAGGAGGAGGTCGAGGAGCTCAGCGGCGTCCGCCGGATGGAGCTGCCCTCCGCCGTGGCCCTCGGCGCCGCGGCCCGGCTGCACAGGATCGGCCTCACCCCCTCCCCGGCGGGCGATCTGGCGTACACCATGCACCCCTGGGTGGTCAGTGTGAGCCGGCTGCACGACGCGGGCTGGCGCCCGAGCTGGACCAACGAGGAGGTGCTCGCCGCGCTCCTGGAAGAGGTCGAGGGCCGGCACACCGTCGCCGGGCGCCGTCTCGGCCGCAAGGACGCCACCGCGGCGGGTGCCGCCGGCGCGACCGTGGCGCTGCTCGGCACCGCCGCCCTGGTCCGCCGCGCCCGCAAGGCCCGCCGCCGCATCTGAGGCCGCCCCCCCCGATCCCTGATGGATCGGCGCGCCGAGGCGGATGCCGTGCGGCGCGATGCGGAGGAGTGTCCTCCTGCCGGGCGTGTCCGGGCGGCCCGACGACGCGGCGAGGTGCCGCGGCTGTCGTCGTGCGCCCGCCGGGGATCACGGGACGGCCCTCGGCGGGACCTCGGGACGCCTGTAGAAGACTCCAAGGTCAGGGGCAGTCCGCCGGTGGAAATCGCTATTCCGTGATGCCGGTGCGGTACGGCACCATGGAACCCATGGCTCCCACCCACGACCACCCCGGCGAGCAGGCGGCGATCGACCCCATCCGGCTGCTGGCGATCCGCGACACGCCGTTGTCGGTCGACGAGATCTTCCGCGCCGTCGGGGACGACGCCGCGGGCGGCACCGCACTCTTCGTCGGCACGGTGCGCAACCACGACGGTGGTCAGGACGTCGGTGCGCTCGGCTACTCCTGCCATCCCTCGGCGCAGGACGAGATGCGCCGGGTGGCCGAGAAGGTGGCAGCGGAATTCCCGGTGCGGGCGCTGGCCGCCGTCCACCGAGTGGGTGACCTCCAAGTGGGCGATCTCGCCGTGGTCGTCGCCGTCTCCTGCCCGCACCGCGCGGAGGCGTTCGCGGCGTGCCGCAAGCTCATCGACGACCTCAAGCACGAGGTGCCGATCTGGAAGCACCAGCGCTTTTCCGACGGCACCGAGGAGTGGGTCGGAGCCTGCTGAGTGCAAGCCGATCGGGTGGTCATCCGCCCCGATTTGCGTAACCGCACCCCTGCCGTGAGCGTTGATCCTGCAGGTGGTTAATCTGCTGATCGGTCAGTTGCGGTCGCTCATGGGGTAGGGAGGTCGTAATGGCAGCACTCGCCTGGTTGTTGATTCCGGTTTTCGCTGCGTGCGGTGCCGCGATATGGGGAAGCTGGGCCGCCCGTAATCGCACGGCCGGTGATGTTTCAGAACTCGCCGGGTATGCCCGGTTCCGTGAGGCGATGGAAAAGTCGCATTCCGGTTCCGATGTTGTCTGACCCTCCTTTGAACCTACGCAGTCGCCAATCCGCATCCCGCCGCCGATTGCCGACGCCTTCCGGAACGGCTCCGGGACCTCCTCCTCGCCCGCACGGACCGGCCCCGACGGTGCACTGACAGACCCTTCCCGTACTGTCGTTCCATGCCACGCCGCACCGCGACGATGCTCGCCTCCACCCTGATCCTCATCGCGCTGCTCTGCGCAGGCGTGCTGATCAAAGTGCCGTATTCGGAGATGTCTCCCGGGCCGACCGTGAACACCCTCGGCAAGGTCGGCGGTGAACCCGTCCTGCAGATTTCCGGGCACAAGACGTATCCGACGTCCGGCAACCTCAATATGACGACGGTCAGGGTCACCGGGGCCGACTACCGGATGAATCTCGTCGAAGCCGTCTACGGCTGGCTGGCCCACGACAGCATCGTCGTGCCGCACGACACCCTCTACCCCGACGGCAAGACCGAGCAGCAGTCGACGCAGGAGAACGCCGAGGAGTTCAGCCAGTCCCAGGAGAGCGCCAAGGTCGCCGCTCTGAACGAGATCGGGATCGCGGTGCCGTCGCGCGTCGTGGTCTCCACGGTCGTCAAGGGCAGTCCGGCCCAGGGCAAGCTGCACGCCGGCGACGTGATCAAGCAGGTCGACGGTACGGCGGTCAAGCAGCCCGAGGACGTCGCGAAGCTCGTCACCCGCCACAAGCCCGGCGAGGACGTCACGTTCACGATCATCCCGGCGAGGACGGCGCAGGCGGCGGAGAAGGCCGGCAAGGAGCCGGAGGGCACCCGGAAGATCACCATCACCACCGCGAAGGCGCCCAAGGAGAACCGGGCGATCGTCGGCATCCAGGCCGGGACGGACCACACGTTCCCGTTCCGGATCGACATCAAGCTCGCCGACGTCGGTGGCCCGAGCGCCGGTCTGATGTTCTCCCTGGGCATCATCGACAAGCTGACGCCCACCGACCTCACGGGCGGCAAGTTCATCGCGGGCACCGGCACGATCGACGACAAGGGCAAGGTCGGCCCGATCGGCGGCATCAACATGAAGCTGGTCGGCGCCCGCGACGCGGGCGCCCGCTACTTCCTGACGCCGGACGAGAACTGCAAGGCCGCCGCCTCCGACACCCCGAGCGGACTGAAGCTGGTGAAGGTCGAGACGATCGACGACGCGAAGAAGTCGCTGGAGAAGATCCGGGCGGGGGACACGGCCGGCCTGCCGAGCTGCTCGGCAGGCTGACCACGTCTCTCGGCGGGGGCGTGGCGGGAATCAGGCCTCGAACGTCGCGGCCAGTGCGTCGGCCAGACCGGGTACCAGACCGGCGCCCGTGCGCACCTCGCTCGGGGAGTCCTTCTCGCGGAGCCGTACGGCCGCCTCGCGCGTACCGTCCCGGAGGACGGCCACGGTCATCCGCACCTCCTGGCGCTCCGGGTGCTTGGCGACCCACTTCGTCAGCTGGGTGTCGCTGAGTCCCTCCGGCACGGAGGCCTCGGCGGACGGCGGCAGCATCAGCCGCTCCACCGTCATCGCACATCCGATCACCGCGTCGGGCCAGGCGATCGTGGCGAGGAACTCGTCCAGGGCGGTGCCCGGCGACAGCTCCTCCTGCTCGATGGGGGTGAGTGAGGCGGTCGGGGAGTCGGTGCTGTCGAGACCGAGCTGGGCGGCGAGGCCGGGCTCCTGCGCGCGCAGCCTGGCGGTGTCGACGAGGGCGAAGAGCCGGGCCGGCTGGTCCCAGCCGAGGCCGGAGATGTACTCGTCGATTTCGAGGACGGCGACGGTGAGAGGGCTCGCGGCCATCGGGGGGCCTGAGGGGGAAACGTTGGGCATGGCCAATATCCTGCCTCCTTCCGCCCCGGGAACGGGAACTAGGTAAAGCCTCAGTAAGTTGCATAGGTGGGCTCTACGATCGCTGGGCCCGCTCCACACGACCCGCGAACTTCGAGGTGCGCACGTTGGCTTTCCAGATGCCGGACCGCGGCGGAGGCCCGACCGGGCCACGGATCAGAGTCGGCCGCCCGTCCCGGCGCGCCCGTACCCTGCTCATGACACTGGGCGTCCTGGCGGTCCTCGCCATGGCGTTCGTCATGTTCGCCGGGTTCTGGACGGACTGGCTCTGGTACCGGTCGGTCGCGTATTCGTCCGTCTTCACCACCACTCTGTGGACCAAGATCGGGCTGTTCCTCGTGTTCGGACTGCTGATGGCGATCGCCGTCGGTCTGAACATCTGGCTCGCGTACCGGCTCCGGCCGCCGCTGAGCGCGATGTCGCTGGAACAGCAGAGCCTGGACCGCTACCGGATGAGTCTCGCCCCGTACAAGAAGTGGGTGCTGCTCGCGATCACCGCGCTCGTCGGACTGATCGCCGGAGCATCCGCCTCCGGCCAGTGGCGTACCTGGCTGATGTATGTGAACGGCGTGGCGTTCCACCAGAAGGACCCCCAGTTCCACCTGGACGTCTCCTTCTACGCGTTCGACCTGCCCTGGTACCGCTTCCTGCTGGGCTTCGGTTTCGCGGCCACGGTGCTCTCGCTGATCGCCGCCGCGCTGACCCACTACCTGTACGGCGGACTCCGCATCACCAGCCCCGGCGCGCGGGCGACCGGCGCGGCCACCGGCCATCTGTCGGTGCTGCTCGGTGTCTTCGTCTCGCTGAAGGCCGTGGCGTACTGGCTGGACCGTTACGGCCTGGCCGTGAAGTCCAGCGACTTCAAGGCCACGGACAACTGGACGGGCCTGCGGTACGTCGACGCCAACGCCTACCTTCCGGCGAAGACCATCCTGTTCTGCATCGCCGCGATCTGTGCCGTGCTCTTCTTCGCGACGCTCTGGCGCCGCACCTGGCAGCTCCCGATGATCGGCTTCGGCCTGATGGTGCTCTCGGCGATCCTGATCGGCGGGCTGTACCCGGCGATCGTGCAGAAGTTCCAGGTCCAGCCGAACGAGCAGGCCAAGGAAGCCCCGTTCATCCGGAAGAACATCGAAGCGACGCGTGACGCGTACGACATCGACAAGGCGCAGGTCCACGACTACGCGGGCAAGAGCACGACGAACGACGACGCCAAGCTGCGCGCGAGCGCGGACGACGCCGCCAGTTACCGGGTGATGGACCCCAACGTCGTCTCCCCGGCCTTCCAGCAGCTCCAGCAGAAGAGGAACTACTACCAGTTCCCCAAGACGCTTGACGTGGACCGCTACAAGGACGCCGCCGGCAAGGACCAGGACACGGTCATCGGTCTGCGCGAGCTCAACCTCGACGGCATCCCCAAACGCAACTGGATCAACGACCACTTCACCTACACCCACGGCTACGGGGCCATCGCGGCCCGGGGCACGACGACCGGCAAGAACCCGAAGGGTTCCCCGGACTTCACCGAGGCCGGTCTGCCCACCACGGGTGATCTGGGCAAGTACGAGCAGCAGATCTACTACGGCGAGAAGACCGATCAGTACTCCATCGTCGGCGGGCCCCAGAAGGAGCTCGACTACGAGGAGGACGGCGAGAAGACCACCAGCTATCAGGGCAACAGCGGGGTCAGTCTCTCCAATGCCTTCAACCGCGCCGCCTACGCGGTGGCGTTCAGCGAGCCGCAGATCCTCTACTCGGGGGCCATCGGCGACGGCTCGCGGATTCTCTACAACCGCACGCCCAAGGAGCGCGTCGAGGCGGTCGCCCCGTGGCTGACCATCGACGGCGACGCCTACCCGGCCGTGGTGAACCACCGCATCCAGTGGGTCGTCGACGCGTACACCACCACCAACGGCTACCCGTACGCCTCCCGTACGACGCTCGGCGACACCACGGCCGACTCGCTGACCACCAACCAGCGTGCGGTCGTCGCCCAGCAGAACCAGGTCAACTACATCCGCAACTCGGTGAAGGCCACCGTCGACGCGTACGACGGCACGGTCAAGCTCTACGAGTGGGACACCGAGGACCCGGTCCTCAAGACCTGGCGCAAGGCGTTCCCGGGGACCGTGCAGCCCAGGGCGGACATTCCGCAGCAGCTCATGGACCACCTGCGTTACCCGCAGGACCTGTTCAAGGTGCAGCGTGAGCTGCTCACCCGCTACCACGTCACGAACCCCGCCCAGTTCTACAGCGGCAGTGACGCGTGGCAGGTCCCGGACGACCCGACCAACAAGGAGTCCGGCGCGGTCCCGCCGTACTACCTGAGCATAAAGATGCCGGATCAGCCGGCCCAGAAGTTCTCGCTGACGACGACGTTCACCCCGAAGGGGCGGCCCGACCTCGGCGCGTTCATGGCGGTGGACGCGGACGCGGCGAGCAAGGATTACGGCACGATAAGACTGTTGAGAGTCACCACCACCGTGAAGGGCCCCGGCCAGGTACAGAGTGAGCTCAACGGCAACGACGACGTCGCCGAGTTCGTGAGGAACCTCAAGGGGACCGACTCCGACATCGAGTACGGCAACCTGCTGACCGTGCCGCTCGAAGGGGGCTTCCTCTACATCGAGCCGGTGTACACGCGCGGTGGCACGCAGAACTATCCGCTGCTGCGCAAGGTCGCCGCCTCGTACGGGTCGAAGACCGTCTTCGAGAACAGTCTCGGGGAGGCGCTCAACTCGGTCTTCGGGGTGACGGGCTCCGGTGCCACCCAGCCACCCACGGAGACCACCCGGCCACCGGGCACCACGCAGCCACCGGCCACCGGTGACGCGGCGCTGAAGAAGGCGATCGCGGACGCGCAGAAGGCCTACGCGGAAGGCGAGGCGGCCCTGAAGAAGCAGGACTGGACCGCCTACGGCAAGGCCCAGGCGGATCTGCAGGACGCGCTGCAGCGTGCGGCGGCGGCCCAGCCCAAGCCGGGCTCCGCGAACAGTGCGGGCGGTTCCGGACATACGGACAAAGCGTCTAGTGCCGGCGATGGCTGAGTAACTCGGTAAAGGCTCACCCCCGCGTCGTGGTACGGTTTCACCACAACGACGCGGGGTGGAGCAGCTCGGTAGCTCGCTGGGCTCATAACCCAGAGGTCGCAGGTTCAAATCCTGTCCCCGCTACTGAAAGACGAAGGCCCGGATCCTATTGAGGATCCGGGCCTTCGTCGTGTTCTGACGACTTTCTTGTGCGGAGTGCGTGAAGGGCGGTTCGCGGGGCACGAGTTGGGTCCAGACGTGTTTGACTTATCTCTCTGTGGGCATGTCGACAAAACGCTGAAGTGACCTCACTGGTCGCGGTATACCAGGTGTACGCGGGTTGCGGGTGGTGCGACGATGGTATTTATGGGGGACAGGGCAACTCTGTTGGAGACAGGGCGGTTTGTGCAACGTCGCGTTCATCGGCCGGATAGCGTGATGAATGAGGCTTTTGGTGTTGCCGCCGGGGAGAGCAGCGAGACCACCGAGAACACTGGGATCATCGGGACGACCGAGACCGCCGAGACTGCGGGGTGTGCCGCGACCGTCGAGAGCACAGAAAGTACGGAGAGCGCGAAGGGCGCGAAGGGCGCGAAGGGCGCGGAGGGCGCGGGGAACGCCGTGACCACCGGGAGCGCCGGGTCCATCGGGGCCGGGGAGAGCTCCGGGGTCCAGGAGACTCCCGAGAGCGCCGAGAGCGAGGAGCGCCATCGTCGCGCCGCCGACGCGGGGGACACCACGTCGATGAGCGTCCTCGGTGCCCTCCTGCTGCGCCGCGGCGATCTGGACGGTGCCGAGCCGTATCTGCGCGGGGCCACCGCCGACGGCGACCGGGCCGCGGCCAACAACCTGGGCGTCCTCCTCCACCAGCGCGGATACACCGACGACGCGGCCGGCTGGTGGCGTATCGCGGCCGTCGCCGGCTCCGCCGCCGCCGCGCACGCCCTCGGCCGCCACTACCGGGAGCGCGGTGACGAGCCCGGTGCCGAGTACTGGCTGCGGCAGTCCGCCGAACAGGGCCACGCGCTGGGCGCCTACGCCCTCGCCGATCTGCTGGAACACCGCAGCGACGTCGGCGCCGAGCGCTGGCTGCGCGCCGCCGCCGAACAGGGGCACCGCGAGGCCGCCTACCGCCTCGCGCGCATGCTGGACCGCAACGCCGCCGACGACCCGCACGACGCTTTCGGCCGCCCGGGGCTGAGCCCCGGCCCCGGCGCGGGCGCCGAGCGTCAGGGTGCCGTCGACCGGTCCGGGGCGCGCAAGGACGACGGCCCGGTGGCGGGTCCGGCGACCGGGCGCGTGGGCGAGGCCGAGCAGTGGTACCGGCAGGCCGCCGCGCGCGGCCATCGGCGGGCCGCACTGCACCTCGGCGCCATCCTCGAACAGCGCGGCGAGCCCAAGGAGGCCGGCCGCTGGTACCTGATCTCCGCGAAGGCCGGGGAGGCACGGGCCGCCTGCGCGCTCGGATTCCTGCTGCGTGACGCCGGCGACGAGGAGAGCGCCGCCGTGTGGTGGCTGCGCGCCGCCCAGGACGGCGACGGGAACGCGGCCAACGCCCTGGGTGCCCTGCACGCCGCCCGCGGTGAGCAGCAGACCGCCGAGCGCTGGTACCGCGCCGCCATGGACGCGGGCGACGTCAACGGCGCCTACAACCTGGGGCTGCTCTGTGCGGCGCAGGACCGCACGCCGCAGGCCGAGCAGTGGTACCGCCGTGCCGCATACGCGGGCCACCGCGAGGCCGCCAACGCGCTCGCCGTACTCCTGCTCCAGGCGGGCGACGCGACCGGCGCCGAGCCCTGGTTCTCCAAGGCCGCCGAGGCGGGCAGCGTCGACGCGGCCTTCAATCTCGGCATCCTGTACGCCGGGCGGGACGAGGACCGTACGGCACTGGTCTGGTACGAGCGCGCCGCGGCTGCGGGCCACACCGAAGCCGCGCTCCAGGTCGGCATGGCCCTGCTGCACCACGGCGAGGAGCAGGAGGCCGAGCGCCATCTGCGCTGCGCGGCGGGCGGCGGCAGCGCCGAGGCCGCCTTCCGGCTGGCCGGGGTGCTGGACTCGCGGCAGCCGCCGCCCGGCCCTCCCGCGCTCGGTGAGCCGATGCCGGAGAAGACCGAGTGCGAGGAGTGGTACGAGCGGGCCGCCGAGCAGGGGCACCGCCGTGCCCAGGTGCGCGTCGGGATGCTCGCGGCGGCCCGCGGAGACGTGGACAGCGCGGCCCGCTGGTACCGCGAGGCCGCCGAGTCGGGCAGCCGCAATGGTGCCTTCAATCTCGGGCTGCTGCTCGCCCGTGAGGGCAGCGAGCGGGAGGCCGCGCTGTGGTGGAGCCGCGCCGCGAACGACGGGCATGGGCGGGCCGCCCTGCGCCTCGCGCTGCTGGCCGCCCGCCGCGGCGAGCTCACCGAGGGGCAGCGCTGGTGCGCGCGGGCGGTCGAGCTGGGACCGGCGGAGGTCGCCGAGCGGGCTGCCCGGCTGCGGGAAGCGCTGCACCAGGAACTCACCGCGTAGGCGGGGCGGGGCGTCGTGGCAGCGGCGCCCGGCGCCCGCGCGTGGGGCGCCGGCACAGATTTGCGCTGGTCCGGAGCGGTGACGTAGGGTGGGGAACACAACGACGCGGGGTGGAGCAGCTCGGTAGCTCGCTGGGCTCATAACCCAGAGGTCGCAGGTTCAAATCCTGTCCCCGCTACTGAAGACGGAAGGCCGGATCCTTTGAAGGATCCGGCCTTCCGTGCATTATCTGCCCCGGCCCGTGCTCAGAGCTTGTGACCCACCGCCTCCGAGTACATCGCCCGGTCGACGGCCTTCGCCTCCGGCACCGCGGCACCCTTAGAGACCCCCGCGTCCGCGTACGCCTTCTGCAACCGGTCCGTCGTCCCCCCGCGTATCTCCCAGTCCATCCGCATCGACGGTGTCGCCCGCAGCGTGGCCTCGTCGGTCTTCATCAGCTTCGCCAGTTCGGCGACGAACGCGGGGTCCGCCTTGTAGTCGCCGGCGAAGTAGGTGTTCACCGTCCGGATGTAGGCCCGCAGGAAGGCGACGCCCGCGTCCGGGTCCTTGTTCAGCAGCGTCGGGCCGAACAGCAGGCCGCCGAGCGGTTCGCCGAGCGGCTGGCCGCCGAGGAACGCGTACTGCCGGTCGCCGTCCACCTTGCGCCAGACCGGGTCGAGCAGCCAGGCCGAGTCCACGCCGCCGTTCCGCAGCGCGGTCAGCACGTCCGCGGAACCGAGCTGCTGGAAGCTGATCCTGTCGAGGCCGCCGCCGTGCTTCTTCAGGGAGGTGTCCATCGGGTATGCGATGACCGAGCCCTTGCCGATCATCGTGCCCATCTTCCGGCCCGCCATATTGACGTGATCGGCGCTTTCGCCGTCCTTGAGCCGCACCCACAGGCCGCTCTTGGAGGCGGGGTCGGGGGAGAAGTTCCCCGCCACCCACTTGATGTCGAAGCCGCCGTTGACGCCGTTCATCACGGCCGCCTCGGGTGCCGCCCATTGGGCGTCCACATCGCCCCTGGCGAGCAGCGGCAGGGCGTCCGGGGTGGGCAGCACCTTCAGCTCGACGTCGAGTCCCTCCTTCGCGAACTCGCCCTTCGCCACCGCGACCTGGAGCGGCGCGACGTACTCCGCGCTCAGGGTGCCGGTGGCGACGGTGAGCTTCCGCTTCTTCGCCAGGGGGCGGGGGGCCGGTGCGCCCTTGTCGCAGCGGGCCGGTTTCCGGTCGGGGGCGAGGTCGGCCGGGTCGGTCCAGCCGCCGGAGCCGCAGCCCGCGACGGGCTCGACGGTCCGTGGCGCCGCAGGGGCGCCGCGGTCGCCGGCGGAGTCCTTCCCGGCACAGCTCGCCGTGCCGAGCAGGGACGCGGTGATGAGTACGACGGTGCAGGTGAAAGGGGTACGTGTACGCACAGTGCCTCCGTACGAAGAACGAGGGGAGCCGTTCAGGACCGGCCGCGGCCGCGGTCGCGCGGGGCCCACGGTGTGAGCAGCCGCCCGGCGACCCGCACCACTTCGGAGAAGACGACGCCCAGGACCGCGACACACACGATGCCGACGAACATCACGTCGTTCTGGAACAGCGCCCGGGAGTCGAAGATCAGATGCCCCAGCCCGTCGGCCGCCGCGATCTGCTCGGAAGCGACGATGACCAGCACGGCCACCCCCGCCGCGATCCGCGCTCCGACCAGGACGGCGGGCAGCGACGCGGGCAGCAGCACATGGCGGAACATCTGCCAGGGAGAGGCGCCGAAGACCTGACCGGCGTCCCGGTGGCCGGCCGGGACGGCGAGCACGGCAGCCATGGTGGAGATCCAGACGAAGAAGAAGACGGTCGCCGCGACCAGGGCGATCTGCGGCCCCTCACCGAGGCCGAACATATTGAGGAAGACCGGCAGCAGGGCCAGCTTCGGTACGACGTACAGAGCGTCGAGCAACGGCTCCAGCGCGGCCCGTACGAGGGAGAGCGAGCCCATCAGCAGTCCGAGCGCGTATCCCGCGACGGTGCCGATCGCGTAGCCGCCGAGGACCCGCTTGAGCGTGGCCCACACATCCGGCCACAGCTCACCGGCGCTCGCCCGGTCCCAGCCGTCCGCGAGGATGGTGGAGGGGGCGGGGTAGACCCGGTCGTCGATCCAGGACCGCTCGGCGGCCAGCTGCCAGAGCAGCACGAGCACCAGTGGTACGGCGACGGCGAGCGAGAGCTCCAGGGCGCGCCGCCTGCGGTGGGTGCGCACTGGACGCAGTTCCTGCGGACCGGGCCTGCGGACCAGCACGCCCTCGTCGGGTTCCGTGGCGTTCACGGTGGCGCTCATACCGGGGACACCTCCCTTCGCACCTCGCCACGCAGCAGCTCCCACAACTCGCTCTTCAGCGCGGTGAACTCGGGCGCCGACCGGACCTCGCCGGTGCGTGGCCGGGCGAACGGCGGACGGCGCTCGGCGATGATCCGCCCCGGTCTGGCGGACATCACCAGCACCCGGTCCCCGAGCACGATCGCCTCTTCGAGGCTGTGGGTGATGAAGAGGGTGGTGGTACGGGTGGTCTGGGTGAGGTCGAGCAGCTCGTCCTGGAGGATCGTGCGCAGCTGGGCGTCCAGCGCCGCGAACGGCTCGTCCATCAGCAGCATCTCGGGCTCGACGGCGAGGGCGCGGGCGATGGCGACCCGTTGTCGCATCCCGCCGGAGAGCGCGGCCGGATACGCCCCCGCGAAGTCCGAGAGTCCCATCCGGGCCAGCCAGTCGTGAGCCCTGGCGTCGGCCTCCTTGCGCGGTACGCGCTGGATGTCGAGGCCGAACCGGACATTGGCGAGCACGGTCTTCCAGTCGTAGATCCCGTAGTCCTGGAAGATCATCGCCGCCGGGCGGGACGAGGCCGTACGGAGGGAGAGCTCGCCCGAGCTGGGGCGGAGCAGTCCGGCGGCGATCCGGAGCAGCGTGGACTTGCCGCAGCCGGACGGGCCGACGATGCAGGTGAACTCGCCCGGTGCGACGGAGAGATCGACCGGACCGAGGGCGGGAAGGGCCTTGGCGCCGCGTCCGAACGAACGGGTGAGCGCGTCGGCGCGGAGTTTGGGACTGGTGGCTGGGGCAGTGGGTGTGGGTGTGGTCGGGTGCGGAACTCCCACGGGTCTCTCCTCGCGCGTATCGAGGTGCGGATCCGCCGCGGGGCGGACGTGATCGCCGCCGACGATATGACGCTCCGTCAGATTCGGGAAGGGGGTGCGCGCGTGGTGAGGTCGAGGGTGCGGGGGTGTGCCGGGGCCGCCCGGTGTCCGTTCCGTCCTCGTTCCGCGGGCGGGGCGGCCGGGGGCGGGGCGGTCCGAAGCGCTCGGTGCACCCGCGGCGGCCGGTCCGTGCCTTGTGCCGGCCGGCTCGCGGGCGTGTGGTGCGTGCGTCCGGCGGGCATGCGGAAG
Source organism: Streptomyces sp. NPDC104309 (assembly GCF_055584025.1). Taxonomy (NCBI): domain Bacteria; kingdom Bacillati; phylum Actinomycetota; class Actinomycetes; order Kitasatosporales; family Streptomycetaceae; genus Streptomyces; species Streptomyces sp. NPDC104309. The sequence goes on along the minus strand of NZ_JBVJMV010000004.1, from coordinate 20,224 downwards.
GCCCCGGTGAGCAGGATGCTCGCACCGGGGCCCTCCGTGGTGGGACTCAGCTCGTCGCGGCGCAGTTCGGGCAGATGCCGCGGTAGGTCACCTCGACGCCGGAGACCGTGAATCCGAACCGCTCGTCGCTCGGCAGGTCCGCCAGCGGGTCGCCCGCCGGGTGCACGTCGCGGATGGTGCCGCAGTTCGCGCAGACGAGGTGGTGATGGGGGCGGTGCGCGTTCGGGTCGTAGCGCTTGGCCCGGCGGTCCGTGGAGACCTCGATGACCTCGCCGAGCGTCACCATCTCACCCAAGGTGTTGTAGACGGTGGCGCGGGAGATCTCGGGCAGCTTGGCGACGGCCCGGGCGTGGACCTCGTCGGCCGTCAGGTGCACATGGTCCCCGTCGAGGACCTCGGCCACGACGCGCCGCTGCGCAGTCATGCGCCAGCCGCGTCCGCGAAGTCGTTCCAACAGGTCACTCATAAGAACAAGCCTAACAGTGAGGGGACCAGGTCCCGAACAGGTGTGACTTTGGATGTTCACTTGACTTGGACAATGTCCATTGTAGGATCGGAACCGGCATAAGCCAAGGGACAGGCTGTGCAGGACATGACGAATGTGCAGGAACGACGCAGGAGGCGCACGTGACGCAGGGACCGCTCACCACGGAGGCCGGCGCGCCGGTCGCCGACAACCAGAACAGCCAGACGGCGGGCGTCGGCGGGCCGGTGCTGGTGCAGGACCAGTCGCTGCTGGAGAAGCTCGCGCACTTCAACCGTGAGCGCATCCCGGAGCGCATCGTGCACGCCCGCGGCGCCGGCGCGTACGGCACGTTCACGCTCACTCGTGACGTCTCCCAGTGGACGCGGGCGAAGTTCCTCTCCGAGGTCGGCAAGCAGACCGAGACGTTCCTCCGCTTCTCGACCGTCGCGGGCAACCTCGGTTCGGCCGACGCGGTGCGCGACCCCCGCGGCTTCGCGCTGAAGTTCTACACCGAAGAGGGCAACTACGACCTCGTCGGCAACAACACCCCGGTGTTCTTCATCAAGGACGCCATCAAGTTCCCGGACTTCATCCACACCCAGAAGCGTGACCCGTACACCGGCTCGCAGGAGGCGGACAACGTCTGGGACTTCTGGGGTCTGTCGCCCGAGTCCACCCACCAGGTGACCTGGCTCTTCGGTGACCGCGGCATCCCGGCCACGCTGCGTCACATGAACGGGTACGGCTCGCACACGTACCAGTGGAGCAACGAGGCCGGCGAGGTCTTCTGGGTCAAGTACCACTTCAAGACCGACCAGGGCATCAAGAACCTCACCCAGGACGAGGCCAACAAGCTCGCCGGTGAGGACCCGGACAGCCACCAGCGTGATCTGCGCGAGGCGATCGAGCGCGGTGACTTCCCGTCCTGGACGGTGCAGGTCCAGATCATGCCGGCGGCCGAGGCGGCCACGTACCGCTTCAACCCGTTCGACCTCACCAAGGTGTGGCCGCACGAGGACTACCCGCCGATCGAGATCGGGAAGCTGGAGCTCAACCGCAACCCGGAGAACATCTTCGCCGAGGTCGAGCAGTCGATCTTCAGCCCCGCGCACTTCGTGCCGGGCATCGGCCCGTCCCCCGACAAGATGCTCCAGGGCCGTCTCTTCGCATACGGCGACGCCCACCGCTACCGCGTCGGCATCAACGCCGACCACCTGCCGGTCAACCGCCCGCACGCCACCGAGGCGCGCACCAACAGCCGTGACGGCTACCTGTACGACGGCCGTCACAAGGGTGCGAAGAACTACGAGCCGAACAGCTTCGGCGGCCCGGCCCAGACGGACCGGCCGCTGTGGGAGGCCACCCCGGTCGCGGGCGGGATCGGTACGCACGAGGCCCCGAGCCACGCCGAGGACAACGACTTCGTGCAGGCCGGAAACCTCTACCGGCTCTACTCCGAGGACGAGAAGGTCCGGCTGATCGACAACCTCGCCGGATTCATCGCCAAGGTGTCGCGCGATGACATCGCCGAGCGCGCGATCAACAACTTCCGCCAGGCGGACGGCGACTTCGGCAAGCGTCTGGAGGCCGCGGTCCAGGCCCTGCGCGGCTGAACCGACGCCTGTCGTCGACGGTGGGCCGGTTCCCTCTTCGGAGGGGGCCGGCCCACCGGTCGTTCCCGGGGCTCAGCCGACGAGTTCCGCGTGGTGGCGGCGCCTGATGGGCGCCCAGCAGCGCAGGATGTCGCGGACCGAGACGACGCCGACGGGCCCGTGGTCGTCCAGCACGATCAGATGACGGAATCCGCCGTGTGTCATGGCCTCCGCGGCCTCTTCCAGGGTCCAGGTGGGGGCGGCGTAGACCACATCGGTGGTGGTGTGGGTGGAGGCGGTCTCGACATCGGGGTTCTTGCCGGAGCCGACCGCGTCGAGGATGTCGCGCTCGGTGAGAATGCCGAGCCCGCTGGTGTCCCGGTCGAGGACGACCGCGGCTCCGACGCGGCGGACCGACATCAGCCGGGCGGCCTCGCGGAGCGTGTGGGCCGGTCCGATGGTGAGGACCAGCGTGCTCATGGCGTCACGGACGAGCATGAAGGGAGCCACCTCCTTCGTGAAGCGACCGTGTGAGTCGATTCACAAGTTCACAAGCGGGGGGACTCTCAGAGTTGCACCGATGCGGAACCGGAACAAGGGGGGTGGGAGTGCGCGAGGGGCGTGCGGTGGTGCGCGACGCCCCTCGGGGGCGCGATCCCGATCAGTAGCGCTGGTTCAGATAGCCCAGCAGTTCGTGGTGGAGCACCCCGTTCGAGGCCGCCGCGTTGCCGCCGCCGGGGCCGGAGACCCCGTCCAGGCTGGTGAACTTCCCGCCGGCCTCCTGGACGATGATCGCGTTCGCGGCCATGTCCCAGAGCGAGAGCTCGGGCTCCGCGCAGATGTCGACCGATCCCTCGGCGACCATCATGTACGGCCAGAAGTCCCCGTACCCACGCGTGCGCCAGCAGGCCCTGGTCAGATCCAGGAACCCGTCGAGCCGGCCCTGCTCCTCCCAGCCGCTCAGCGACGCGTACGCGAACGAGGCGTCCGCGATCCGCTCCACCTTCGACACCTGCAGCCGGGTCGCCGACGTCAGACTGCGGCCGGAGAACGCGCCCGCGCCCTTCGCCGCCCACCAGCGCCGGTTCAGGGCGGGGGCGGACACCACGCCGACCACCGGCTGGAAGCCGTCCTCCCCCGCTTCCATCAGGGAGATCAGCGTCGCCCAGACCGGCACGCCCCGGACGTAGTTCTTGGTGCCGTCGATCGGGTCGACGACCCAGCGCCGCGGGCCGGTGCCCTCGATCCCGAACTCCTCGCCCAGAATCGCGTCGCGCGGGCGGGCCCGATGGAGGTGGCCGCGGATCAGCTCCTCGGCGGCCTTGTCGGCCTCACTCACCGGCGTCATGTCCGGCTTGGTCTCGACCTTGAGGTCCAGAGCCTTGAACCGGTCCATCGTCGCCGCGTCGGCGGCATCCGCCAGCACATGGGCAAGGCGCAGATCATCGTGGTAGTCGGGCATGCCGTCACAGTATCGACCGCAGGTGAACGGAGCCACAGGGGTTCGCGGCGGCCCGGACCATTGACAGCTCCCGGCGGCACGTCAACTCTGGAACGCAGGCCCCATGGCGCGGGAGGCGACGATGCCCACGGCGCGAGACGCATTGCTGAACGCCGCACTCTCGGCGCTGGCCACGCTGCCCTGGTCGGCGGTGCGCATGGTCGATGTCGCGTCCGCCGCCGGGGTCTCCCGGCAGACCCTCTACAACGAGTTCGGCGGCAAGGACGGCCTGGCCCGTGCCCTGGTCCGGGGTGCCGCGGACGGCTACCTGGCAGGCGTCGACCGGGCGCTGCGGTCGGCCGGCGACCCGGGGGACCAACTGGCCGCCACGGCCGCCTGGACCGTCCGTGCCGTACGCACGAACGCCCTGGTCCGAGGGTTGCTCACGGGCTGCTGGGGTGAGCGATTACCCCGTCCCGTAGGCCCGGCGGCGCCGACCTCGTCGCCGGTTCCCGCCCAGCGGTGGGCCGATGCCGGAACGCCGACGCCCGCCGAACTGCTCGGCCAGGTCAGGGAACGCATGGTGGCCGCCCTCGACGGGGGCCGGTCATCGCGCGACCCGGAGTCGCTGGCCGCGACCTGCGAGATCGTGCTGCGGCTCGCGCTGAGCTACGCGCTGGTACCGGCTGCGCCGGGCGAGACGGCACCGCTGGTGCGCACGGTGGTGGAGGGGCGGCCGGCCGGATGAAGACCGGGGCCCGTCGCTGCTTCTAGGTCCTGTCCTGTCGACCTTCGTGGATCAGCCCGGGGCGTCTGGTGCGGTGCATCGCAAGGCGGAGGATCGTCCTCGTACCGGACGTACTCGGGCGATACCGACAACGCGGCGAGGTGCCGTGCCAGGCGTTCCGGGCCCGCGAAGATCGGCAGGACAGGGCCTAGCCGGCCGAGCCCGTCACAGTCGGAGCCGGCCGGGCCGGAGGCGCCGCGGCAGGCGATGCAGGTCGGTGCGGGCGCCGGGCACCGCGTCGCGTGTCACTTCCCGCGGACGCCCGTCACGGCGTGGGCGTGCCGGGCGGTCAGTGGGACGAGCCCGAGAGCTGCAGGCCGATCACGCCGATGATCACCAGGGAGATCGAGATCAGCTTGAGGGTGGAGACCACGTCGTCGAGGAAGACCATGCCGTAGATCGCGGTGCCCGCCGCGCCGATGCCGGTCCACACGGCGTAGGCGGGCCCGACGTCGAGCTTCTTCAGCGACAGCGTCAGCAGACCGAAGCTGCCGAGCGCGAAGATGCAGAACGCGACGGTCGGCCAGAGCCGGGTGAATCCGTGCGAGAGCTTCAGACAGACGGCGAAGCCGGTCTCCAGAACTCCCGCGACCACGACCAGCAGCCACGCCATCGTCACTGCCCTCCCACTTCGGTGACCGCCTTGCTTCGCTGGGTGTGATTATGCACTTACCGGCGACGGCGGATCGCAAACGTGCCCGGGTCAGTCGCCTTCGCGCCGCTCCCGGGTGGACAGCAGTCGCCGCAGCGAGTCCAGCCGCGCCGGATCGGCGTGACCGTCCGCCACCCAGGCGTCCAGGGCGCACTCCGGCTGATTGCCGTCGTGGGTGCAGCCGCGCGGGCAGTCCTCGGTGCCGGGCTCCAGGTCCGGGAACGCGTGGATCACCCGGGACGGATCGATGTGGTTGAGCCCGAAGGAGCGCACGCCGGGGGTGTCGATCACCCAGCCGCGATAGTCGGGCAGCGGGAGCGCCAGCGCCGATGTGGTGGTGTGCCTGCCCCGGCCGGTGACCGCGTTGACGACCCCGGTGGTCCGCCGCCGGTCCTTCGGCACGAGCGCGTTGACCAGCGTCGTCTTCCCCACCCCGGAGTGGCCGACGAAGGCGGTGACCCGGTCGTTCAACTGCTCGCGGACCCGCTCGGCCGCGTCGCCGTTCTCCAGCTCCTCGCGGCTGGTGACGATGAAGGGGACGCCCAGCGGGGTGTACGCCTCCAGCAGTTTGTCCGGGGAGGCGAGGTCCGACTTGGTGAGCACGAGGAGCGGGGAGAGCCCGCCGTCGTACGCGGCGACCAGACAGCGGTCGATCATCCGCGGCCGGGGTTCCGGATCGGCCAGCGCGGTGACGATCGCCAGCTGGTCGGCGTTGGCGACGACGACCCGCTCGTACGGATCGTCGTCGTCCGCGGTGCGGCGGAGCACCGAGCGGCGCTCACCGATGCGGACGATGCGGGCGAGGGTGTCCTTGTCGCCGGACAGATCGCCGACGATGGAGACCGTGTCACCCACCACGGCGGCCTTCCGACCCAGCTCACGGGCCTTCATCGCCATGACCGTACGGCCGTCGACGAGACAGGTGAGGCGGCCCCGGTCGACGGTGAGGACCATGCCGTCCTCGGCGTCCTCGTGCTTCGGGCGGGTATGGGTGCGGGGCCGGTTGCCCTTCGGGTTGGGGCGGAACCGGATGTCGTCCTCGTCGGGGTTCTTGCCGTAGCGGCGCATGTCTCAGGCCCCGAGCATTCCGGTCCACATCTGCGGGAAGTCCGGCAGGGTCTTGGCTGTGGTCGCCACGTTCTCGATCTCCACTCCGGGGACGGCGAGGCCGATGACCGCCCCCGCGGTGGCCATCCGGTGGTCGTCATATGTATGGAAGGTACCGCCGCGCAGCGGCCTGGGCCGGATGTGCAGCCCGTCGGCGGTCTCGGTGACGTCGCCGCCGAGCTCGTTGATCTCCTTGGTGAGCGCGGCGAGCCGGTCCGTCTCGTGCAGCCGCAGATGGGCGACGCCGCTCAGGGTGGACGGGCCGTCCGCGAGGGCCGCGACGGCCGCGATGCCCGGGGTGAGCTCGCCGACCTCGCCGAGGTCGACGTCGATGCCGTGGATACGGCCCGAACCGGTGAAGGTGAGCCCGTGCTCGGTCAGCTCGCAACTACCGCCCATCGCGGTGAAGATCTCCCGCAGCGCGTCGCCCGGCTGGGTGGTGTGCTCGGGCCAGTCGGGGATGGTGACCCGGCCGCCGGTGACCAGCGCTGCGGCGAGGAACGGCTGGGCGTTCGAGAGGTCGGGCTCGATGGTGAGATCACGGCCGAGCAGGGCGGAGGGCGAGACCCGCCAGACGTTCGGCTCACCGCCCGTCTCCGGCTCGTCGACCTGGGCGCCGACGGCCCGGAGCATGTCGACGGTCATCCGGATGTGCGGCATGGAGGGGAGCCGGGCGCCGGTGTGGCGCACCTCCACCCCCTGGTTGTAACGCGGCGCCGACAACAGCAGCGCCGAGACGAACTGAGAGGACGAGGAGGCGTCGATCTCCACCGCGCCGCCGTCCAGGGCGCCGCTGCCGTGCACCGTCATGGGCAGCGAGCCGCGCCCGTCGTCGTCGATCCGTGCGCCCAGCACCCGCAGCGCGTCGATCACGCCGTTCAGCGGGCGTTCGTACGAACGGGTGTCTCCGTCGAAGTGGATCGGGCCGTCGGCCAGCGCCGCGACCGGCGGCAGGAAGCGCATGACCGTACCGGCGTTGCCGACGTCGATCGTGGTGGGGCCGTGCAGCCCGGCCGGGATGACCCGCCAGGCCTCACCGGCGCCGTCCGGGCCGTCCGCGACGGAGGAGCTGGACGACACCGTCTCCTCGATGCCGACGCCCATCGCGCGCAGTGCCTCGGCCATCAGCAGGGTGTCGCGGGAGCGCAGCGGGCGACGCAGCCAGCCGGGCTCGGCGGCGAGAGAGGAGAGGACGAGCGCGCGATTGGTGACCGATTTCGATCCGGGCACGGTGACGGTCGCATCGACGGCTCCGGTCGCATGCGGGGCGGGCCAGAGGGCGGGGTGCACGGAACGTTCGGTCATGGACCTCACTTTAGTGGCTCACCGCAAACCGGAATCTCTATCAAATAGGTCGAAACGGTGGCGTAGCGCATGTGTGGTACATGGCGCCGCGCGGGACCGCCCCGCGTCTGCCTGCCCTCAGATGCCGAGCAGCCAGCGCCCGCCGCCGATCAGCGAGCAGAGCGACACCGCGTGGAAGAGGAACAGCCACAGCGCGGCCGGCACATCGGTCAGCCGCGACAACTGGTCCGCGTCCGAGTCCGGCGCCCCGCCGTGCCGCCGCTTCGACTGGAGCTCGAAGGCCGGGCGTACGCCGCCGAGCAGCAGGAACCAGACCACGGTGTAAGCGAACAGCGACTGCACGGCGGGCGAGGCCAGCCAGGACACCAGCAGGAAGGCCGACCCCGTGAAGATCACCGTCAGTGCCCCGTACACATTGCGGATCATCACCAGCATCACCGCGAGCAGCGCGGTGGCCAGCCACAGCAGCAGCGTGATCCTGCCGCTGACCAGCAGCCATGCCCCGCCCAGGCCCAGCAGCGGCGGGGCGGTGTAGCCGGCCGCCGCCGTCAGGATCATTCCGATGCCGGTCGGCTTGCCACGGCTGACGGTCAGCCCGCTGGTGTCCGAGTGCAGCCGTATGCCGGACAGCTGCCGCCCGGTGCACAGCGCGATCAGCCCGTGCCCGCCCTCGTGCGCGATGGTGATCGCGTTGCGGGTCAGCCGCCATATCAGGTTCGGCACGACGGCGATCAGCGCGAGCGCGCCGGTCACCACCACCAGCCACTGCTCGGGCGCGGGCTGGGTGCCGAAGACGCGGTCCCACAGATTGCCCAGATCGGTGCTGTCCATGGTGCGGGCGGCTCCTTGCGGTATCGGCGTCCTGTCGGCGCGTCGGTCGTGGCAGTCTGGCACTTATGTGCGGACGGTATGCAGCGAGTCGGCGGCCCGAGGACCTGACCGGACTCTTCCGGGTCGAGAAGTGGGAACCGGCAGAGACTCTGGCGCCCGATTGGAACGTGGCGCCGACCAAGGAGGTCTACGCCGTACTGGAACGTCCATTGAAAGACGCAGACGATCAGCGTCCGGTTCGCCAGCTGCGTGCTCTGAAATGGGGACTCGTGCCGTCCTGGGCGAAGTCCCCCGAGGGAGCGGCACGCATGATCAACGCCCGCGCGGAGACCGTCCACGAGAAGCCGTCCTTCCGCCGCCCCTTCGTTTCCCGGCGCTGCATCCTGCCCGCCGACGGCTACTACGAGTGGGTCACCGGCGCCGATGAGCGGCAGCTGGAGGAGAAGGGGAAGAAGAAGCGGCCGCGCAAGCAGCCCTACTTCGTGACGCCCGCCGACGGATCCGTCTTCGCGATGGCCGGACTGTACGAGTTCTGGCGCGACCGGACCCTGCCGGACGACCACCCCATGGCCTGGTGGGTGACGTGCTCGGTGATCACGACCGAGGCGGAGACCACCCCGCTCGCCGTCGCCCCGGCCGAGGGCCCGGCCACGCTCGCCGACATCCACCCCAGGATGCCGCTCATGCTGACCCCGGACCGGTGGGACGCCTGGCTCGATCCGTCACGCACCGACACCGAGGAACTGCGGGCGCTGCTCGCGCCGCCGCCGGGCGGGCTGATGCGGGCCTACCCGGTGGCCACGGCCGTCAGCAATGTCCGCAACAACGGTCCCGAGCTGCTGGAGGAGCTGGCCGCGCCGGAGGTGAGCACGCTGTTCTGACCCCGTTCCGAGCGGGCAGGATGGGGCGTGTGAGTACCGCAGAGACAGGCCGCAGGACCGAGACGGTCGACACGGACGCCGGGCCGGCCAGGATCACCTGGCTGCCCGCGGGGAACCCTCAGGAGCCGAGGGACCCGAAGGCCCCGCAAGGCCTGAAGGATCCCGCGGGCCCGGGGAACGCCCGCCTGGTGCTCGCCGTCAGCCATGGCGCGGGCGGCGGCATCGAGACCCGTGACCTGCGGGCCCTGGCCGCCGCGCTGCCCGCCCACGGGGTCGCCGTCGCCCTGGTGGAGCAGCCGTGGCGGGTCGCCGGGAAGAAGATCGCGCCCGCCCCGAAGACCCTGGACGCCGGATGGCGGGGCCTGTGGCCCGCGCTCACCGCCCCCGGGCTGCCCGTCGTCGCCGGCGGGCGCAGCGCCGGGGCCCGGGTGGCGTGCCGGACGGCGACGGAGCTCGGCGCCCACGGCGTCCTCGCGCTGAGCTTCCCGCTGCACCCTTCCCCAAGCTCTCAGCTCCGTTCGAGCAGGGGAGACCCCATCGGAAGGCCGGAGAAGTCCCGCGCGGACGAGCTCCTCGGGGCCGGCGTGCCCACACTCGTCGTGCAGGGCGGGAACGACCCGTTCGGGCGGCCCGCCGAATTCCCGCCGGGGGAGTACGAGCTCGCCGAGGTGCCGTACGGGGACCACGGGTTCGCCGTACCGAAGAAATCCGGCCTGACCGAGGATCAGGCGATGGCGATCCTGACCACCGCCGTGACCGCATGGCTGTCGGCCCTCGTGTGAGGTACGTCGCCCTGGGGAGGGGGCCGGCCGAACCCCTCGGACGGCCGGGGCGCACCCCCGGGAATGTTGAGCCAGGGGCCACTGTTGTCGGTGTCATCGGTATATCAACGTCGTACGTGGAGAGGGAGTCCGTCGCATGGGTTCGACCATCTGCCCGCGCCGCTCGAACGCCGCCGACCTGGAGTGGACGGTCCTGCACACGGCCAGGACCACTCCCGAGCGGGCACTGAGCGGATCGGATCGACAGCCCGTCTCGAAGCAAGGTCGACTATTCTCCGATTCGAGCGGGTCCGGCTTCGGCTCCGCCACAGCGTTGGAGGAGGTGGGTCCGGTCACTGGGACCGACACAGGGACCGACGACGGCCGCGCGCAGGAGACGACCGCCGAGCGCAACGCGCGCTTCGAGCGGGACGCGCTCGGTTTCCTCGACCAGATGTACTCGGCCGCGCTGCGCATGACGCGCAACCCCGCCGACGCCGAGGACCTGGTCCAGGAGACGTACGCCAAGGCCTACGGCTCTTTCCACCAGTTCCGCGAGGGCACCAACCTCAAGGCGTGGATGTACCGCATCCTCACCAACACCTTCATCAACTCGTACCGCAAGAAGCAGCGCGAACCCCAGCGCAGCGCCGCCGAGGAGATCGAGGACTGGCAGCTGGCGCGCGCCGAGTCGCACATGTCGACGGGTCTGCGTTCCGCAGAGTCGCAGGCGCTCGACCACCTGCCCGACTCGGACGTGAAGTCCGCCCTGCAGGCGATCCCCGAAGAGTTCCGCATCGCCGTGTATCTCGCCGATGTAGAGGGCTTTGCCTACAAGGAGATCGCGGACATCATGGGGACTCCCATCGGTACGGTGATGTCCCGACTGCACCGGGGCCGCCGCCAGCTGCGCGGCATGCTGGAGGACTACGCCCGTGAGCGCGGGCTCGTCCCGGCCGGTGCCGGAGAGTCGGACGATCGGAAAGGCTCGGGCTCATGAGCTGCGGAGAGCCGCACGAGACGGACTGCTCAGAGGTCCTCGATCATCTCTATGAGTTCCTCGACCACGAGATGCCCGACAGCGACTGCACCAAGTTCGAGGTCCACTTCGAGGAGTGCTCCCCGTGCCTGGAGAAGTACGGCCTGGAACAGGCCGTGAAGAAGCTGGTGAAGCGCTGCTGCGGCCAGGACGACGTGCCGACCGATCTGCGCTCCAAGGTGATGGGCCGGATCGATCTGATCCGTTCGGGACAGGCCGTGCCGGAGCAGGACGTGACGGCGTCGGAGACCGGACAGCCGACCGCCGCCACGGAGTGACGCCGCAGCCCGGCGGCCGTCCCGCCCGGGGCCCCGACGCTCGGCTCCGCCCTCGCATCATCCGCGCCCGCGTCGCGTCACCCGAATGTGCTAATCGGGCTCATCGCGGCTCGGCGGGACACACAACTCGCTAGCGTGGCGCCTCCATTGACCATGTTGGGGGCGGGCGGGTGGGAGCGACACGCGGGGCGGCGCGGGCGTACGTCCTGGTGGCCGCGGCCGGTGCCCTGCTCTGTGTGCTGCCCGCGCTGCGCACGGGCGCAGGGACCCCCTGGGCCACCGTCGGACTGCTGACCGCGCTCTACCTGGCCTGTGAACTCCCCGGGCGCTGCCCCTTCTTCGGCGGCTCCGTGCCGATCAGAGCCGGATCGTTCTTTCCACTGCTGCTCGCCACCGCCTTTCTGCTGCCGCCCGCCGCGGCCGGCCTGGTCGCGATCCCCGGATCGCTCGTCGGCCGGGTGGAGAACTCGCCCGTCGCCGCACGGCGGGTCTGGCGGGCCGCGCAGCTCGCCGTCACCGTCGGGGCCGCCTCGTCCGTCCACGGGCTGCTGGGCGGCGCCGCCACGCTCGGCGGGTCCGGCGCCGACCGGCTCCCCGACCTCCCGTACGCCCTGCTGCCCGCCTGCGCGGCCGCCCTGGCCTTCAGCCTCGTCCTGGCCGCTCTGGACGGCTCCATCCTGGTCGCGGCCGAACGGCTGCCCCTGCGGCGCGCCTGGGACGGGTTGCTGTCCCGGTCGCTGGGACCGCACCTGGTGCACGGACTCGCCGGACTGATGATGGCCGTGCTGTGGCGAGGTCCGTACGGTCCGCCGTCCGCGCTCATCGTCCTGCTGCCGATCTACATCTCCTGCTGGGTCTTCGCCCAGTACCACCGCGAGCACGCCGCCCACCGCGCCACCATCAGGGCACTGGTGCAGGCCGTCGACATCAAGGACGCGTACACCCGAGGTCACAGCGAACGGGTGGGACAGGCCTCCGTCCTCATCGCCCGCGAACTGGGCATGGAACAGGGCCGCCTGGAGGTCCTCCGGTTCGCCGGCATCCTGCACGACGTCGGCAAGCTCGGCGTCCCGACCCGGGTGCTCCGCAAAGACGGACCGCTCACCCCGGAGGAACGGCGGGTGATCGAACTGCATCCGGAGTACGGGCACGAGATCGTCCGCGGCATCGGCTTCCTCGGCGAGGCCCGGGACGCGGTCCTGCACCACCACGAGCGGCTCGACGGCAGCGGCTACCCGTACGGGCTCAGCGGCCGGGCGATCCCCGAGTTCGCCCGGGTCGTCGCGGTGGCGGACGCCTTCGACGCGATGACGTCGACCCGGTCGTACCGCAGGGGACGGCCGGTGCCCGCGGCGCTGGAGGAGCTGAAGCGGTGCTCGGGCACGCAGTTCGATCCGCAGATGGTGCGGGCACTGGTGCGAGGGGTGGAACGGCACGGTTGGTCGCCGTCGACCGCGGTGACGGCGGACGAGGCGATTCCGCGGCCACGGGACGGGGAGGCTCCGGTGCCCCCGGCACCGGCCCGTCCGCCGTGGCCGGACGCGTCCGACGCGGCGCCCGGTCCGGTGGCGCCCGCCGACGGGCTCGGGGCGACCCCCGGTCCGCAGCCGTCCGGGGACCGGCCCGGATGAGCCCGGCCCGCACCCGGCGAAAGGCGCTGCCCCCCGCCGTCCTCGCCGTGCGCGGTGCCGCAGCCGCGCTCGCCGTCGTCGGGCTCGGCCACACCCTCTGGGACGGTGTCCACGAGCCCGGCCACGCCCTCGCCTTCGGGGTCCTCATCACCGTCGGTGAACTGGCCCGCTGGGGCGCGCTGCCCGGCGAGCGCGAGCCCGCGCCGCTCGGGGCCGCGGGGGCGCTCGCGTACGCCCTGCTCGGCCGCAGCGGAGGCGCGCCCACCGGTCACGGCGTGCTCCAGGTGGTCGCCGTACTCGTCGCGGCACAGCTCGTCGCCTGTGTGCCGCACGTGGCCCGGGGCAGCGGACCCTCGCTCGACCGGGTGGCCCGCCGTATCCTGACCGTCGCCTTCGCCGCCGTGTGCTTCCAGCCGCTGTACAACTCCGGCCGCGTCGCGAGCCGGTTCGGCGAAGGCCCGTACTACGTGCTCTTCCCGCTGCTGCTCCTCGTCCTGACCGCGCTGTGCGACGCTGTGCTCGCCGCGCTGCTGCTGCGCTCGCGCACCCGCCACCCGTACGGGCCGCTGCTCCACGACGAGCTGCGCGCCCTCATCGGCATCGGGTCGGCGGTCTGCGCGACCGGGGTCGTGATGGCGCTCGGGGTCGCCGTCGCCGGGCTGTGGGCGCTGCCCGTCCTGTGCGTACCGCTGCTGCTGACCCAGGTCTCGTTCCGCCGTTTCGTCGCCGTGCGCACCACCTACCGGCAGACGATCACCTCGCTCGCCCGGTCCACCGAGATCGCCGGGTACACCCCGCACGGCCATGCCCGCAGGGTCGCGACGCTCTGCACCGCCGTCGGCCGTGAGCTGGGGCTCTCCGGACGCGAGCTGACCGTGCTGGAGTACGCGGCCCTGATGCACGACATCGGCCAGCTCTCCCTGGTCGATCCGGTCCCGGACGGCGCGACGGCCACCCTGCCCCCCGCCGAGCAGCGCCGCATCGCGCTGCTGGGCGGGGCCGTGGTCCGGCAGACCGGGGTGGACACCGGGGTCGCGGTCGTGGTGGAACGGCAGGCCGACCCCTTCCGCGAGCAGCCGCTGTCCGCCAGGATCGTCAGGGCCGTCAACGCATACGACGACCTCTCCGGGGAAGGTCTCATCGGGCCGCTGGGCGCGATGGAGCAACTCAGGCTCGGGACCGGTCACGACTATCAGCCCGAGGTCGTGGAATCACTGGCCCGGGTCCTGGCACGGGGCGGTCCGACCCCCGTCCCGCCCGGGTAACCCATGGGTAATGAGCGGGCGTCCGGCCGGGCATGGTTGGATGCGAAGAGGAGCGGAAAACGAGGGTGTCCAGTCGGGACGGGCGGGAATCGTGAGGATCTTCGGGAAGGTACGGCATCGGCCCTCCGCCTCTTGGCGGCAGGCCACGGACCGCGCGTTCACGCTGATCGGCGACGGCCGGTACGAGGACGCGGGCGCACTGCTGACCCGTGCGGCGGACCTGGAACCCTGGCTCTCGGAGTCGTGGTTCAACCTGGCGCTGCTGCACAAATTCCGGCATGACTGGGAACAGGCGAGAGCGGCCGGTCTCAGGGCCGTCGCGCTGCTCGACAAGGAGTCCGGCGCTCCCGACTGGTGGAACGTCGGGATCGCCGCCACCGCGTTGCAGGACTGGCCGCTGGCGCGCCGCGCCTGGCAGGCGTACGGCCTGAAGGTGCCGGGCGCCGGCCAGCACACCTCGGCGGCCAACAGCGAGCCCGTCGGCATGGAGCTCGGCAGTGCCGCGGTACGGCTGTCGCCGGAGGGCGAGGCCGAGGTCGTCTGGGGCCGCAGGCTCGATCCGGCCCGGATGGAGGTGCTCTCCATCCCGTTGCCGTCGTCCGGCCGGCGCTGGGGAGAGGTCGTCCTGCACGACGGGGTGCCGCACGGCGAGCGGGTCACCGCGGCCGGCCCCGCGTACCCCGTCTTCGACGAGATCGAGCTGTGGGCGCCGTCCCCCGTACCCACCTGGGTGGTGCTGCTGGAAGCGGCCACCGAGGCGGACCGGGACGCGCTGGAACAGCTGGCGTCCGACGCCGGCTTCGCCGCCGAGGACTGGTCGTCCTCCGTGCGGCTGCTCTGCCGGGCCTGTTCGGAGAGCCGGATGGAGAGCGACGAGGGCGACGGCGAGCACCTGGACCCCCACGACCACAGCGAGCCGGGGCATCCGGGCCCGCTGCGGCACCGCACCGCCGGTGAGCTGTGGGTGCCCGAGCGCGAGTGCGGGATAGCGGCACCGGCCGGGCTGGTGCGCGGACTGCTGGACGGCTGGGTGGCGGACAGCCCGGACAGCCGCGAGTGGCGGGATCTCGAAGAAGTCTGCTGACCGGTGCCCGTAGGCTGTACGGGCACCGATGGTGGTGCTCGGGTGTCCGGGCCCCGGATCTGTCGGATGCCCCGGTTTCAGGTTTTGAGGAAGGCGTACGGCGGACATGGCGCAGCAGGAGACGGACGAGCAGATCAGCCTCGACGACGAAGGTTTCGTCGTGGACACGGAGGACTGTGAGGCGCGCGAGGCGGCACATCGCGAGCGCGGCGCCTCCCGTCCGATCACGGTCGTGGGCAACCCGGTGCTGCACAAGGAGTGCCGGGACGTCACCGAGTTCGACGACGAACTGGCCCGGCTGATCGACGACATGTTCGCCAGCCAGCGGACGGCGGAGGGCGTGGGCCTGGCCGCCAACCAGATCGGCGTCGATCTGAAGGTCTTCGTCTACGACTGCCCGGACGACGACGGCGTGCGGCACGTGGGAGCCGTCTGCAACCCGGTGCTCGAAGAGCTGGCGCCCGAGGACCGGGTCCTGGACGACTCCAACGAGGGCTGCCTCTCCGTCCCGACGGCGTACGCCTCGCTGGCCCGCCCGGACTACGCGGTGGTCCGGGGACAGGACGCCAAGGGCAACCCGGTCAAGATCCGTGGCAACGGCTACTTCGCCCGCTGCCTCCAGCACGAGACGGACCACCTGTACGGATACCTGTACATCGACCGGCTCTCGAAGCGGGACCGCAAGGACGCCCTGCGGCAGATGGCGGAGAACACGCCGCGCTACGAGATCGTGCCGAACGACTGACGTCCGGCTGTCGCCGAGCGGGCCCGGCATCCCCTGCGCGGGAGGCCGGGCCCGTCGGTCCTCGCCCCTCGATCGGCCGGCAATCGCCGTTTACCCATGGGCAGTTGACGCGCGTCGACTCGTCCGACAAGCTCTCTCACCACATCTCCGTCGTGGTAGGGAATCCCCTCATGCTCAGACGCACCGCACGACTGTTGCTCGGTCTTGTCATGACCATGGCTTTCGCCTGGGGTGGGGCCGTGGTCACCGCCGGCACCGCACAGGCCGACGGCTGCTACACCTGGACCCGCACGCTCTCCGCCGGCGCCACCGGCAATGACGTCGTCCAGCTCCAGATACGGGTGGCCGGCTACCCCGGCTACAACTCCGTGCTCGCGGTCGACGGTTCCTACGGACCGGCCACCACCGCCGCCGTCAAGCGCTTCCAGACCGCCTACGGTCTCGCCGCCGACGGCATCGCGGGCCCGGCCACCCAGGCGAAGATCTATGAGCTCCAGGACAACGACTGCACCCCGGTCCATTTCACGTACGCCGAGCACAACCAGTGCAACACGACCTGGGCGGGTGGTGCCGTCGCGGCCGGCACGGCGAAGGCCAACGCCCTGAGCACCATGTGGAAACTGGAGGCGCTGCGGCACGCACTCGGCGACCAGTCGATCCGGATCACCAGCGGCTTCCGCTCCACCTCCTGCAACAGCGCGGTCGGCGGCGCGTCCAACAGCCGTCATCTGTACGGGGACGCGGCCGACCTCGGCGCCGGACCGCACGCCCTGTGCACCCTCGCCAAGGAGGCCCGCAACCACGGCTTCAACGGGATCCTCGGCCCCGGCTACCCGGACCACGGCGACCACGTCCACGTCAACCAGGGGCCCAGCCACTTCTGGTCGGCGCCGAACTGCGGCATCTGACGCACGAGGGCCCCGCACACCGGTCCGTCCGAACCGGCGTACGGGGCCCTTCTCCGTGTGCCGCCCGTGTCAGGCGGTCCTTGCCGTCAGTCGCGTCGCGCCCGTCGTCTGGACCGCGGCGCCGTCCGAAGGCCGCTCCGTCAGATGGAGCTGGGAGATGGCGTTGCGCAGGGTCAGCTTTCCGGCCCCGGTGTCCAGCTGCCAGCGCTGGGTGCGCGCCGTCGCCGAGCACGTCCCGAGCGAGAGCTCCGCCCCCACCTCCAGCGGGGCGCCCAGATACTTCTTTCCGCGCACCGCGTCCAGGCACTGACCGGTCGCGGACGACCGCACCGTGTAGTACCCGTCGGCGGTGGCCGTCAGCATCCAGGAGGCGGCGCCGGCGCGGACCAGGGAGACGCCCGCGTCCGCGGCGGGGGAGAGCGCCCGGTCGCCCGCGGTCAGCCGGTACGTACCGTCGGCGAGCGGGGTGCGCTCGGTGTTCGACCAGCCCGGCGCGTGGCCGATCCGCCGGGCCAGTGCCTCGAAACCGGCGTACGTCTCACTGGGCTTCGGGCCGCCCCAGGTGGTCTGTGCGAGGAAGCGCAGCGGCATGAAGGTCTTCGCCTCCACCTCGTTCTCGGTCTCGGCCGCCGCGCTGTCCGGCCACAGACTGATCTTGGCGCCGGTGAGGTTCGCGGCCGTGGCGGGCAGCGTCTCGCCCTCGAAGCGCAGTGGTGTCCAGTCGCTCTCGTAGAGCTGCCGCGTCTGCGTCGTGTAGCCGCCGCGCACCAGGTAGAGCGCGTACGCCGAGTTCATGACCTGTCGGCCCTCGGCGAGCAGCGCGGACGGCTTCTGGATGGCGCCGCCGCCCAGCCAGTGCTCGACGGTGATGTCACGGTTCAGCGGGACGACGCCGTTGCGGCCCGCCAGGCCGTCGTTCCAGATCCGCAGCGAACGGCCCCTGGCCTTCACATGCTCGTCTACCTGGTTGATGAAGTCGACGAAGAGGTCGTCGGGGGTCGCGCCCGCGCCGAACTTCGCGGTCGCCGCGGTCTGCAGCTGCGGGTAGTTCGGGTAGGACGAGCCGATCATGTACTCGTCGGCGCCCATGTGCCAGGTGCGGGTGTCCCACACCTTCAGGGCCTCGTCGACCATCGAGGTGTAGTAGGTCAGCGCCTCAGGCCGGGAGATGTCGAGCCGGGGCGGGGAGGCGACGCCGTTCCTGTCCTTGAGCTGGAGCTCCGGGTGGTTCTCCAGATAGGTGTCCATGTGGCCGGGGGAGTTGATCTCCGGCACCAGCTCGATGTGGTACTTCTTCGCCAGCGCGACCAGGGTCCGGACCTGCGGCTTCGTGTAGTAGCCCCAGAACGCCGACGCCGGGTCGGTGTCGCTCCTGACCTTGGCCTCGATCCACAGCTGGTTGAGCTTCTGGGACGCCATGTCCTTCATCAGCCGCTCGAACCACGGGATCGAGACGTTGATGTAGCAGGCGCACACCCCGACCCCGCGCTCACGGTACGCGGGCACGTCGGTCGCCGAACCGCGCGCGGCGTGGCCGTCGTCGTTCAGCAGCTGGAGGACGGTCCGCGAACCGTAGAAGACGCCGGTGGAGGTCGCGGCCGTGACCGTGACCCGGTCGCCGACGTCGAGCCGATAGCCCTCTGCGCCCAGCGAACCCCTCAGGGACGGGTCCTGGCGCAGCACGATGTCACCGGTACGGGCCGCCGCCGGGCCCCGCGACACCGAGGCCTTCCGGGCCAGTTCACCGGCGAAGCGGCGCGCGTCGTCGGCCGTGCGGCTGTCCCGCACCCCGTCCAGCACGATCCGTGCCCGGTCGGCCAGCGTGAACTCGCCCTCACCGGGCTGCCATTGCCGCAACGAGGGCAGTACCTCGGGCGGGGGAGCGGCGGAGGGCGGTACCTCCGCCGCCGCGCTCTGCCAGGGCAGCAGCGCGGCGGCGAGCGCGGCCACCACGGCCCCGATGGTCCTTCGTCGTGCCATCCACATGTCCATGGGGCCGACCCTCTTGGGTCACCCGGGCCGTGGTCCATGGACGGGTGTGACCAACGATTGGACGAATGATCCGACGTCAGATCTGTCCGGGATCACGCGACTTCGGTCATGGCGCCCGGCCCGCGGAAGGTGCGGCGGTACGCGTTCGGCGTGGTGCCCAACGATCGTACGAACTGATGGCGCAGCGCGGCGGCCGTTCCGAAGCCGGTGCGCCCGGCGATCGTGTCCACCGTTTCATCGGATGTCTCCAGGAGGTGCTGTGCCAGCAGCACCCGCTGACGGAGCAGCCAGCGGTACGGGGTGGTGCCCGTCTCCTGCTGGAAGCGGCGGGCGAAGGTGCGCGGGGACATGTGTGCCTGGGCGGCGAGCTGTTCGACGGTCATCTCCTGGTCGAGGTGGCGCTCCATCCAGGCCAGGGTCCCGCCGACCGTGTCGCACCGGGTGCGGGGCAGCGGCCGCTTGATGTACTGCGCCTGCCCGCCGTCGCGGTGCGGCGGCACCACCATGCGGCGGGCGATGGCGTTGGCGGCATCGGGGCCGTACGCCTGCCGGACCAGATGCAGACAGGCGTCGATCCCGGCCGCCGTGCCCGCCGAGGTGATGACCGGGCCCTCGTCCACGTACAGCACATCGGGTTCGACGACCGCCCGCGGGAAGCGACGGGCCAGTTCGTCGGCATGACGCCAGTGGGTGGTGCAGCGGCGGCCGTCCAGCAGCCCGGCCGCTCCGAGCACGTAGGCCCCGGAGCAGACGCTCATCACCCGGGCGCCCCGGTCCACGGCCCGGCGCAGGGCGTCGAGGACCTCCTCGGGGTAGTCCCGTGCGATGAAGTGGCTGCCGGCCGGTACGGCGATGAGGTCGGCCTCCTCCAGACGGTCGAGGCCGTGCGGCGTACTGATGGTGAATCCGGCATGGGTCCGCAGCACCGGGCCCTCGGCGGAGACCACGGCGAAATCGTGGACCGGCAGGCCCTCGTCACTGCGGTCGAGCCCGAAGACCTCGCACAGCACACCCAGCTCGAAGGGATGGACCTCGTCGAGCAGCAGGGCGGCGACATTCTTCAGCATGACGCCAGTGTGGCAGTAATTCGATGGTGCATGACAGTCCTGCCACTGCCGGAATCCGGTCGCGCGGACGAGAGTAGAGCCATGAACGCAATCCTGAACGTCCTGGGCACAGCCGCACTTTTCGCCCTCGTCCTGCTGCCCACCCTGGCCGGACTCGCCAGGGAGAGCCGCATCGACCGCGCACTGCGGGAGGCGGAACGGGCACGGGGGGACACGCCCCCGCAGACGGCGGACGCCGCGCAACCGGTCACGGCCGCGCGGCGCCCCCACCTCAGAAGCTGGGCCAGGATCTAGAAGCAACGCCGTTCAGTTAGGGCGGGGTCTGGGGTGTCAAGGGCTGCTCGTGAGCATGTTGATGCTGATGGTGGCTTTGTAGGTGGTGCGGTCGATGG